>NZ_JBEPEH010000011.1:0-280551 GCF_040300725.1 Dactylosporangium sp. NPDC000244
AGCGTTGGTGACTCGGCGGGGACGGTCGGCCGGCGGACGTAGTCGGCGGGTGAGTGCGGCAGGATGCCGTCGATGACGCAGGTCCTGTAGAAGCCCGTCACGATCGACAGGCGGCGTGAGACGGTAGACGGCTGGTAGCAGCGCACGTCCTGCAGCCAGCGCACATACCGTTCGATGTCGATCCGGACCGTGGCGAGCGGATCGAGGTCGTGGTCGGCGCACCAGCGTCGGAAGACCCGCAGGTCGGACTCGCTGTGCTGCCGGGTCAGGCCGCGGTAGCGACCGAGGTAGGCCGCCACCGTGGCACGCAGGACAAGCTCACCCGAAGGCTCGAGATGAGAGCTGAGGACAGGAAACACAGCCATGTACTACGGTGCGTCACCGGCCTTGATGAACGCCAGCGCTCCCGCCGCGGCAGATCCGGATGGCTCAACTGGGCTGTGTCACGCGTCGCGGTTGGTGCGCCAGGCGCCGAGGACGAGCGCGGCCACCAGGTAGATGAGGAGATCGAGGTACGCCAGGCCGAGCGAGGGGAGGCGGGGTTTGACGGCCAGCGCGTGTACCTGGCCGAGGACGTCGGCGGCGTTGCTCAGGACCAGCTTGTCGGGCAGGTACGACCAGGTCTCCATGGCCCGGGCGGCCGGCCAGGCCAGGAAGATGACCCCGAACATGACGGCGATACCCGCGGCGGTGTGTCGCAGGAGCGCTCCGACACCGTAGCCCACCATGGCCACCACCCACAGGTAGAGGCCGGCGCTGGACACGGCACGCAGCACGCTCGGATCGGTCAGGCTTACGTCGAGGTGGTTGGTGGTGAGCACCGCCTGGCCGAGGAGGAAGGTGCCGAATGCGAACGTCTCGCCGAGTAGCAGGGCCACGGTGCCGACAACGACGGCCTTGGCGATGTAGAGGATGCCGCGGCGGGGTGTCGCAG
Organism: Dactylosporangium sp. NPDC000244; assembly: GCF_040300725.1. NCBI lineage: Bacteria > Bacillati > Actinomycetota > Actinomycetes > Micromonosporales > Micromonosporaceae > Dactylosporangium > Dactylosporangium sp. NPDC000244. The sequence goes on from NZ_JBEPEH010000011.1 coordinate 935, forward strand.
CCAGCGTGGTCTGGATCATGCCGGTGCCGTACTCGGTGCTGATCGCGAGCACGCCGAGCACTCCAAACGCGAGCTGGGCGAAGGCCAGTCCGGTGAACGAGTTACCAACCGGGTCGAACGCGGCCCGGTCCTGGGCGCTCATGGTGGTCCAGTGGTGTGCGACCGAGGTGGTGTCCAGGAAGCCGAGCCCGGTACCGAGCGCAAGAGCGCACAGCATCGTGAGGTAGGTGGACCGCAGCGAGCGCAACTTGATCCACTCTGCGTGTAGGGCGGCGGTCACCGGTTCACCTCCGTGCTGCGGTACTGCACGGCGTCCTGGGTGAGCCGCAGGTACGCGTCTTCCAAGGTGGACGCGCCGGCCGAACGGACGAACTCGTCGATGCCGGCGTCGGCCAGGAGCCGACCCTTGCCGATCACCAGCAGGTGGTCGGCGGTCAATGCCATCTCGCTCATCAGGTGGCTGGAGACAAGGATCGTACGGCCCTCGGCCGCCAAGGCCCGCATGAGCCCACGGATCCACGCGATGCCTTCCGGATCGAGGCCGTTGACCGGTTCGTCGAAGATCAGGATCTGCGGATCGCCGAGCAGCGCGGCGGCGATGCCGAGGCGCTGGCGCATGCCGAGCGAGAATCCGCGGATCCGTTTGCCGGCCACGGCATCCAGGCCAGTACGGTCGAGGACAGCGGCGACCCGGGCGTGCGGCAGACGGTTACTGGCGGCCAGCCACGCCAGATGCTGCCCGGCCCGCAAACCGCCATGCACCGCACCGGCATCCAGCAGCGCACCGACTTCCCGCAGGGGGTACGGCAGGCGGTGGTACGGCCGGCCAGCGATCAGCGCGCGGCCGCCGGTGGGGGTGTCCAACCCGAGGATCATCCGGATCGTGGTGGACTTGCCGGCGCCGTTGGGGCCGAGGAATCCGGTCACCCGGCCAGGTCGGACCTGGAAGGACAACCGGTCGACGGCGACCGTCGCTCCGTACCGCTTTGTCAGTTCCTGTGCCTCAATCATGGGCAATACCGTGCCGGCCCAGGCCATCCCCCGTCATCGGTCCGCAGGCGTGGGCCGCTCGGACTATGCCTTGCGGCAGATGACGCACCCGGGCCGTGTTCGTAGGCTGGGCGCATGCAACCCCGTCCGCCGCTGTCGCAGCGGCTGCGACCCGGCCAGAGATTCGTCGTCGAGGTCGCCGCCGGTCTCGGGTACGGCCTGGTGGCTTGGGTGCTGTTCGCTCACAAGATCGTTCCGTGGCCGTTGGCGTTCGGTGGTACCGCTCTGGTTGCCCTGCCTGTAGCGATCGGGCAGCGCCGGCTGCTGCTCGGCTTTGCCTGCGCGCTGGTGGGGTTCTGGCTGGCTCCGTGGGCGCCGCTGCTGCCCTTCCTCGCCGTGGCTCCCCTGGGGTACGTGCTCTACCTGGTCGCTGGCCGATACCCGGCGCGGACCGGGCTGCCCGTGCTGGTCGTCGCGCTGACCGGCCCGGCGGCCACCGCGCTGACCGGGCGCGCCGGCGGCGTGCTGCCGTTCGCGGTCGTGCTCGTGCTGTGCTGGACGGTCGGGTACGCCCGGGGTGAGCATCGCCGGTACGGCGACGAGCTGGTACGCCACCATGCCCGGATGGCACAGGTCGAGCGGGAACGGGCCAGGCGCGGGGCCGCGGAAGAGCGCATGCGCATCGCCCGCGAGTTACACGACGTGGTGGCGCACAGCATGAGCGTGATCACCGTACAGGCCGGGTTCGGGCGGCTGATGGTGCGGGAGCGGCCGGACGAGGCCGGTGCGGCGCTGGCCGCCATCGAGACCACCGGCCGGCAGACCCTCGCCGAGATGCGCCGGCTGCTCAACGTACTGCGCGCGGACGGCGCCCCGGACACCCCCGCCGACTTGACGCCCACGCCCGGACTGGCCGACCTGGAGCAGCTCGTCACGCGGACCGGCCAGGCCGGCATCCGGGTCGAGCTGACTATCACCGGCCAGCACCGGCAGCTGCCCGCCGGGGTCGAACTGTCCGCGTACCGCATCGTCCAGGAGGCGTTGACCAACGTCGCCAAGCACGCCGCCGCGACGACCGCCAACGTCGCTGTCGACTACCTCCCGCACGAGCTTGTCATCGAGGTGACCGACCACGGCAGGGGCGGTCCCGTCGCATCGACCGGTCTCGGGCTCACCGGCATGCGCGAACGGGTCCAGCTCTACGGCGGCCATCTCGACGCCGCACCCTTACCCGGTGGCGGGTTCCGCGTTGCGGCCCGGCTGCCGACGCCTGCCCTCGACGCCGTCGAGGAGCCGGCGACGTGACCCTGCGAGTCCTGGTCGCCGACGACCAACCCCTTGTCCGTGCGGGCCTTTCCGGCATTATCGGTACCGCACCCGACCTCGCTGTCGTGGCTCAGGCCGGCACCGGCCGGGAAGCCGTCGACCAGGCCCATCGGCACCGACCCGAGGTCGTGCTCATGGACATCCGGATGCCCGACCTCGACGGCATCCAGGCCACCCAGCTGATCACCACATCGGGTATCGCACGGGTGCTGGTACTCACCACGTTCGACCTCGACGAGTACGTCTACGCCGCACTGCATGCCGGAGCCAGCGGCTTCCTCCTCAAGGACACTCCACCAGCTGACCTGCTCGCCGCGATCCGCACCATCGCCGCCGGCGACGCGCTGCTGGCCCCCAGCGTGACCCGCCGCCTGATCGCCCGGTTCACCGCTTCACCCGCACACCTGCCCGGGCATGAAGCAATCGACGCCGACCCGACCGCCGCCATCACCCGCCAGGTGCACAGCGACACGCCGATGCCCGACGGTACCGGCCCAGTGCCCGCGGACCGCGTACGGCTCGCGCCGGGCCGGCTGGAGCGGATCACCGACCGCGAACGCGAAGTGCTATTGCTTGTCGCGGAGGGCCTCTCCAACCCGGAAATCGCCGCCCGGCTACACATCACCCCCGGTACCGCCAAGACCCACATCGCTCACCTACTCACCAAGCTGGACGTCCGCGACCGAATACACCTCGTGATCCTCGCCCACCGCAGCGGGCTGATCACGTAGTCATCTGCACGGCAAACAACTGCGCACCATGATGCGCGGTCATCGCCAGTACGCAGATAGTCCGTACGGAGTCGATCATGGCGTCGTTTCGTCGGCAACGAACAGCCAGCCCACGGAATCCAAGATCGGCTGCACGCACATCGGCAAGACAGGAAGCGTCTGCCTCGCCGAGCCGGTCACCTTCTGTGACGAACACTGGCCGGCCGCCGCGCAACACCAGCGGCATGTGCGGAAGCCAAGATCGGTTGCGGTCGTATACCGCCACGACCGCACCGTTCCGTTCGCCCTCGGCCATAGGCCGCATTGCCGGACATGAAAGCGCGTTGCGCTGTCGGGATCGGGCTGCAGCAGAATCTGGGCCGAAGCTCCCTGGTCAGCACCGGGCTCGTGCGGGCCGGCGAGATCCTCGACGGGGAGGCGCTGCGGGTGCTGACCTCGGCCGCCACGGGAGGGCGATGAAGTGGCTTATGAGATGAGGTTCTACTGCCAGCAGCCGGACGCGGCGTCCGCGGTCGCGGCGATGGTGCAAGGTGGCGTGCTGGCGCGCTATCCGGGCGCGAGCTTCCGGCAGTACCCGCCGCAGGCCGACATTCGTGAGTTCGACATCGATGCGTCCACCGGGGCGACGCTGTACGTATTTATTGACGTCGACGAAGCGAGAGTTGCCACGGCCACGGCCGACATGCCCGATGCTCCGGCCGGGTTGTCGGCGACGACGTCGATCGCTACGGTCGTCGCATCAGGCGCCGCCGACCCCGCGTTACTGATGGCGTGCGCCACAACATTCGTGGTTGATCTCTATGCAGTGCTGTGGGACGAGATGGACGGGTTCGACGTCTCACTCTCCTGATGCGTTGTTCCGTGCTCGTAGGTCGTCGGCAGGGACGCCGCGGCCTTGCCGAGGACATTCACCCGCGGTGACGAGGACCTGCCGACCGTCGTGCAACAACGGCGGCTATGTGCGCGCACATGATCGAGGCAGCGGTTCGGTTGGGGCTCCGAACTCGTTCGGAAGCATGAACGGACGCCAAGGTCGGCGCCGTGGGCAGTGGGATGAGGATGCTCAGTCGGGGTGCCCGCCCAGTGGGTCGATGGTCATCGTCTGGCGCTGTGGATCGAGCGACAGCCAACCTGCCCACCGCTCGCCGGGCAGTAAGGCCGACCAGTCGATAGTGTTACGCGCACGGGTGTCGGGATCGACCAGCAGCCTGAACTCCCACGGTTGCTGTCCGTCGGGCCCGAACCAGGCGCGGCCGCGGATAACGGGCTTCGGCTGCACCAGCTCGTATTCCTCGGCGACGAGACCGTCGCACCAGTTCCCCCGCAGCTGGAGGTCGTCGAGGCCGCGAACCTCGGCACAGATGCGGAACTCCAGCGCGCCCAGTACTCGTCTTCTTCCACCTGAGGGTCCTCCACAGCAACCGCGCTCAGCTCAAAATGCCACAGAACGCACGCCTCCGAAATCCGCGACGCCATCCACAGCCGAGCATCCGATCGGCGGCACGAGTGTGCATCCGCATCCTGCCGCCATCGTGACCGACCTGCATCGAGTTCTGCACGTCGGCGCTCTTTATCCTTCGGGGCGTGACTGGACCTTCGCCGGTGCCCGAGTTCGAAAGCCTGCGGTTCCTGTGGAACTGCGCCGCCGACTACGGGGCGGACGGCGAAGTACCCGAGGACGCACCGCTCGGAGTTGAGCACCTTTCGCATCTGCTACGTGTCTACAACTCTGCGATGGGCGGTGGTTTGGGCTTCGCCATCGAGGTCAACGAGGAGTTCCGGCTGCGACGCGCCGTCGACGCCGCGCGGTACCTCGGCCTGGTCGGCTTGGCCGAACTGCTGGAGGACCTCATCGCCCGCTACGGAGACGACGCGTATGCCGAATCCAGGGATTCCGATCTGGTGACCATCCTCGGCCAGCGGGACGAGCACCTCGAGGCCGCGTTCCGCGCGAAGGCTGCTGAGTCGCCTGCCGACTTCGGCCTTAGCTGACGACCCGAAGAACCCGCAGCCGGCAATGACCGCCGCCTTCCGCCGCGCGACATCCGCGGCAGGAGCGGACGGGTTAACGAAAGATCAGTAGAGCCACCGGTCGAGCATCGCGGGCCAGAACTGCTGCTCATGATCGCCGTCTCCGATGGCGGCCGGATCAATCGCTTCGATCCGACGGAGGAGATCGGCAAGTTCGGCGAGTGCCTGCTCCTCCGCCTCGGCGCTCTCCCGCCAGCAGCCGATGACCGCCGACGCAGCGAGCCAACTCCCGACCATGTGCAGGGAGCAGAGCCACTGGTTAATCGAGGAGTTTACGAAGGAACTGTCGCCTTGGCCGCCCGCCGACCACAGGCGTACCTCGCCGGTCTCCGGCACGGCGCCGTATTCCCAGCCCGGGTGCGCCGACCCGCCATCGGATAGGAGCGCCAGCCGGTACATAGTCGATGCGGCGCGGAATGCAACCTCGTGAACGACTTCGTCGAGCAATGGCACGCCGCTGGAAAGCAGCGCAGCCTTCGCCGGTTGCGGGAGTCGCCATGCCGCCACATCTGACCCGGTCGCGCACAGTACTCTTCCGCGGCCAGCCCATGACTCGAGCTCTTCCATCGTTGGAAGCGCCAGAGCCTGATCGGAATTCATCGCCAGACGATAGCCCGGGCACTATGCCGCAATGCGTCTGCTGGATCCGCTCATCGGCCAGATCCGCGCGCCGAGCCGCCAGCTGGACCGTCACGGCCTGTAGCGCGCGGATCGCGGCATGTGCGGATGCCGCTCACGGCGGCCGCGCAACTGCGTGCCCGTCATGCTGCGGCGAACTGTCCGGCAAGAGGTCCGGTCAGCCGGCGAGGGCGGGGGCGGCGGCGAGCTCGCGGGCGAAGCGCATCCGGGGCGCGGCAGCCTCGGGGTGTTCGCCGTACTCGCGGGCGAGGATGTGGACGCAGCCCTGCGCGCCGTGGCGGGTGATGGCGTCGGCGACCGCGGCCCAGACCTCGGCGGGGTGACGCTCTGCGACGGCTGCAGGGTGGAAGCGAAGATCGCTTCGGCGGTGAAGCCGGTGACGGTGCCGATCATGTCTGCCCCCTGCTGTGCAGTCCCATGTGCTACTGGTCACCAGTCAACGCCGGTCACGCCCAGGGCGGCGTCACCGAGAACTTCAGCAGCGGTTCCACTGTGTTGGGGTGTGCCCGTCCGCCGGCGAGCAGCGCGGTCACGACGCGGACCGCCGGAAAGGTGGCCGTGTCCGGAAACCTTGGTGCAGCACGACATGGTCCAGGTGATGCAGCGGCGCCCGGCGGGCCTTGGCGTCTCCGAACTCCAACGTACGCAGGTGCCCTGGCGTGTCGCTTGCCCGGCTGTACGCGTGTTCCAGCTGCCACCAGTCAACCGTCACCATGATGCTCGCTCCCGCCAGGCAGACACCGATGATCTCAGCGCTCGCCCAGCCGCCGAGCGCGACACGATCGCGGTCCCGCTCGACGTCGAGTCCTTCGAGGACGTCGATGCCTTACTGGCCTTGGGTTTTCCGGTCGACCCGAGCGAGCGGATCGGTGACGGCGACGACCGGGTGCAGTGCTTCGAACGCGGCCTGCGGAACGTCCGCGACGGCGTCGTCCAGCACTGGATCGCATCGTCAGGGGACTTGCGGTTGGAACGGGATGGAACACCTTCTGGGACATGAGCACCTTGCGCACGAGCGGCGCCGCCGCACTGGCCGCCCTGACCACGATCGGCACCCTCCTGGTGAGCGCCGGGCCGGCCCACGCCGACATCACCGTCGACTCAGCCATCTGCCTGCAGAACGCGACCGGCGCCCTGACGTCGTCGAACCCGGTCGTCGCGGCGCCCGGGCATCCCACCTTCCAGTGGACCGCGTCGCTGCCGTACACGCAGTGCGCCCAGTCCAACGGCCACCTGTACCTGGTCGACAACGGCGTGGCGACGCTGTTGCCGGCCAACTCCGGCAACGGTGTCGAAGGCGGCCCTGGGCGGCACGTGCTGATTCTGCGCGTGAAGACGTCGCTGGGCCAGCGGGACCTGTCGTCGGTCACGCTGACCACGGTGTAGCGATCGCGGCGGAGGGCGGCCGGTCAACGGGGCCGCCCTCCGCCAGTTCGTCGGCCAGTCCGTCGGAGGCGACACCGGTGCCCGGGCTGGCCTAGTGATCTTCCCAGCGTCAACTCCTCCGAGCTGGACGCGACGAGCTCGGCGTTCGCCGCGATCGCCTCGGCGAGTCGGCCGTGCTGCACGAGCCGTACGACCACGTTCCGCCAGGTCTCGGTGGTGATGGGGTCGGCGTCGCCAAACACGTTACGCCTGTTGGGCGAGAATCCGGCGCAGGTCACTCAGGGCAGCGGCTCCGCGCTGCGGATGGTCACAGAGGATGTCGGCGATCGCGCCGCGCGCCTGCAGCATCAGCCGATCGGAGGGCCCGAGCCGGTCGTACAGCGGCCACAGCATCATCGATATGCGCGTGTCGTCGCGCCAACGCTCGCTCAACCGCATCACCTCATAGAGGTACAGGCAAACGTTGGCGACGATGCTAAGAACATGCTCGGACGGATCTTGATGCGCACCCGCACCCAGTTACGCGCCGACCTTACCCAGAACGCCATGGCCCAGGGCCGCCGACAGCGACGACAACACTGAGCGCAACCATCGCGAACGCGCTGTCCGCGGCATGAGTGCGCGCGTGACCTTGAGGGCTGGCGTTGGCACAGGTGGGTCAGTCGCGCGCCACGGCGTAGCCAAGGATCACTGCGGCGGACACGACGATATGGCCTGGGGCGAGGTCCTGGGCCGTCGTCGCGGCAGCTTCGGCGTGGCTGCGGTAGCGGGCAGCGCCCGGCTGCTCCGGATCCACGTCCTCAATGTGCAGAACCATGCCGACACGAACGCCCGCGGCCTCGGCGTACAGGTCGGCCTTTGTACGGGCCGCGGCCACTGCCTTGCGCCGGGCCTCGGCCCGCAGTTCACGCTTGCCGATGACATCGAAGTCGACGCCCTCGATCTCATTGGCGCCGGCCGCGACGACGTCGACCAGCAGCGGCTCGACATCGTCCAGCGCACCGGACTCGACCGCAAAGCGGCCTGACACTGGTAGCCGACGAACTTACGCGACCCCCACCAGGGTTCTCCTGGGGAGGCCCGGCAACGGGTTCCTCCCGGCGTACCCGGGCGTGCGTCAGGCGTTCGGGTCGCGGTTCCGGCGGTTGCACGACCTCGGTGAGGGCTGGCAGCGGGTCAACGTGCTCCCGTTCTACCGTGAGCGGCCGCGGTTCAGCGCCGGTATTCAGGAACTGGCCGCCGCGAGCGGCGCCCCGGCGCTGGCCGCATACGTCTCGGAAAGCTGGTGCGCCCACATCGAGGCGCGCACCCCGCAGGGCGTGGCCATCTCCGCCCATCTCCCCAACATCCAGGATGCGTGCCCGTATCAGCACCGGGAGGGCCAGCCCGAACCGTTCGCGCCCCACCTCGTCGTGGAAGCGTTCGAGGCCTGGGCGACCGAGGCCGCGCGGTCACCGGACCCGGCGACCGTCGCGGCCATCGTCGGCGGCGCCTGGAACGACAGGCCATTCATGGAGGGTCGCGTGCTGGCGTTGATCGCCGCGCTCGGCTTCCCGCCCGGCACGGAGATCCCGCCGCTGTTCGACCCGGACGACAACGCTTTCTGGCAATCCCGCCAGTTCACCTTCCTGGCCGATGCCCGCGCGGCCAACCTGGTCTCCATCGCCGAGCGCGGAGAGCTGCCCGAGCCCGGATGGGATCTGTCCCCGCGTGACATTGACTACCTGCGGTTCAGCGAGACACTCGAGGCCTCGCTCTACGGCGAGGGACTCAGCCGCGACCAGCTGATCGCACAACGCGCACAGCTGGCATCACGCTGGCCCGCCGAGCCGCCCCCATCGCTGGACGAGCTGCGGCGCCAGCGGGCCGAGGCCCGGAAAACGGACTCGTAGAGGATCGAACATATCGCCAGCACGCAATATCAGCGGCAGATCCGGACGTTCGGCATGCGCATGCTGTGCTTACCGGGTCGTTGCGACGACAAAGGCCGTCAAGGGCGGCAGCTCCGCACGAGCGGCATCCATCACCGCTGCCAGGCTGCGGAAGACGCGGCCGGTGTACCGCTGCGCCAGCGCGACGAGTGGCGCGACCGGCTCTGGAAGGCGATGGACGCCGTCGACCGGCTCCAGTGGCCCGACACCGTGTGCCAGGAGCCAGAGGTAGTCGCCCAGGTCCCGAGCGAGGACGCACAGCTCACCTTCAGAACCGAGGAACACGATGGGCTGCGTCTCGATCTCCATGCCACCCGTACGGTCCCAGAAGGCCATCTTCCCGCCACTGCCGTCAACCCCAAACACGCGCAGGGGCGGCTCTCCGGCCGCCGGGTCGCCCGTCCACAGGCGCCACCACTCGGCCGTCTCACCGGGCCACTCGAACTCGGCCTCCGGCTGGAAGTCGTGCCCGTCGTGATCCTCGAAGAACCCCAAGCGGTGCGCCTCCGCCAGCACGACCGGCAGCGCCCGGCTCTCGTCAGCCATCGACGGATCGTATGTGACCAGCGATAGACAGCCCCCGCAGAACGGCACAATCGGAACCTCCGGCTTCCTCAGGCAGCTCACCTGCCGTGACGAGCGCCGACCGGCACCGCGCTCCCGCAGCGGCATGTTCGCGCACCTGATCTTTGGTGGTTGATCACTTTCGTTACGGTGATTGGGTGTTGGAGACTGTGGCCGAGGCGTTGTTCGAGTGCTTGATGTTCCTGGAGCTCAGTGACGACGAGGCGGTGAATCCCGATGATGCGGTGCGGGTGATGGAGACAGTGATGCATCTGCTCGGTCGGTTGTCCATCGCTGACCGGTCCGAGCTGATCCGGCTTGCTCAGGCGCAGGCGGACAGGGAAGTCTCGGCAGTCCGCCGCGAGTTTCTGCTGGCGCTTCCACAGGCGTTCGGCCTCGTCGGCGAGGACTGACTGCAGACGTTCGAGGCGACCGAGGTTGCGCGTAGGTCGGGTGCTCATACCAGCGCTGAGGTCGGGTAAGGCTGGAAACAGAAGGCGGCGTGGGTATCGATCGGTTCGGACGGACTGTCGCTCTCGGCGCGGCAGATTCGCGCACGGGACCTTGGACTACCTGCCGTCGAAGCCGCAAAGGGTGCCCGGCTCGTCCACGGCGTCGGCAAACTCGTGAAAGTCCATGTTCGCGATGCTGAGATTGGCCGAAACGTCGGCATACCATCGGGGCCGAAAGCCGGAACGTCCGACCGGGCTCGTCGTACAGATCGACAGCAAGCAGCGTGCGCTCGGCGTCGGCCATAGTCGTCGCGTCGGCGAGGAACCGCTACGTCAGCTTGTCATCGTCAACCGCGGCGGCATTCGCATCGATGAGGGCGTGAATGGTTACGCCGGCGTGGCGGACGTCGCTGACGTAGGTGGCTCCGCCTACGCCGATGGCGGCCTGGAGATCGGCCCAGGCGGCGTCATCGTTGAAGTCGGTTCGTAGGACGAGCGAGCTCAGTTTCCGGGGGCTGGGGCAGCGACAGCACGTCGACGATCATTTCACTCCAGAGCATCCCCGACGCGACCATGTCGAAGCACACCGTGGTCTGACGTGGCGCGAACTTCAGAGACGACCGCGTCGCGGCTATGTGTGCGCACCTGATCAAGGCCGTCAATCGCCAGCAGCGGCGATGCGTCGCGATGCCGGTGATGCCCAAGGTGAAGTGGGGCACCGACGTGGCCGCTCGTCACGGTACGGTCGTTGGCGTGGTGCGGGTGATGGACGATCCGGGCGAGGTTGCCGTGGCACTGCGGGGAACAGCACTCGATGGGCATCCGGTGGAGCAGGGACTGGGCGACACGATGCTGGTGGAGGGTGTTGTGCCGGCGCGGGTCCTGGAGTCCTGGCGGGCGGCCCGATCGGTGGTGGCGCTGACTGGCCGGTGGCCGGTGCTGACGGGTGTTGGGGAGTTGTACCACGAGCCGGAGCCGCACGAGATCGCCTTGCTGGAGCGGGCAGCTCGCGCCGTCGACCCCTGGTCGATCTACCGTAACTGGGGCGACGATGACCCGGTCGGTCCGAACGACCTGTACCTGCACATGGGCAGCCTCGGCTACGTCAACCTCGCCGCGCGGGCCGAGCGGGAGTTGCCGTTGCCCACGACCCGGCTGGCCGTCGAGGGGTGGCTCTGGGAGACGATTATCGCGGATCCGGATCTCATCGAGCTGGGGCATGGCGTCGCGGCGCACTACGTCGGCACGCGGACCTGGTACACGCCGCGGGACGTGCAGCTCGTCCTCCTGCCAACACCGCATCAGTGGCTGGCACCGGTCTGGGTCAGCTACTACGCCGCTGCTCGGCCCGGCGGGCCGGCGGGGCTGGCGGCGGCGATCCGGCAGTGGGAACGACACTGCGGTGCCGAGTTGGTGGCCTGCTGGACGACGATGTTGCAGTTCGTCGTCGCCCGGCCGCCGACGCTCGGTCCAGACGCATGGCGGCTTGCCAAGCAGCTCAAGGCGGTCGGTGGCAGTCTCCAGATGCCGCCGTGGGCGCTCGCGCTCGCCGTGACCCGCAGCGACGCGTGGTTTCTGCACGACCGTCCGTGAACGCGCTCGACATTCTGCTCTCGGCAAGCCCGTAGACGACACCTCGCCCGACGAGCAGTCCCACGACAGTCCAGCGGACTGATCGCGGCAGATGAGGATGCCGTCGCTCGATGAAGTCGGTCCGTGCGAGGATCGACGGCGTGTCCGAGGAGCAAATGCCGCCCGTGGTCCGAGAGGTGCTGCTCGACGAGGATGCCGTGACGATCGATCCGGCGCTGCCTGCGTTCCTGGCGCCGCCAGAGGACGCGCCCGCGTACCACGGGTTTCCGGTCATCGCGGAGTCCGAGGTCGACGGGTGGCGGCTCGGCATGATCACCGGTTTCGGGGTCGAGGGCGACGGATACGTCATCGCACCCGACGACGGGCGTGCGGGGCTGGTCTGGACGGCCGAGGGCGCGGGGTACTTCCGGGCCGGGCGTCCGCAGTTCTGCGATGAAGTGTGCGGGCCGGACGAGTACACGTGGGGGGTGTTCTCGGTGGGCGTGAGGCTGCCGCTACGCGGCCCCGGCGACGCGCGTGCCTACCTGGCGGCGTTGGTACCGCGGCTGCGCCCGTTCTGGGCGGCGCGGACGGCGCGCCCGCTGGAGGCCGGTCAACTCGACCCGGCGTCCGACCCCCGGCCGAACGGGTTGCAGGCGGGGAAGCAGCCGTAGCCCTGCAGCGGCCGCGGCACGTTGAGGATGACCTCCTCCAGAGACGCCCGGACGCTCCGATCGGATGCGCCGTTCAGCTATGAACACGTGTGCCCACATCGGCTAGATCCGCGCACCGAACCGCCAGCCGGCCACTCACGGTCTGTAGCGCCCGGTCACCTATTAGATCAGGACGACTGACGGGTTAGGACTCGAGAAATGCCTCGTCGTACCAGACGTCCTCGTATCCGGGAGCAAGTACCACTCCCCATCCGGCTGGCAGGGCCAGATATGCAGCAGGTCCGGAAACCGGTCCGTCGCATGTTCGACGTGAACCGGGCTGAAGAATTCGTCATCGTCCTGCGGGATGGGACCGCCTCGCCACACATACCAGCCATTGGTCTGGCCTACCGGCGGGTGGCGGATGGCGTTCAGCGGAAGCAGCTCCGGACCTCGCGCCTGTGCAACGCCGATCATCGTGCCTCTGCCGGGAATCAGAGGCTCAACTCCGAAACGACGGCAAACTCGACGTTGCGCCTGAGAGATCCGCACCCCGCACCTCCCATCGTGTCCACGTGATTCGTTCGGAAGAGTACGGCTCAGCGATGCCCGCCCGCCGGACTCTTCGCGCATTCGGCGCATGACCACGTGCGCGCTCATCGGCTATGTTCGCTCACCCGATCATGGTTACTCGGCCCCGGGCGGAGCATCGTTGAAGCCGATGCGGCGCGCGTCGAACGCGAATCAACTCGACCCCTTCAGCCGAATCTCGTTTCGCCCACGGATCGCGGCTATGAGCGTGCACCTGCGGGGCGCGTCTCCGATACGGTTGCGGGATGCGGCGGGTCACCGATGAAGCGGTTCTGGCAGTCGGCAGGCTGACGTTGGCCGCGACAGAGCTCGAGTATGTCCTGGCGTGGATCGGAGCTGATCAGGCGGGCGGCGACCAGGCGGCGGTGTTCGCTGTTACCGGGGAGCCGTTGCGAGCCGCGCGCGGGTCGGTCCAGTTCGCGCCACCGCAGAACAGGGACGAGTTCATCGGACTGGTCGACGCTGCGGGATCGTACTTGGCGCAGAGTCAGGCCGCGGTGCGGGCGATGTGGTTCGACAACAGCACGGTCAACGCGGCGACCTTCGATGAGATCGCCGGGCTGTTGCTGCGCTGCCGGGATCGGCTGCAGGTGCTCCTCGACGAAGCGGGGCGCGCATCCACCGTGTAGGTCATGGCACGGAAACGCGGTCGGGCAGCCGCGCCTCGCAGGCGCACGGACATCGGCATGTCCGCAAGTTCGGCATGGGGCGGCCGGTGACGGTTCGTGTGCGCACCCGGCCCCGGAGCACTACGACGTCAGTGCCGGGGGTCCGGCCGGAGTATGGGTGGTCCGGAGCCGGCTGACCCGCACCGCTCGTCGCGGCGCCGCCGCACTCGAGAACCGATCACCATCGGTACGGTCGGCCGCGTACTCGGCCGAGCCGGACCGCATCCACGTCTGCGGCAGTCCAGGAGACCGGCGCCCCCTGGCAGGGCGGGATGACGGGCGCCAGGCCAGACCTCGACGGTGTCGTGTCCCGCCGTGCCACCGGCGCGTGCGGCAACACCGACGGCGGCCACCACGGCAACGAGTCGCGTCCGAGGACTCGCCGAGCGCCGTCCGAACTTCTTGCTGTTCTCCCCAAATTTATGATTTTCCCATGCCTGGACCCGAGCGATCCCGGCGACCGAACCGCACCGCGGCAACGCCCCGAACACGAGCGTCGCAGGACGCCGACGCGGGCGCGGGCGGTCATACCCCGTGCCGCGCCGGGCTCACGGCAGGGCGCCGGCCAGCCGTCGGGCCTCCGTGACCAGGCGGGACGATCCCTTCCGGGCGGCCAGCTCGCGCAGGCCCTCGATCCGCGTCCCCGCCGGAGCCGCCGCGGCGGTCTCGGCGGCCAGGGTCAGCAGGTCCGGCGTGCCGCGCGGCGGAGGCTCGGCTGCCAGGAGCGCCGGCAGGGCCGCGGCCAGGAGCCGGAACACGGTGCGCGGGGCCCCCGCGGCGGCCGCGTCGCGTAGCGGCTGGACGGTCCGGTTCACGGTCACCGCGCCGCCCGCCGACAGCAGCCCGAGGTGGTGCCCGGTCGTCTCGGCGTCGAAGGCGTCGCCGGCGGCCAGGAGCAGCAGGGCGTCCACGGCGGCCAGGCGGTCGGACTCGTGCCGGGCGGCGAGGGCGTAGGCGACGGCGATCGCGAGCGCTGGGCCGCCGTCGCCCTCGGTCTCGGCCAGCAGGGGCAGGATCACGGCGCCGCCGCGCTCGTCCATGTCGGCGGCCGCTGCCGTGGCCGGCAGGGCGAAGACGGCGACCAGGCCCCGGTGACGGGGCAGGACGCCGGGCCAGAGCACGTGCCAGCCCTGGCCGCCGGGCATGATCGGGGGCGGGGGCGCGCCGAGCAGGCCGAACGTCTCGCCGCCGCCGTCCGCCTCGGCCGGCGACGTCGTCACCTCGACGCGCAGGGCGGGGAAGCCGGCGTGTGAGTGGTCGTATCTGTGCTTCTGGGGCGGGCGGGGCCGCACGTCGACCCGCCACTGCGGTGCCGGCAGGCCGCCGCCGCGCAGCCACGTCGCGAGGCGGGCGCCGGCCGGGGTGCCGAGGGCCTCGGCCCGCCCGGCCGCGGCCGGGTCGGGACCGGGCGGCAGGCGCAGCATCGCCTGGGCGAGGTCCCAGGGCCACGGGTCGCGGCCGGGGGACTCCCGGTCCGGCGGCTCGTGGGCGGCGCGGGCGGCGAGGCGGTCGAGGAGCACGTCGGTGTCCAGGGCGCCGCTGGTCCACCCCGGGGCGCTCAGCAGGCCGTCGCCCGGGAGGGTCTGCGCGTTGAGGTGCAGGCCGATCTCGGCCAGCCGGGCGCGCAGGAGGCGCTGCGGCGGCGGGATGCGGCGGTCCGGCGGCGCCTCGCCCAGCGACAGGAACCGGCGGGCGGCGGTCAGGATCGCGGCCCAGCCGGAGGGGGACGCCGGCTGCGCGTGCGGGTCCACGGCGGCCTGGAGGACTCCGGTGAAGGCGCCGCACAGGCAGTTGGGGTCCCAGCGGTGCTCGCCCATGCCCTCGCGGTGGCGCTCCAGCACCGGCCGCAGGGCGGCGGCGAGGGCCGGTCGGTCGGCGGCGGCCAGGCGGACGGTGCCGTCGAGGATGCGCTCCATCGGCAGCAGCGCGCTGAAGGGGCGGCCGCTGTAGAAGGCGGCCACCTCCTCGGCCAGCTCGTCGGGGTCGGTGATGGGCGGCGGGGCGGGGACCGGCGGTGGCGGCGGCGGGAGGTCGTCGCCGCGGGTGGGCGGGGCGGCCGGGTGGGCGGGCGACGCGGCCGGGGCCGCCGCCGGGGCGTGCTTGGCCAGCAGCGCGGCGGCTCGCTCGCGCAGGTCGATGGCCGGGTGGTCCAGGGCCTCGGTCAGGGCCGCGGCGATGTCGGCCCCGCGGTCCGGGTGGTGGCGGATCAGCTGCTCCAGCCACGTCAGCTGGGTGCGGACCAGGGTCTTGTCGGGGCGGCGCAGGACGGCCCGGGAGGACTCCAGGACCGCATCGAGGTCCAGGTCGCCGGCGGCGCGCAGGGACTTCTGGGCGGCCGTCGCCACCGGGACCGGGGCGTCGGACAGCAGGCGCAGGTAGTCCCCGGCGTGGCCGGCCACCTCCGCCGGGGCTGGGGCCAGGGCGGTCAGCAGGGCCAGGTAGGCGCGGGTGGCCGGGCGGCGGTCGGTGCCGCGCAGGAGCCGGGAGAGGGTCGAGGACAGCAGTGCCGCGCGGTCGAGGCGGCCCTCCCGGGACAGCTCGGACAGGGCCTCGACCAGGGCCAGGGTGCCGCCGGGGCGGCCCTGCAGCTGCCAGATCAGGAGGCGTTCGCCGGCGCCGTCGGCGGTGAACAGGCGCGGGACGATGTCGTCCAGGAAGGGGTCGGCGCGCAGGCGCTCGGCGACCGGGACCGAGCGCAGGCGGTCCTTGCGCGGATAGCCCACGTCCATCAGCCAGCCGAGCACGAACCAGTCGCCGGGCGGGGCGGGGGCGCCGGTGGCGGTCAGCAGTGCGGCGACGAAGTCCCACGTGCCGTCCCACAGGTTGTCGTCGGTGCGGTCGCTCAGGCGGACGGCGAGGTCGGGCAGCCAGGTGATGCCACGGTCCCGGGCCGTGGCCACCACCGCGGCGGCGGTGGTGGGGATGGGGGAGAAGTCGCGGCGGCGCAGGATGCGGGCGGCGGCCGCGGCCGACGGGGCGGTGCCGACCGCGGCCACGGCCACGGCGGTATACGCGGGGCCGCGCCAGGGGGCGCGGGAGCGGCTCTTGACGTGCGCCTCCAGGGCCTTGAAGGCGGCCGGGCGGCCGGGCTCGTCGAGCGCCGCGACGGCCGCGGCCACGTCCTCGACCTTGCCGTCGGCGATCAGGCCGAGGTCGATCATGCGGTGCTCCCGGCGCTGCTCCCGGCGATGGTGACGGCGAGGGCGTGCTTGCAGGGGCCGCGGGTGCCGCGGTGCTTGCCCCACCAGGGGCAGGTGCAGGTCGTGGTGCCGTCGCGCAGGACGCGGACGCGGTAGGTCTCGGTGCCGCTGCGCACCGTCGCGGCCGTGACGCCCTCGGCGGAAGCCGGGCCGTCGAAGGTGACGGCGCCGGACTCGGCCAGCGTGCGGGCGCCGACCAGGCGCGGGTTGTCGCGCTCGGCCCGGGCCGCGTCGTAGGGCATCACGCGGTGGAAATACGCGGCCTCGGTGACGTCGTAGCCGACCCGCCCCGCGGTGCCGAGCTGGGCCAGGGCGGCCCGGACGCGGCCGGGGTCCAGGGCGGCGGCGTCGGCCAGGGCGGCCACGTCGATCGCCGGGTCCCAGGCGAGGAGGGCGCCGACGAGCTCGGCGTCGTCGGTGACCTCGTCGGTGGCCAGGGACGTCAGGGCGGCGCCCTCGCCGGAGAAGCCGCGGTGGACCTCCGGGGAGAGGGTGAGGGTCAGGCGCAGCGCACCCGTGCGCAGCTCCCAGGCGCTCGCCACCGGCGGGGAGCCGGCCGCGACCGGCGGGCCGTAGACGCGCAGGCTGTGGCCGTGGCGCAGCAGCGGCCGCAACGCGGCGAGCCGTCCGGCGCCGGCCAGGCAGACCGCGCCCGGGACCGGGCGGGAGGTCAGGCGCAGCGAGCGGCCGGCCGGGACCGCCCACAGGGCCGAGCGGTCGCCGGCGGCGGGCAGGCGGCGCAGGAACGCGGCCGCCTCGGCCGCGGGCAGCTCGGCGCGCAGGTCGAAGCCGGCCGAGAGCACGTGGACCTCGGCGAAGCCGCGCAGCCAGCGGGCCGGGAGCGGCACCTTCTTCTCCACGATGGTGCCGTCGAGGGTCGAGGCGGTGAGGGCATCGGGGCCGACGGACAGGTGCAGCGGGTCGAGGCCGGCGATGCGGGCGAGGGCCTCGCGCAGCGGCGGGTTGACGTCGACGTTGGTGGTGCCGTGGCCGAGGACCTCGCCGTCGAGGCCGGGCGGGATGATGTCGAGGCGGGCGTAGACGCCGCAGCAGCCGGAGAACGACTCGAAGCGCAGCCGGTCGTCGCTGCCGGTGACGACCGGGTCGAGGCTGGCCGGGTCGCGGGGCTGGTAGTAGCGGGTGCGGGCGACGTCGGCGACGGCGAGCAGTCCGGCGGCGGCCGCGGGGGGCGTGGTCAGGAAGCCGGAGAAGAAGCGCGGGTTGGCCGCCGGGCCGCCGCTGGTCTGCAGGGCCACCCCATCGGCGCCCGCGGTCGAGGGGGCGAGATACCGGAACTGCTGTACGACGCTCACGTGGCCGACCCTAGCCGCCGGGTGTGACAATTTTTCCCGATGACCGACTTCGGATGCTTGCGTGACAGCCTGGACGGGCTGAGTGTGGGAGACGCCCTTGGGGCACAGTTCTTCGTTCCCGGTACGACCTTCGACGACCTCCTCGACGGCACGGCCCCCGCGGGATCGTGGCCGTGGACCGACGACACCGAGATGGCGAGCGTGCTCGCGGCGCAGCTGATCCAGGACGGCGCCGTCGACCAGGACCGCCTGGCGCGGGCCTTCGCGGACCGGTTCGAGCCCTACCGCGGCTACGGCGGCGGCGCCGTGGTGATCCTGCGCCGCATCCGCGAGGGCGAGCCGTGGCGGGACGTGGCCAGAGACGCGTTCGGCGGGCAGGGCTCGATGGGCAACGGGGCGGCGATGCGGGTCGCGCCGCTCGGGGCGTTGCACGCCGGGGACGCGCGCACGGCGGCGCTGGAGGCGATGCGCTCGGCCGAGGTCACGCACGCGCACGCCGAGGGGATCCTCGGCGCGGTCGCCGTCGCCGTCGCGGCCGCCGAGGCGGGCTGGGCCCGGCTCGTGCGCAACCGGCCCGAGCCGCGGGAGCTGCTCGACGCCGTGGCCGGGTACCTCGTCGACGGCGCCGTCCTCACCGGCGTGCGCCGGGCGCGGCGGCTGCTCGGGGCGAGCGTGGCCGAGGCGGCCTACGAGCTCGGCAACGGCTCGCAGGTGCTCGCGCAGGACACGGTGCCGTTCGCGCTGTGGGTGGCCGCGACCCGGCTCGACGACTATCCGGCGGCGATCCGGGCGTGCGTCGAGGCCGGCGGCGACGTCGACACCACGGGCGCGATCGTCGGCGGGATCGTGGCCGCGTACACGGGCCGGGCCGGGATCCCGCCGCTGTGGCTGGCCCAGCGTGAGCCTTTGCCGCACATCGAGAACGCGGCCTGACTCCGGTTGTGAGCCGTCAGACCACCGACTCCATCTCCCGGGCGAGCGCCGCGACGGTACCGGGTGCGAAACAGGCCGTGTCCACGTCGAAGAGCAGCCGCACGGCCCCGGGCACGCTGTCCACGTGCAGGAACAGGGGCTCGGTCGGGCCCGCAGGAGCCGCGGACGGCGGGTCGGTGAGCGCGAGCGCGCGGCGGTCGTTGAAGCAGGGGGTCTGCGGAGAGGGCACCCGGTCCGGGTCGTAGTAGGCGTACTTGCGGGCCGGGAGGGCGGCCCGGGCCACCGCCGCCACCGCGTCCGGGAACGACGGGGGCACGTCCAGCGCGCACAGGCCGAACTGGGTCAGGGGTGTGACCACATCGGACAGTCCACTTCGGAACCGGTTGGACACCACCTGCCGGACCGCGATCGTCGCGCGGCCCGTCACCCGGGCCAGGGCCGCGAAGTATGCCGCGAGCAGGACCGTCGACTCGTCGGTGCCCAGGCGGGCGGCGGCCCCGGGCAGGCGGGCCGACAGACGGGCGGAGTCGTGCAGGCATCGCTGGTACCGCTGCAGCATTGCGCGGCTCGTGAACGGCACCAGGCCGCCGGCGTGGCGGTCCCAGTGGCGCCGGGCCGCCGCGTGCTGCCGTTCGCCCGGCGGCGACGCCTGCCACGCCGCGATGTCCAGCGGCTGCGGGCCCGCCGGCGGCGACGCGACGCGGCGGGCCGACTCGCCGAGCATGACGGCCGCGCCCAGCCCGTCCGTGACCAGGTGCGGCATCACCGCGACCAGGTGCGCCGGCCGGCCCCGGTCGCAGATCACCGCCATGCGCAGGGGCCAGTCGGCGGCGAGGTCGGGCGCGGCCGCGCGGTATGCGGCCTCGACGGCCGCGGCAGCCTCCATCCCGCCGTCGGGGAAGACCTCGAGCACGGCGACCCCGTCCGCGGCGACCTGCTGGCGGCCGTCGGCGATGCGGGTGCGCATCGACTGCCATCGTTCCATCGTGTACCGCAGCTGCGCCGCCACGTCCGCGACGGTCGTACCGGCCGCGACGGGCCGGTGCCCGCCCATCGGCAGCCACGAGTGCTCCCGCGCCATGGCCTGCAGCATCGCCTGCTGCCCCCAGGTCAGGGCGGACGAACCGGATCCGGCGCCCGAGAACGGCACCGCGATGCGAGAAGACATCCGCACAGGGTCGGGATCGCGGACCCCCGCGACAAGCCTTGCGGCGAGCGAATGCGGTCGATATGTTCGAGGGTTCTCAGGTGGCCGGGCGCACCAGGCCGGACTCGTAGGCGAGGACCACGGCCTGGACGCGGTCGCGCAGGCCGGGGTCCGCGCCGCCGGCGACCACGCCACGGCTGCCACCCCGACGCGACGGCGAAGGGATGAGCGGCATCCCCACCTCGTTTCCCACGCGGACCACCCCCGCCAGGGCGGACCGGCGAGCCCGCCCGGTTCGCCACCCGCAAGGCCGCGGCCTGACGCAACTGCCAGGGCCGGGCCGGTCCTCGGCGCGTCTCCTTGTCCGCGGTGCGTTCGCGCGTGCCCGGTGGGCGACATGCGGGGCTGCTGGAGGTGTCTGCGGACGGCGTCGAGCGGGCCGGCCAGGAGATCGGCGAAGCCGAGTTCGCCTGCGCCGATGAGGGTCGCGTTGTCCGCCGGCGCGGCGCCGACTTCGTCGTCCGGTGCGCGGCGGTGACGGTGACCCGGGAGGGCGCGGACCCGCCGCGGCGGAGCGCGCTCGGCTTACGGCTCGCCTTCGGCCACGACATGCACCGCCACGCCCGTTCAATGCGACAGGGTCGCCATAAGAAGCGGAACGCACGGCATCTGCGTTACCCGCCTGAGGCATTCTTCCGAGCCTGGCCACGCCGATTTTCGGCAAGCCGGACGAAATGCCGTGCGCGGACTCACACCCTTTCCCGAAAAGCCGTGTCACCTGGCGTTTCGCCACCCGGCTATTTCTCTCAATGCTGGGTACAGGAAACAATTCCGTGCCCTTCGGTAACCGTTCCGTAGCATCGATGGCGGCATTCTGGAACACCGCATTCGTACGTTCCTTCGCGCACTGAAGCATTTCAGTGCGTGAAGGAGAGCGCATATGTTTCGTTTCGCCCCGTCACCGGGTCGACGCCGACTGGCGGCCGCGGTCCCGGTCGCGATCCTCGCCGGCTGCATCGCCGCATCCGGCCTCATGGTCACGCCCGCCGGCGCCGAACCCGGCGACGAGACCGTGAACACCAACGGCTTCACCGTCGAGAATCTCGCGGACGGCGGCGCACGGGTGTCGCTGCGCCTCGACGAGCCGCTGCCGGTCCGCGACGCGGTGCCGGAGCTCGCCGTCGACGGACGCGTCATCGGTGCCGCCAAGGAGTCCGCCGACGGTCTCACCCTCACCGTGGAGACCACCGACAGCAGCGTGGCCGACGCCAAGCGCGTCGACGTCGCCTGGAACGGCGTGGTGCCCGGCTCCCAGGCGGCGCCGCCGAAGTCCGCCGCCGCGCCCACCACCCCGAAGGGGCTGGCCCGCAAGCAGCTGTACACCGACCCCGCCCAGCCGGGGCCGTTCCAGGTGGAGCGGCTCGACTACGACCTCGGCGACACCGCCACGACCCTGTCGGGCCTCAGTGACCTGCCCGTCGAGCTCCGCGCCGCGGTCTACGCGCCGGCCGGGGCGAAGGGCGCCCGTCCGGTCGTGATCTTCCTGCACGGCCGGCACTCGGCGTGCTACAACCCGGCCACCCGGCAGACCAACAACACCAACTGGCCGTGCGCGACGGGCTTCCAGCCCATCGACAGCTACCTCGGTTACACGGAGACCGCGCAGGCCCTGGCGACGCACGGGTACGTCGTCGTGTCCGTCAGCGCCGACGGCATCAACGCCAAGGACGCGAGCTTCACCGACGACAACGGCGCCCTGGCCCGCGGTCAGCTGGTCATGGACCACCTCGACCTGCTCGCGAAGTGGAACGCCGAAACCGGCCCGGCCAAGCACCCGCTGGCCGGCCGGCTGGACCTGACCAACGTCGGCCTGATGGGGCACTCGCGGGGCGGTGAGGGCGTGGTCGAGGCCGCGCTGCTCAACGCCGACCGGGCGCACCCCTACGGCATCCGCGCCGTCCTGCCGCTCGCCCCGGTCGACTTCGGCCGGCCGACGCTGCCCGACGTGCCGATGCTGGTGATGCTGCCGTACTGCGACGGCGACGTCTCCAACCAGCAGGGGCAGCACTTCTACGACGACACCCGCTACTCGGTGCGGGACGACGTGCTGCGCTCCTCCCTCATGGTCATGGGAGCCGACCACAACTTCTTCAACACCGAGTGGACGCCGGGCGTTTCCGTCGCGCCTTCGAGCGACGACTGGTCGGCCTCCACCGACGGGGTCTGCGGCAGCAGCGCCCCGACCCGGCTGACGAGCGCCGAGCAGCGCGCCGTCGGCACCGCGTACATGGCCGGCTTCTTCCGGCTCGTGCAGGGCGGGGAGACGGCGTTCCTGCCGCTCTTCGACGGCACGAACGGCACCGTCCCCTCGACCGGTCGCGCCGTGGTGTACGCGCAGGCACAGCAGCCCGGTTCGCGCCGGCTGGACCTCGCGCCGCTGGAGCACGCGGCCGGCAACGTATCGATCTCCGGCTTCGACCTGGGCGCGTACTGCTACAGCGTGGCGGCGCGCGTGCGGCCCGGCGACACGCCGTGCTCGTCGACCACCGCGACGTCCAAGGTCCCGCACTGGACGCCGGCGACGTTCGCCCCGTCGGTGCCGATCAGCCCGCTGCTGCGGCTGCAGTGGAGCGCGTCCTCGGTGAACCCCGAGGTGCGGGTGGCCCTCGGGCCGGCCGACGCGAACATCACGAAGTACGACGCGCTGACCTTCCGGGTCGCCCGAGACGACTCGGCGGACGGCGACGTCGACCTCGACGTCACGCTGGTGGACCGCGACGGCGGCTCGGCGACCGTGCGCGTCGGGGACGTCAGCCCGGCGCTCACCCGCTTCCCGTCGTCGACGAACACCACGAACGGCATCAAC
Source organism: Dactylosporangium sp. NPDC000244 (assembly GCF_040300725.1). Classification (NCBI taxonomy): domain Bacteria; kingdom Bacillati; phylum Actinomycetota; class Actinomycetes; order Micromonosporales; family Micromonosporaceae; genus Dactylosporangium; species Dactylosporangium sp. NPDC000244. The sequence continues at coordinate 23,928 of NZ_JBEPEH010000011.1, forward strand.
CTGCTGGGCAAGACCTGGTTGCGTACCGTCCGGGTGCCGCTCGCCTCGCTGTCCGGCGTGAACCTGCGCAACGTCCGCTCCCTCAGCGTGCGCCCGGCCACCGCGACGGGTGGCGCGTACCTGTCCGACATCGCGTTCGACACGCCCGGCGTCGGCGGCGGCGTCGCCACTCCGGCCGTGCAGGTCAGCATCGCCGACGCGACGGTGCAGGAGGGCAACGGCCCGGGCGTCGCGACGATGCGGCTGACCCTGAGCGGCAAGCTCAAGCAGGACGCGACGATCCAGGTGCAGACGGCGGCGAGCGGCTCCGCCACGGCGGGGCAGGTGGCGCTCGGGTCGTTCCCGGTCACGCTGCCCAAGGGCGCGACCGCCGCGACGGTCGAGGTGCCGATCGTCGGCAACACGGTCGTCAACACCGCATCGCTGCGGTACAAGATCACCATCTCGGCACCCACCGGCGCCGTGATCGGTGACGGCTTCGCGTGGCTGACGGTGCTCGACGACGACACAGCCTGAACCACAAGAGGGGGCGTGGCCGGCGACACCGCCGGTCGCGCCCCCGTGCGTGGCTCGAACCCGGCACCGGCGTCGTGCCCCATCCAAGCCCGGGCGGCACACCGGACTGCATCACCGACGTCGACCCCAACGGCGGGCTGCACCGGGACTCCGACAAGGCCGCCGACGTGACGGGCGCCGTCGGGGCCGGGGTCATCACCGCCGGCGCGTCGGCGGTGGCCCGGGCGATGACCGAGGCCGAGATCCGCGCCGCGTCGGCGAGGTGGTGTGCCGCGGCAGCTTCGACTGGAGCCTGCGCCGCCGCTGAGATCCGGCCCGTCACCTGACCGCGCTACGGTCGTCGCCAGCGCATACGACAGGGAGTGCCATGGCGAGCATCGCGGTCATCGGTGACGTCGGCGGCTGCGCGAAGCAGCTCGCGGACGCCGTCGAGGGGCTCGAGGACCCCGACACGGTGGTGATCCAGGTCGGCGACCTCGTCGACCGCGGCCCGGACAGCCCCGGCGTGCTGTCCTACGTGGCCGGCCGCCTCGACCGCGGCTCGTGGGTGCAGCTGGTGGGCAACCACGACGCGCAATACCTCGGCCTCCCGCCGTTCTGGCCCGAGCGGCTCGCCGACGCCGACGCGGCCCGCCTGCGCGAGTGGTGGCTGCGCGAGCGGCTGCGGGTCGCGGCCGCGGTGCGCACCGCCGACGGCGAGGAGCTGCTCGTCACCCACGCCGGGCTCACGCCGTGGGCGTGGCGGGAGCTGGGCGCGCCGGTCACCGCCGCCACCGCCGCCGCGCTGCTCAACACCCGGCCGGAGCCGCTGCTGTGGCACGACGACGGGCCGCTGTGGGCCGAGGCACCGACGAAGCTGTACCCGGCGTGGCTGGAGTCCGGCCCGCCGATGCCCTTCTCGCAGGTCCACGGCCACTCCACGGTCGTGGACTACGACCGGCGGACCTGGCTTTGCCGCGAGCGCGTCCGGGACCGCACGAGCGTGGACTGGGACGCCCGGCATACCGTCACGCGGGCCGGCGGCGCCCGGTTCATCGCCGTCGACCCGCGTCACGGCCGGCACGGCGCCCCGTCGTGGTCCCCGCTGATCCTGCGCGACGCCGCGCTGCTGGACTGAGATCGCCGGCCGTCTACACCCGGCTGGTCTCGCGGGCCGCTCCAACCCGCACCGGGCGGTGGCCAGGACCGGTGCGCAACAGCGTGTGTGGCGAACGACCGAAGCGAGTGCGACTGAGGCGAAGTTGAACGTCCTGGCGCCAGTCGGCCGGATTGCGTACCTGGTCAGTGAACTCATGACGTTGGGTCTGCATGCTGTGCCCACTTCGGCATCCACACCTTCTCGTCGGGTGTGCCGACTCGTCTGGAGCTGAGGTGGTCGCGAAGTTCGCTGAGCGCGGGATGCGGGTTGTCGTCGCGCCAGATCAGTGACATCGGGTAGATCGGTGCCGGGTCGCGCACCGGTATGCGGCGTAGGTCGTAGCTGTCCGGCCACAGATATCGCGTGCGTTCCCCGGCCAACGTCGCCAGTTCCGCGGAGTCGGCGATCTCGGCCAGCAGTACCTCGTTTCCGAAGACCGGCCCGACCCGGTCGATGGTGAGGCCGAACGCGACGGCGAGTTCGTCGTAGTAGGCGGCCCATTCGGTGCCGGGAGCCATGCCGGGCATCCAGATGCGGTGTTCGGCGAGTTGTGCGGGCGTGACGGCGCGGGCGTTGGCGAGCGCATGGCGTGGCCCGACGAGGATCTCGTGGTGTTCGTCGATCACGCGGGCGGTCCTGATCGCGCCCGGCAGTTGGTGCGCGGGAACGGTGACGGCGTGGAAGGTGGCGTCGATCGTCCCTGCCTCGACGGCGGCGGTCGCGGCCTGGACGTCGGCGTCGAGGGTCACGACATCCAGCTCGATCCGCGGATGCGCACGGTGGAAGTCCTGCAGCAGTACCGCCGGTGCAGTCCGTCGACTGTGGACGTCGACGCGCAGGGCGCGCCGACCGGGGCGCACGGATGCGTCGGCGCGCGCTTCCACCCGGAGCAGTTCACGGGCGTGGGGCAGGAATGCCTGGCCGTCGATCGTGAGCCGGGCGCCGCGGGCCGTGCGGGTGAACAGCCGTACCTCCAAGTCTTTCTCCAGTGCGGCGATGCGCTTGGACACGGCCTGCTGGGTGATCGACAGCGCGGCGGCGGCGTCCTGGAACTGGCCGGCATCCGCGGCGGCGACGAAGGTACGCACGGCGTCGAGATCCACGCACCGAACCCTACTCCTACAACATTTGATTGTGGCTCACCGGAGGTGCGGTTGTTTGATCTGCCCTTTCAGGTCTTGCTTTGATCGCAGCGGTCAACGACGAGTTGTTCATAGCGGGAGGTGTGGGGCTTGGCGGCGAGACGATCCCTCGGTCGGCAGTTCGGATGGTTGTGGGCGGCGTACGCGGTCAGCGCCTATGGCTCTGGACTGGGATTCGGTGCCCTGCCGCTGGTCGCCGTGCTGGTACTGCATGCCAGCCCCGCTCAGGTGTCCGCACTCTCCGCGGTGGGGCCGGCAGTTGGCGCACTCATCGCGTTGCCGCTCGGGCCGTGGGTGGAGTTTCACCGCAAGCGGCCGGTGATGATCGCGATGGACCTGGCCCGGTTCGCGGTCATGCTGACGATCCCGGTCGCCTACGCCCTCGGCCGGCTCACCTTCGTCCAGTTGCTCGTCGTCTCGGCCGTGGTCGCCGCGGCCAAGATCGCCTTCAACGCGGCGAGCGGCACCTACCTCAAGGCCCTGGTCCGGCCGGACGATCTGCTCGTGGCCAACGCGCGGTTCGAGTCGACGACGTGGAGCTCCATCGCGATCGGGCCGCCGCTGGGCGGCGCGGCGGTCGGCCTGTTCGGGCCGGTGACCACCGTGGTGGCCGACGCGCTCAGCTACCTGTTCTCCGCGCTGGGCATCACGGCGATCCCCGGCCGAGAAGAACACCCGCGGCGCACCGGCAAGCACCGGGTCCGGACCGGCGAGTTGCTGGACGGCTGGCGGCACCTCCTGACCCATCCCGGCCTGCGGGCGCTCTACCTCAACCAGCTGCTCGTCGGCGGACTGATCATGGCCACCGAGCCGCTGTTGGCCGTGCTGATGCTCGGCGAGCTCGACTTCCCACCCTGGCAGTACGGCCTCGCCTTCGCCGCGCCCTGCGTCGGCGGACTCATCGGCTCACGCCTGGCCCCTCGTGTCGTGGCCCGGTACGGCCAACACCGGATCCTCCGTACCGTCGGCACGCTGCGCGCGGTCTGGTTGATCGGCCTCGCCTTCGTCCAGCCCGGAATCGCCGGCCTTACGACGGTGATCGCGGTCGAACTGGCGATCATCATCAGCATGAGCCTGTACAACCCGGTGCTCGCCACCTACCGACTTGAGCACACCCCCAAAGACCGCACGGCCCGCACCCTGTCGGCCTGGTCGATCAGCAGCAGCGCCTCTATCGCCATCCTCAGCGCGCTCGGCGGCCTGCTCGCCGAAGCCACCAGCCCGCGTACCGCCCTCACGATCGCGGGACTGCTCATCCTCGCCAGCCCTCTGCTGCTACCTCGCCGCCCGGGTCCCGGAGCTGTACCAGACCCTGAGCCGGCAACAGCCCATGCCGCCGATGCAGAAAAAGGAACAACTCATGACTATCACCGCACTTGACCCGTCCAGCGCACTGGTCATCATCGACCTGCAGAACGCCGTCGTCGGCGCTCCCGTGGTCCCCTACACCGGCCCCGAGGTGGTAGCCCGAGCGGTCGATCTGGCCCGCGCCTTCCACGAACACCGCGCCCCGGTCGTCCTGGTCCGGGTCACGGCCCGCGCGGACGGATCAGATGCTGCTCCGGGCCGCACCGAGACCCCCAGCCGGCCCGGCTCCTTGCCCGGAGGCTGGGATGCCATCGTCGATGACCTCGCCGGCCACTCCGACGACATCACGGTGACCAAGCGCACCTGGGGCGCCTTCTACGGCACCGATCTCGACCTGCAACTGCGCCGCCGCGGCGTCACACAGATCGTGCTGGCCGGGCTCACCACCAGCATCGGCGTGGAGTCCACCGCCCGCGCCGCCTACGAACACGGTTACCACGTCACACTCGCGACGGACGCCATGGCCGACCTGGACCTGGAGGCCCACCGCAACAGCATTCAACGGATCTTCCCTCTCCTCGGCCAGACCGGCTCCACCACCGAGATCGTTGAAATGCTCGCCAAGGCCCGCACCACGTGACTTCACCAACGATCAGCAAGCCGCGTACTCGAACAGGTGGAACCCCGTCGCCGAGAACCCCATAGACATGGCGCCAGCATGCAGGGTTGACGCTGCGTCAAGGTCAAGCCCTCGGGAGTGGGCAGTCTGGTCACGCTCCCGGAAACGGCGTCAATGTGCGGGGCCTGGCGTCAGCCTGGCCCTTCCTGCGTGCAGCTCAGCTGGCCGTGGGGCGGGGGAACAGGCGCAGGAAGGCCGCCGCCGTGGAAGGGTCGCCGCGCACCTCGTCGTCGTCGAGCGCGGCGCCGGTGAAGAGTGCCGCGCGCAGCCGCGAGGCCGTGCTGCTGATCGCCGCGCCGGCTTCCGCAGCGGTACGCCGAGCGATCGTCAGCCGTCCGCCGCGGACCTCGGCGGTGAGCTCGTCGCCGTCGATGGTGAGGGCGATCGTGAGGTCGCCGTCGTGGCCGGCGAACGTGCTGCGCATCGCCATGACGAGTGCGTCGACGCTGAGCTCCTCGTCCGACGTGAGCGGGCGGCGGCTGCCCCAGTTCGACAGGGCGAGCAGGACCGGGTCCAGCGCCCGGCCCTGCTCGGTCAGCTCGTAGACGGCCGCGCCCACCGGCGGGCCGAGCCGCCGCCGGGTCAGCACGCCGGCCTCCTCGAGCTCCCCGAGCCGCTGCGTGAGCACGCTCTGGCTGGCCCCGGGCAGGCCGCGGCGCAGGTCGGTGAAGCGCTTCGGGCCGAGCATCAGCTCTCGCACGACGAGCAGCGCCCAGCGCTCGCCGACCAGGTTGAGCGCGCGGGCGATGCCGCACGGATCGTCGTAGACGCGTCGCATGCCGACCATAGTACGGTAGCTAATCCGCACTGCATGGTGCTAAATTCACGCCATGAGCACTTACGCGCTGATCCCGGGGGCTGGCGGCGACGCCTGGTACTGGCATCGCGTCCAGCCCATCCTCGAGGCGGCCGGGCACCGGGCCGTCGCGGTCGAGATCCCCGGCGACGACCCGGCGGCCGGCTGGGAGGAGTACGCGAAGGCCGTCACCGACACGCTCCCGCCCGATCCCGGCGAGCTGGTGGTCGTCGGCCAGTCGATGGGCGGCTTCACCGCGCCGGTCGTGGCCCAGCGCCTCGGTGCCCGGCACATCGTCCTGGTCAACGCGATGATCCCGCGGCCCGGCGAGACCGGCGGCGCCTGGTGGGACAACGTCGGTCAGGGCGACGCGGCCCGCGCCTACGCGATCGAGCAGGGCCGTGACCCCGACGCCGAGTTCGACCTGCGGGAGATCTTCTTGCACGACGTGCCCGCGGACGTCACCGAGCAGGCCATGGCCGGCGGCAAGGAGCAGGCCGACACCCCGTTCGGCCAGCCCTGGCTGCTGAACGCCTGGCCGGACGTCCCGACCACGGTGCTCACCGGCGCCGACGACCGCCTGTTCCCCGCCGACCTGCAGGTGCGGGTGGCCCGCGAGCGGCTGGACCTGCCGGCGACCGTGCTGCCGGGCGGGCACCTGATCGCCCTCGGCCACCCCGAAACCGTGGCCGCCGCACTCCTCGCGGCCTAGCACGGGCAATTCGCTGTACGAGAGCAGCCCGATGAGCGCCGCCAGGTCACGAGCCTGGCAGCTGCGCGGCGCCGGCCACGGAGGGGCTGCGGGAAGCAGCCCCTCCGTGTGCGTCAGTGCGGTGTCACCGGAGCTTGAACAGGGCGGTGATGCTCGACCCGTCCTGGGCCGTGGCGGTCACCGCGTAGCAGGCGCCGGGGGTGGCCGGGGTCTTCCAGTTGTACTGGAACTGGCCGTCGGCGTAGTTCAGCGTCGTGTCACCGGTGGCGAGCGTCTCGATCTCGGCCGTCGGCGCGCCGTCGTCGCAGGTCACCTTCCGGGCGCTCATCGTGACCATGGCCGGGTCGGTCAGCTCGGTGGTGCCGGAGTACACCTGGAACTTCATCGGCACCGTGCTGCCGCCCTTGACCGTGTTGACCACGCCCATCTCGACCGGGCGGTAGAAGCCCCGCACCGTCCACGGCAGCACCGTGTACGTGTGCTCGATCGCGGTCACGTTGCCCGCCGAGTCGGTCGCCGTCGCGGTCAGGGTGTGCGTGCCGACGGCGGTGCTGTAGCCGGTGACGGCGCAGCCGGCCGGGCCGGAGGTGAGGTCGATCGCGGTGCATGCCGGGGCGGCGGGGACCGCGCCGAAGTACACCTCGCCGATGGTGGCGGAGAACGTCACCGCCGGCGCGACCGTGTCGACCTTGACCGTGGCCGACTTCGTCGCCTCGACGTTGCCCGCGGTGTCGGTCGAGCGGTAGTCGACCTGATGGGTCCCCTGGGCGTCGATCGTGACCGGCGAGCCCGGGTAGGCCATCCAGTCGCCGCCGTCGATCCGATACTGCGTGCCGGCCGTGGCGACGTCGTCCTTGGCGTCGAGCGTGAAGGACGGGGCCGTCGTGTACCAGCCGTTGTTGCCGTTCGGCTGCCCGGGCGACCAGGCCAGGGCGGTCGTCGGGGGCACCTCGTCCTTCGAGACCGGGGTTACCGTCCACCGGTCGAAGTCGTAGACGACGCCTTCGCCGCCCACCGACGCGGTGAAGGTGGCGCCCAGCTTGTCCTGCTGCAGCCACGGGGTGTCGAACAGCTTGAACGAGTCGTAACCGATCGGGGTGCCGTTGATCAGGTGCTTGGCCCCCGGGGCCTGGGCGGGGCTGTCGTAGGTGATGTCGAGCGTGTCGCCGTGGATGCTGTGGTATACCAGGCGCGGGTTCTCGTCGCCGACATGGCTGGTGTCCAGGCTCGTCTTCGTGGTGACCGCGGTCGCGAAGGCGTCGAGGTCGGCGTACTCGGACTTGTCCGCGGTATCCAGCACCCAGCCGTTGCGGTCGGCCTGGCTGCGCAGGATGTCGTAGCTGTAGGTGAGCGTCGCCGTCGGGTGGTTCTGCGCCGTCGTCTTCACCTTGTTCGACGGGTCGCTCGGCGTCTGGTGGTACCAGGTCCCGGGCTGCGCCATCTTGAAGGCGAAGTAGGAGGTTCCGGTGTTGACGATCGACCATCCGCCGATGTCGCGCCGCTCGACGATCGAGCCGGTGTCGGGGAACAGCGCGTTGAGGTAGTTCTCGGTCGGGTCCCCGGCCGACTTGAAGACGCCCACGGCCGCGGGACCGTCCTGCATCACCCGGTGCTGGGCCGGATCGTCGTAGGTCCCGATCGGGGCGTTGCCCACGTCGATCGACACGCGGAACACCGATTGCGGGGCGCCGGAGTGCCAGCGCAGCACCATCGGCATGTCTTCGAGCCAGTTGTCGACCCTGCGGTACTGTACCTCGGTGCCCAGCCCCCAGGTGGGGCGGACGTAGGTCGTCCGGTAGATGTCCATCGCGCGACCGCTCGAGTTCTGCAGGTTCGCCTTGTACGAGGTGTAGGACTTGTCGGTCGTCTGGCCGAGCTGCACGGCCAGCGGCGGCGGCGTGTACTTCATCCCCGGCCAGGCCACCAGGCCGGTGTACTCCAGATCCGGGCGGTAGGCCGACGGAGCCAGGTTGTCCGACTCGCCGACGCCCTGCTGCGCCCGGAAGGCGCCGAAGTACGTCCAGGCGAGGACCGAATGGCTGGCGGCGCGCCAGGTCGGGTCGTCGGCGAGGGTCGAGTCGCCCTTGGCCCGGCTCTCCGTGGAGACCCGGTAGCCGTCGATCCAGTCGTTGGCCCACTCGAACCACATGACGTCCATGGCCATCTTGGCCTTCTGCACCAGCTCGGGGTCGTCGGCCCACTGGTAGACGGCGTTGAGCCCGAAGTACGTCATGAAGGTGTACTCGCTGCTCTCGTACTCTGCCCAGCCACGGTGCACGCCGGCGTCGATCATCGCGAGGATGGCGGCCTTGTTGATGGACTTCAGCTGGTCGCCGGAGTTGCCCTTGAGATCGGACACGTCGGGGAGGTACTGGCCGACGAGGTATCCGGTGACGTAGTTGCTCATCCGCAGGTTCTCGGTCTGCGGGAGCGGCCCGTAGGCGTACTGGGCGAAGTAGCTCCGTACGTGGGTGACCATCGCCGGGCTGTACTGGTCGCCGACCATGAGATACCCGTACATCTTTGACAGGGTCTTGTACTGCTCGGCGTCGTAGAGCTGGTACAGCCTGTCGAGCTTGCCGAGGTTCGTGGCTACGTTCTCGTGGTCCCCGAGCTGCGCCACATACGACGCGGTGTTGATGGCTCCTTCCTCCTCCAACATCGCCTTCGTCTTGTCCCACAGCCACTGCGACCGGCTCTGCTGGTCGCCGGGGTACGGTGCGGGCGCGGTGGGTACGTGCGGGCTGGTGGTCACGGCCAGCGGGGCGCTGGGCGCGCTGACATTCCCGCTGGCGTCCTTGGCCCGCACCGTGAACTGATAGGTCGTGGACGGCACGAGGTTGCCGACGACCGCCAGCGTGGTGCCACCTGTGGTGGACGTGACCGGATAGCCGTCGCGGTAGACGTCATAGCCCGTCACGCCGAAGTTGTCGGTTGACGGCGTCCACGTCAAGGAGGCGCTGGTTTCGGACACCTGCCCCTTGGCCAACCCGGTCGGTACGGTCGGCGGCTGATTGTCGATGACCGGATCGGGCAGTTCGACGACCGAGGGGTTGTCGACCACGATCGCCTCGTCGGTGCCGGTGGTGTTGACTCGGACCTGCCAGCCGAGCTCGACCGTGGTGACGAGACGCTGCCCCCCGTTGGGCACGACGGTGAACGTGTACTGCGGGATGTCGGTGTCGCTGACCCGGGACAAGGCACCGGAGGTGTTCTTGTACGCGGCGGTGGTGGTGAGGGTCAGCTGCGGCGGCACCGGGAACCGGGGCACCAGCTTGTTGTCATAGTTGCCGAACGCGATCTGCGCGAAGATGTCCTTCGCGACGGGCTGGTCGCTTGCCGCACTGCGCTTGAGGTCGAACGACAGGCTGAACTGCCTGGCGGGACTGCCGACCGGCTGCTTGTACACGGCGTTGACCGCGTCGATGAGAGCACCGGTGGAGAAGCGGCGGTAGAAGTAGCTGGGGTTTGCCGCCCCCAGGGCTGCGTCACGCAGCTCGAGGGCGCTGTTGCCGTTGACGCTGACGATCTGCTGCCCGGCTCCGCTGGTCGCGCTGGCGATCGAAAGCGGGCTGGTCGGGCCGTTGAACTCGGTGTCCATGTCGCCCGCGAGGAGATTGGCGGGCGGGGAATCGATTGCGGGTGATGCGAACGCGACGCAGGCCGGTGCCGCACGACCAGCGCGGCGGCACACAGGGACGACACCATCCCTCTCAGGATGTTCATGGCTCATCCTTCTCTTTGGGGTGTGCGCATGTGCGGGGGTGTGCTACTTGACCGCCCCCGTGGCCAGTCCTTTGCTCCAGAACGACTGCAGCGACAGGAACATGGCGACGACCGGAATCACCGAGACGAGCGCGCCGGTGACGACGGTGGTGTAGCTGATCGGATAGCCCTGCAGTTCACGCCAGCTGACGAGCCCCACCGTCACCGGTTGGAGCGAGGTGTCGGCCAGCATGAGCGAGGGCAGCAGGAAGTTCGTCCAGATCGCGACGAACTGGAACAGGAAGATCGTGACCATCGCCGGTGCCATCAGCCGCACGCCGATCGTGAAGATGCGAAACTCGCCGGCGCCGTCGAGGCGGCCGGCCTCGATCAGCTGGTCGGGTACCGACGATGCGGCGTAGATCCGGCTGAGATACACGCCGAAGGGGCTGACGATGCTGGGGATGAAGACGGACCAGAAGGTGTTGACGGTTCCGGTGTAGCTGAATACGAGATACAGCGGGATGGCCAGGACGGGCGCGGGCAGCAGGACCGCGGCGAGCACGGTGCCGAAGACCGCCTCGCGCCCCGGGAACGAGAACTTGGCCAGCGCGTACCCGCACATGGACGCCAGCAGCGTGGAGACGAGGCCACCGCCGACGGCGTACAGCAGCGAGTTGAGCAGCCAGCGCGAGTAGATGCCACCCTGGGCTCGGAACAGCGTCTGGACGTTGTCCACCAGCGCAAAGTGGCCGCCGAACCAGAAGCCGTTGCCGGAGAACAGCTCGCCCTGGCCCTTGGTGGCCGAGACGACCAGCCACCAGACGGGGACCAGGAAGTAGACGGCGAACAGCGACATGATCAGCAGCACCAGCAGGCGCGTGGCGGGGTTGACCGTCGTGAGTGGACTCGTCCGGGGCCGTCGCCGCCGCGTTGCTGTGACGACGGGCTCGGTGGGTGCCGGGGTCTGCAGGGTGGTGGTCATGAGTCGACGCTCCGGGCCGATGCGCGGAAGACGAGCACGGACAGCACGCAGATGACGGCGCCGAGCACCACGGACTGCGCGGCCGCGTAGTTGAAGTCGTTGGCCGACAGGGACCGCAGCGCGGCCATGATGGGGGTATAGGTGGACGCCAGGTTCGGCGCCACGGCCTTCATGGTCACCGGCTCGTTGTAGAGCTGGGCCGTGCCGATGATGGAGAAGACCAGTGTCAGCAGCAGGGCCGGCCGGATCAGCGGGACCTTGATCAGCAGCGCGGCCTTCCAGCCGGAGCAGCCGTCGAGGGCGGCGGCCTCCATCGTCTCCTCGGGGATGGCCTGCAGGGCAGAGAAGATCAGGATCGTGTTGTATCCGGTCCAGGCCCAGGTCAGGATGTTCGCGATCGAGAACGGCAGGGCGCCGTCGGTGACGAAGCTGACGTGGATGCCCATCGAGGCGAACAGCCGGGTGATGGGGCTCAGCGTGGGGGCGTACAGGAACGACCACACCAGGGCCGCGATCACGCCGGGCAGCCCGTACGGCAGAAAGTAGGCGACCCGGAAGAACTTGCGCCCCGTAGCCACCGAGGAGTCGATGAGCAGGGCCAGGATGAGCGCGATGCCGAGCATCACGGGCACCTGGATGACGCCGATGAAGGCCACTCGCCCCAGGGAGCCGAGGAACTCCCCGTCGCCGAACACCCGCGTGTAGTTGTCGAGGCCCGCGAAGACGGTCTCGGCGCCGCCGAGGCCGAGGCCCGAGCGTTTCACCGCGAAGAAGCTCTGCGCGATGGAGTAGCCGGCGGGTATCAGGTACACCACCACGAAGAGCACCAGGAACGGCAGGACGAACGGCGCGGCTCGCCGCAGCTCGCGCGCGCGGCCGCGCCGCCGAATCGTCACGTGGGACACGATCAGCCTATCTGTGAAGGACCGGAGGTGCGGGTCGCGGGGACGCCGGGGCGGCGCCCCCGCGAGGCGCTACTTACTGACGGAGAACCCCTGCGCCTGCAGCGCGGAGAGCGTGGACTTCTGCGCCCCGCTCAGTGCGTCCTGGTAGGTGCCGCCCTTGGTGGGCACCTTGCCGAGACCGTCGCCCAGCGACGCCGCCGTGGCGCTCATGACCGGGCCCCACTGCCAGTTGGGATTCACCTTGGGGGCCTCGTCCCGGAACAGCTGGTAGATGGCCTGGCCGCCGTAGTAGCTCTCCGGCTTGTCGAGTGCGGCGTTGGCGAGGCCGGACTTCGAGGCCGGAAGGATGGCCGCGGAGGCGATCAGGTTGGACACGGACTGGTCGTTGGTCGACATCCACAGGGCGAACTCGGTGGCCTGCTTCGGATACTTGCAGCCCTTCATGACGGCCGTGGACGACCCGCCCGAGTTGCCAACGGCGTCGGTGGTGCCCCAGCGGGGCATGGGCGCGACGGACCACTTGCCCGCGGAGTCGCCGGCGTTGTCTCGGATGAGCGAGGCCGACCAGACCGGACCGACCTCGGACCAGACCTCGCCCTTGCTCCACGCGGAGTAGAGCGCCGCATCGAAGGCCGGGTAGGAGGTGACGAGACCCTGGGTGAAGAGTCCCTGCCAGTACTGGCCGACCTCGGCGTTGGCCGCGCTGTCGATGGAGACGGTCCACGAGTCGCCCTTGACCCCGAACCAGGAGGCGCCGTGCTGCCAGGCGAATCCGGAGTACAGGTAGGGGTCGGTGGGCAGGTTCATGATGCGGGCCTGCGGATTGGCGGCCTTCACCGCCGCGGCGGCGGTGGCGAACTCATCCCAGGTCTTCGGGATCGCGATGTTCGCGCTCTTGAACAGGTCGGCCCGGTAGAACATGGCCATCGGCGCGGTGTCGACGGGCACGCCGTACGCGGCGCCGTTGACGCCGACGTTGTTCCACACCCAGTCGGGGAACTCGGACCGCTGCGGCTTGACGTACTGGCTGACGTCCTGCAGTACGCCGGCGGCGAGGAAGGTCGAGAACGTCTCGTAGCCGACCTGGGCCAGGCACGGGGCCGTGCCCGCCTTCGCGGCCGTGAGCATCTTGTCGTAGCCGGTCTGCCCGCCGCTGGGCAGGGCCTCGTACTTCACGTGGATGTCGGGGTGGGACTCGTTCCACAGCGCGACGGACTTGTCGTATCCCGCGGCCCAGCCCCAGAAGGTGACGTCCACCGGGCCGCTGGCCTGCGTCCCCGCGTCGCCGCTGCCGCATCCAGCCAGGGCAACGCCGGCGGCGACCGCGGCCGCGATGAGTCTCGCCGTTCGCTTCACCATGTGTCTCTCGATTCCTATGTAGTCCTGTGTGGACAGTTGAGCGTCACGCCGGGCCGCCCGGGGGTGTCTGAACGGGACGGCCTGCACGCGTGCACGGCTGTTCGCGCCGGATGCGCGTGCCTCCTGAGGCACGGCTTCCCGCGAGGCGTGGGATCGGCTGAGGGTCCGGGCGGCGCTCGGTGAACGTCCCGGGTGTCAGGTGGTTTCCAGGATCGGAGCCGACGCCGAACGCATGTGCGGGCCGGCGGGCACGTGTCGTTTCCCATCTACGTCGATCACGTTAACGTTCGGATACTTGCATACAAGTACACTGGCATGCAACGATCAATTTCATGAGCCCCCGACCCGCGCTCGCTCCCGAGCCGACACCCGCCCCGATCGGCCCGGCGTTGTCGCCGGTCGTCCGCGAGCGTGCGTCGGCCCGGACGTCCGATCGCGTCTACGACGAGTTGGTTTCCGCGATCCGTGAGCTCCGGCTCGCCCCGGGCACGTCGTTGTCCGAGACCGAGCTCGCCGAGCGGCTGCATGTCAGCCGCACGCCGGTGCGCGAGGCGATCGCCCGGCTGGTCGACGCGGGGCTCGTGCGCGTCGTGCCGCAGGTCGGCACCCGGGTCGGACTGATCAGCCTGCGCGAGGTGGAAGAGGCGCGATTCGTCCGCGAGAGCCTGGAGGTCTCGGCGTTCGAGGCCGCCTGCGCGGGCCTCGCGCCGGACGTCAGCGGGCTGCGCGAACTGCTGGAGCAGCAGGAGCGCAGCTACCGCACCGAGGACTACAACGCGTTCTTCGTCGCCGATGAGGCGCTACATGCCGGGATCTTCGCGCTCAGTGGCTATCCCGGTGCCTGGCAGGTCGTGCAGCGCACGAAGCTCCAGCTGGACCGGCTGCGGCGGCTCACCCTGCCGAACAAGGCCGGCGTGCGGGTGCTGATCGATGAGCATCGCGCAATTGTGGACGTCCTGGAGAAGGCCGACGTCGCGGCCGGGCGGGCACTGATCAGCCGGCACGCTCGGCGCGCTATGGAGCTTGCCCCGTCGTTGCGCGACAAGTACCCGGACTACTTCACCGAGTGACCCGACGACGGCCGCCGGGCCGTGGCCGACGCGCCACGGCCCGCGCCGGCGTGCGGCTTGAAAGGAATACCGGCAACGTGATGCGATTCGATGGAAAGACGGTCCTGGTGACCGGGGCGGGCTCCGGGATCGGCCGCGAGATGGCGCGCCGCTTCCTCGACGAAGGTGCGGCGGTGTACGCGGCGGACCTGGACCCCGCGGGTGTGCCGCAGGGCGCCGTCCCGCTCGTGGTCGACGTGACCGATCACGGCTCGGTCGCCGCGGCGGTCTCCCGGGCGGTGGCCGAGACCGGCGCGCTGCATGTCCTGTGCAACAACGCGGGGGCGTCCTCGACCACCGACCCGGTCGCGTGCACCGTCGAGGACTGGGACCGTACCTTCGCGGTCAACAGCCGCGGCGTGTTCCTCGGCACCAAGTTCGCGCTGCCGCACATGCTTGCCCAGCGGTACGGTGCCATCGTCAACACCGCGTCCGTGGCCGGCCTGGTCGGGCTGCCCGACCGCGCCGCCTACTGTGCGAGCAAGGGTGCGGTCATCGCCTTCACCCGCCAGGTCGCGGTGCAATACGCGGGGACCGGGGTCCGATGCAACAGCATCTGCCCCGGCACGGTCGACTCACCGTGGGTGGGGCGGCTGCTCGCGGCGGCCGGCGATCCGGACCGCGCCCGCGACCAACTCGTCGCCCGGCAGCCGATGGGCCGGCTCGGCACGCCGGAGGAAGTCGCAGCGGCCGCGCTCTACCTCGCCTCCGACGATGCCGCGTTCGTCACCGGCACTGAACTTGTCCTCGACGGCGGGCTCCTCGCCGGCTGAAAACCGCTACCAACGAACGGAAACGGCAGGATGGCCATCCGCATCAGCCTTGGTCACATCGATAAGTATGACTCAAACATCGCGACATTCGCCCACCAGCTCGGGCTGAGCAGCATCCAGTTGCACACACCCGATCTGCTGCCCGGCGTCGACGGCCACTGGAGCCTGCCGGAGTTGCGGGCACTGCGGGACCGCTGCGACGCCGACGGACTGGCAATCGACGGCCTGGAAAACGTTCCGCTGGAGCACTTCTGGAAGATCCAGCGCGGGCTGCCCGGCCGGGACGAGCAGATCGAGAACTACCACAAGACCATCCGCAACCTCGCCGCGGTCGGCATCGACCTGCTGGGCTACAACTTTCTCGGCACGTACGTCTGGCGCACCGACATGGCCGCACGCGGACGCGGCGGCGCCAAGGTCACCGCGTTCGACCTGGCCGACGTGCCCGCCGGCAACGCCCTCGCCGGGCACCGGCTCACGCCTGACCGGCCCGTCGGCGAGCCGATCACTGCCGAGCAGATGTGGGCCAACCACCAGTACTTCCTCGATGCGGTGCTGCCGGTGGCCGAGGAGGCCGGGGTGCGGCTGGCCCTGCACCCCGACGACCCTCCCGTCGACGAGCCGCTGGGCGGCATAGCCCGGATCTTCACGTCCCCGGCCGCCATCGGCAAGGCGCTCGAGCAGGCCGGCGGCAGCCCGTCATGGGGCCTGAACCTGTGCCTCGGGACCGTGTCGGAAATGGACGGCGAGCGCAGCGTCAACGAGGTCATCGACCTGCTGGGACCGGCCATCCTCTACGTGCATTTCCGGGACGTCCGCGGCACCGTGCCCCGCTTCACCGAGTGTTTCATCGGTGAGGGTAACTACAATCCGGCCCGCGTGCTGCGGCGCCTGCACGACGCCGGATTCGACGGGTTCCTCATCGACGACCACGTCCCGGCGATGATCGGCGACGTGGACACCTGGGGTGACATCTCGTCCGAGGCGTACTGCAGCCGGGGCCGGGCGCACGCGATCGGTTACCTGCAGGGCGTCCTGAACGGGATGGGGCTCGACGAGCGGGACGGCACACGCGCATGACGGCGCAATGGATTCGGTGGCCCGCCAACGTCGTCGCCCGGTTCGGCGGCCGGCCGGTGGCTTTCGGCGGCGACTACAACCCCGAGCAATGGGACGAAAGCGTGTGGCCGCAGGACGTGCGACTGATGCGCGAGGCCGGCGTCAACCTCGTGACGGTCGGCGTCTTCTCCTGGTCGGTGCTCCAGCCGGCGCCCAGCCGCTGGAACTTCGGCTGGCTGGATCGGGTGCTCGATCTGCTGCACGCCGGCGGCATCGCGGTCGATCTCGCCACTGCCACCGCGTCGCCGCCACCGTGGCTCACCACACGGTTCCCGGAGGTGCTGCCGGTCGACCGGCACGGCCGGGTGATGGCGCAGGGCGGCCGCCAGGCCTGGTCGCCGTCGTCGCCGGTCTACCGCGAACACTCGCTCGCGCTGGTGGAGAAGATGGCCGAGCGCTACGGCGCGCACCCGGCCCTTGCCCTGTGGCACGTCTCCAACGAACTCGGCGGCCACAACTCCCGGTCCTACGACGGCGCCACCGCCGTAGCGTTCCGGGCCTGGCTCAGGCACCGGTACGCGGACTCGCTCGACAAGCTCAACGCCGCATGGAGCACTGCCGCCTGGAGCCAGGCCTACTCGGCATGGGAGGAGGTCCAGCCGCCGCGACTGACCTTCACCGACTCGAACCCGACGCAGCTGCTGGACTTCGACCGGTTCAGCTCAGACCAGCTGCGCGAGCAGTTGCGAGCGGAGATCGCCGTGCTGCGGCGGGTCACCCCGGACATGCCGGTGACCACGAACCTGGTGCTGTTCGACGCCGGCAAGAACATGGACTACAGCTCGTGGACCGCCGACCTGGATCTCGTCGCGAGCGACCACTACCTGCGCCCGACGCCCGACGCCCAGTCCGAGCTGTCGTTCTCGGCCGACCGGGCCCGCGGCCTGTCGGCGGGCAAGCCCTGGCTGCTCATGGAGACGGCCACCGGAGCCACGAGCTGGCGTGCGGTCAATCCCGCGAAGCGCCCCGGGCAACTCCAGCGCGACGTGTTCTCGCACGTCGCGCGCGGAGCCGACGGCATCTGCTTCTTCCAGTGGCGCGCCGCCCAGGCCGGGGCCGAACGGTTCCACTCCGCGATGCTCCCGCACGCCGGGTCCGACAGCCGCAAGTTCCGGGAGGTCGCGGCGCTCGGCGCGCAGCTGGCGTCCTGCGCCGAGGTGCTCGGCACCCGAGTGGTCGCGGACTGCGCGCTGGTGTTCTCGGAGGAGTCGTGGTGGGCTGCCGACCGCGAAGGGCACCCGCACAACGGTCTGTCCTACATGGAGAACGCGCTGCGGTGGTACCGGAGTCTGCGCGACGCGGGCATCACCGTCGACATCGTGCCACCGTCGGCCGACCTGTCCGGCTACCGGCTGATCGTCGTGCCCATGCTCTACCTGGTCCCGGACCGCGACGCGGCCGCCATCGCGGAAGCCGCGCACGCGGGCGCGACCGTGCTGGTCACCTACTTCTCGGGCATCGTCGACCCGCTCGACCGGGTGCGGCTCGGCGGTTACCCCGGGGCGTTCCGGGAACTGCTCGGCGTGCGCGTGGAGGAGTTCGCGCCGCTGCCGGAGGCGGACTGCGTGGACATCGACGGGGTCACCGGAGCCACTGCGGTCTCGACCTGGCACGAGGAGATCGACCTCACGGACGCGGTGGCCGAGGCGTGGTACGTCGGCGGCGACTTCGCGGGCGCGCCGGCGGTCACCCGCGCCGTCCGCGGTGCCGGGGAGGCATGGTACGCGGGAGTTGAGCTGGACGACGACGCCCGCGCCCGCCTGGTGGCGGCGCTCGCCGATCGCTCGGCCGTGACGTCGGCCAGCACCCCGGATGGGCTCGAGGTCGTCGTGCGCCGGTCCGCCGAGCACGAGTACACCTTTCTGATCAACCATGGCGTCACCGCGACGAGGGTGGCGGGGTCCGGCACCGACCTGCTGGACGGATCCATCCACAGCGCAGAGATCAACGTGCCGGCGGGCGGGGTGCGGGTCGTCAAGGCGGGACGGGCACCTCGTCAGGGAGGACATCGGGAGCCCATGGAAGCGATGCGAGCCCGATGAGCCTGCAGGTCGACCACGCCCTCGGCCGGTCGGTGACCGTCTGCACCGGCGGCGTCGCGCTGCTCAGCTACGTGTACCGCCCGGACACCCCGCGGCTGGAGTCGCCCAAGCCCTATCTGCATCCGATCCGGACGCTGGCCGGTGATCTGGTGTCCCTGTTCCGTCCGCACGACCACGTCTGGCACAAGGGTGTCGCCTGGTCGCTGCCGCACGTCGCAGAGCACAACTTCTGGGGCGGCCCTACGTACGTCCGCGGCAGCGGCTACGTCCAGCTGGACAACAACGGCAGTGCCGTGCACCGGTCCATGAACCACGTGTCCGCCGACGGCGACACCGCATCCCTGGCCCACGAGCTCGACTGGATCTCCCGGCCGGGCGACATGGTGCTCGACGAGCACCGAACGCTGACCGCCGCCCTGGTCGACGACCGGACCTGGACGCTGGTCTTCGACACAGCCACGACCAACGTCTCCGACGGCACCCTCACCTTCGGCTCGCCCACCACCAAAGGCCGCGAGGACGCCGGCTACGGCGGTCTCTTCTGGCGCGGCCCCCGCTCGTTCACGGGCGGCATCGTCCAATCACCGGACGGCGTCGGCGGCGACGACCTTCGCGGAACCCGTGCCGAGTGGTTCGCCTTCCGCGGCAGGCACGACGAAACCGGTCGCTCGTCGACGATCGTCATCGTCGACGACGCCGGAAACCCCCGGCACCCGCCGCAGTGGTTCGCCCGCAGCGAAGCGTTCGCCTGCCTCAACCCGGCGCCGTTCTTCAGTGCGGAACTCGAACTGGCCCCTGGTGCGACGGTCGGCTTCCGGTACGCCCTCGTCGTCACCGCCGGCGATCACGGCGACGAGGGCACTGCCGCACTCGCGGACCACGGCCGGGCCGCGCTGGCCCGGCAGGGGGTGGTCTAGGTGACCAACCGGGGCGGACGCCTCCCTGCGGTACGGCGCCGGGCCATCCTCGATCTGCTCGCCGAACAGGAGTTCGTCACGATCGAGCAAGTGCAGGCGGCCACGGGCACCTCCAGCTCCACCGTGCAGCGAGACCTCGGAGCGCTCGCCGCCGCGGGCGCCTTGTCGCGGATTCGGGGCGGAGCCAGGAGGCGATCGCCCGACATCGCCGCACTACGTTCGGCGCTCAACCAGTTACGTCGCACGCTCGACAGCGGTGACCTCCACACGGTCGAACGCACGATGCGCTGGGCGCTCAGTCTCTGTGAAGGAGTTCGATACCGCGAGCGCTGGCCGGACGCCGGCAACGGGCCTGGCGCATGACGGCACCGGCGCCGACGTCACAGCCACCTGGACCTGTCCGGACAGCTCCGCCGGCCATGAAGCGCCCGGATACCTGGCTGTCAACGCCGGTCGAGCCGACTGTCCATAGTGGAATGTCGGGCGGGCGGCGCCACACGGTACTAGCGGCCGCAGACAACGTTGTCTAAACTCTGTTCCGCGCAGCTGATCAAGACCCGTCGTGGCGCGTCAGCTGCAGCGATAGTTCCCCAGCGCGGCTGACCCCCCGCGCCGCGCGCTGCGGGGCCCGCGAACGGCAGCAAGGAGTCCATTGTGGAGTTCGACGGCAAGGTCGCCATCGTCACCGGCGGACTGAGCGGCATCGGCCGCGCGACCGCCCAGGTGCTCTCGGCGCGCGGCGCGACCGTCGTCGCTGTCGGCCTGCCACCGGCGGCCGGGGCCGAGGCCGAGCTTCCCGGCGTCGAGTACGCCGAACTCTCCGTGACCGACGAGGCGGCCACGGCCCGGCTCATCGCTCGCGTCGCCGCCGACCACGGCGGACTGGACATCGTGGTCGCCGCGGCCGGGATCCAGCGCTACGGCACGGCGGTGGACACCACGGCCGACGCGTGGAACGAGGTGCTCGCCGTCAACGTGACCGGCGCGTTCCACACGGTCAAGCACGCGCTGCCGCACCTGCGCGCCCGCGGGTCGGGCTCGATCGTGCTCGTCTCCTCCGTCCAGTCCTTCATCACCCAGAGCGCGGTCGCGGCGTACACCACCAGCAAGGGCGCGCTCAACGCCTTCGCCCGGTCGCTCGCCATCGACGAGGCGAAGCACGGGATCAGGGCCAACACCGTCTGCCCCGCCTCGGTGGACACGCCGATGCTGCGCACCTCCGCGCGCATGTTCTCCGACGGCACCGACGAAGGCACCCAGGCCCTCGTCGAATCCTGGGGGCGCAGCCACCCACTGGGACGGGTGGCGCGGCCGGAAGAGGTCGCCGAGGCGATCGCCTTCCTCGCCGGCGACCGCGCCAGCTTCATCACCGGCGTCGCGCTGCCCGTCGACGGCGGACTGCTCGCCAACGCCGCCGTGGTGCTCCCCGAATGACGCCGGCGATAACGCCCGAGGTCGCGGTCGCCGGCCGGGCCCGGGTCGGCGAGGGGCCGGTATGGGATGCGCCCAGCGGCCGCCTGCACTGGGTGGACATCCCGGCCGGGCACATCCACACCAGCGACCCGACGACCGGGCAGACCAGCACGCTGACACTTCCGACGCAGGTCGGCGCTGCGGTACCCCGCCGCAGCGGGGGCTTCGTCGCCGCGGTGGCCGAGGGCTTCGCCAGCGTCGAGGCCGGCATGACCGTCCGGTGCGCGATCCTGCCGGAGGGGGAGCGCATGAACGACGCGAAGTGCGACCGGCACGGGCGGCTCTGGGCCGGCAGCACCACGATGGATTTCCAGCCGGGCCGGGGCGCCCTGCACGTGCTCGGGCCCGACTGGACGACTCGCGTGGTCCTGGAGGGACTGACGCTGCCCAACGGGCTCGACTGGAGTCCCGACGGGCGCACCTTCTACCTCGCCGACACCATGGCGGGCGAGATCTCGGCCTTCGACGCCGACCCGGAGCGTGCCACGATCGGCCGCCGGCGCACGTTCGCCCGGTTCCCCCAGGGCACGGGCATGCCGGACGGGCTCACCGTCGACGCCACCGGCTGTCTCTGGGTGGCGATGTGGGGCGGCGACCGGGTGGTGCGCCTCTCACCGGACGCCGACCTGCTCGGCGAGCTGCCCATGCCCGTGCACCAGCCCTCCTCCTGCGCCTTCGGCGGCCCCGCCCTCGACGTTCTGTACATCACGTCGGCCCGCGAGGGTCTGGACCTGGCCGACGACGACCCCGCGGGATCGGTGTTCGCGGTCAACGGGCTGGGCGTGGCGGGAACGCCGGCCGCTGTGTTCGCGGGGTGAGCATGCCGATGAGCGCCGAGAATCCCGCTGGCCCGGGCCGGCTCGCCGCGGTCGACGACGCGCTGCTGGGCGTGCTGGAGCGGGTCGCACCGGGCGCGATCCGGGCCCGTGCCAGCGATCGGCTGGGCATGGCCCATGACGCCTCGCACTACCTGCTCACGCCGCAGGCGGTGCTTGTGCCGCGCGACGCCGGGCAGGTGGCGGCGCTCATGCGGGCTGCCGCCGGGCTGCGGCTCGGTGTCACGTTCCGTTCGGGTGGCACTAGCCTGAGTGGGCAGGCCGGCACCGAGCATCTGCTCGTCGACGTCCGCCGGCACTTCCGCACCGTTGAGGTCCTCGACGGTGGCGCCCGGGTCCGGGTGCAGCCCGGCGCGGTGTTGCGCCAGGTCAACGCGCGCCTCGCGCCGTTCGGCCGCCGGCTCGGCCCGGACCCGGCCAGCGAGTCGGCGTGCACGGTCGGCGGTGTCATCGCCAACAACTCCAGCGGCATGACGTGTGGGACGCACGCCAACACGTACCAGACCCTGGAGTCGATGACGCTCGTGCTGCCCAGCGGCACGGTTGTCGACACCGCCGCACCTGACGCCGATGCGCGGCTGCGCGCCCGCGAGCCGGCCCTGACCGGCGCCATCGAGCGGCTGCGGGACCGGGTCCGCGGCAATCCGGACTCGGTGCGGCGGATCACGGCGCAGTTCGCGATGAAGAACACCATGGGCTACGGCCTCAACAGCTTCCTCGACCACACCTCGCCCGCGCAGATCCTTGCCCACCTCGTCATCGGCAGCGAGGGGACCCTCGGCTTCGTCGCCGAGGCCGTTTTGCGGACCGTCCCGGTCCACTCCGCGGTCTCGACGGGGCTGGTGGTCTTCCCCACGCTGCGCGAGGCGATGGCGGTCATGCCGGAGCTGGTGGCGGCCGCACCCGCGGCCGTCGAACTGCTCGACGCCGAGTCCCTTCGGGTCGCCGGGGCGCAGGACGCCTCGGCCCTCGATCTGGTTGTCGACCGTCACGCCGCGCTGCTGGTCGAGTGGCAGGAGCCGGACGCCGGACGCCTCACCGAGCGCGAACGGCGGGCCGAGCAGCTCTTCGCCGGATGGAACCTCGCCGTCCCGGCCCGGCTGAGCCGGGACGCGACCGGACGGGCCGGGCTGTGGCACATCCGCAAGGGGCTGTACGCGGCGGTCGCCGGGGCCCGGCCGTCCGGCACCGTCGCGCTGCTGGAGGACGTGGCCGTCCCGGTGCCCGCTCTTGCCGACCTGTGTGACGACCTCGCCGGCCTGTTCGACCGGCACCGGTACGAGCGCAGTGTCATCTTCGGCCACGCCAAGGACGGCAACCTGCACTTCATGCTCAACGAGAAGTTCGGCGCCGGCGACGACGTGCAGCGCTACGCGGACTTCACCGAGGAGATGATTGACGCCGTCCTGGGCCGCGGCGGCACGCTCAAGGCCGAGCACGGCACCGGCCGGGTCATGGCCCCGTTCGTCGGCCGGCAGTACGGTGACGAGCTCTTCGACGTCATGCTCGAGGTCAAGCGGCACTGCGATCCGGCCGGCACCCTGAACCCCGGGGTGCTGCTCACCGACGATCCGCGGGCGCACCTGCGTCACCTCAAGCCGGTCGTCACCGTCGAGCCCGAGGTCGACCGGTGCGTCGAGTGCGGCTACTGCGAGCCGGTGTGCCCCAGCCGCGACCTCACCACCACCCCGCGGCAGCGCATCGTCCTGCGCCGGGAGATCACCGCCGCCGTGGCCGGTGGCGACACCGCGCTCGCCCGGCAGCTGGAGCGGGAGTACCGCTACGACGCCGTCGACACCTGCGCCGTCGACGGCATGTGCGCCACCGCCTGCCCCGTGCTCATCAACACCGGCGATCTCACCAAGCGGCTGCGCGCCGGGCACAACGGCCGCGCCGCCCGGCAGGCGTGGAGCGCGGCCGCGAAGCACTGGGACACGGCGACCCGGGCCATGAACCTCGCCCTGGACCTGGCGGCGGCGGCGCCGCCCGGCGTCGCCGAGGCCACCACCCGGGCCGCCCGCCGCATCGGCAACCCCGATGTCGTGCCGGCCTGGAGCCGCGACCTGCCGCGCGGCGGCATCCGGCGCCGCGCCGCACCCGATCCGGCCGCCGGTGCCGTCTACCTGCCCTCGTGCCTGAACACCATGTTCGCCCCGGCCCGCGGCGGCGACGGCGTCATGGCCGCGGTGCGCAGGCTTGCCGACCGGGCCGGCGTCCGGCTGCACATCCCCGCGGGCGTGGGCGACCTGTGCTGCGGCACCCCATGGTCGTCCAAGGGCCTGACGGACGGGTACGAGATCATGCGGCACCGCGTCCGCGACGTCCTCGCCACCGCGACGGACAACGGCCGGCTCCCGGTCGTCACCGACGCCGCCTCCTGCACGGAGGGTCTGCACCGCCTCCTCGCCGAGGTTACCCCGGCCGTCGAGGTCATCGACGCCGTGACCTTCGCGGCCGAGCACGTGCTGCCGCGGCTGCCCGCCGGCCGGCGCCTGCCCTCGCTGGCGCTGCATCCCACCTGCTCCTCCACCCGTCTCGGCCTCGACGCCGCGATCGCCCGCATCGCCGGCGCGGTGGCCGAGCGCGTCGTCGTCCCGGACGACTGGCAGTGCTGCGCCTTCGCCGGGGACCGCGGCCTGCTGCACCCGCAGCTCACCGCCTCCGCCACCCGCAGCGAGGCGGAGGCCGTCGCCCGCGACGAATGCGCCGCCCACGCCTCGGTCAACCGCACCTGCGAGATCGGGATGAGCCGAGCCACCGGCCACCCGTACCACCATCTGCTGGAACTGCTCGACCGGATCACCGCATCCGACTGACGCGAAGGCTCGGTTCAATGCCGCTGCACATGATCGTCCTGCCCGGCGGCGGGTACGAGCACCACGCAACACACGAGGCCGAACCCGTGGCCGAGTGGCTCGGGTCGCTCGGCCTCGAGGCCGGCGTGCTGCGCTACCCGGTGGCGACCCGCCACCCCGGACCGTTGCTGGCGGTGCGGGCGGAGATCGCCGGGCTGCGGCGGCGCGGCGTGCGGCGCATCGGCGTGATCGGCTTCTCCGCCGGCGGCCACCTCGCCGGCCATGCGGCCCTGGCACCGGATGTGCGGCCGGACGAGCGGCCGGACCTGGCGGTGCTGTGCTACCCGGTCGTCTCGATGCTCCCCGAGCACCACGCCGGCTCGCGGGAGCAGCTCCTCGGCGCGGACGCGACGGCGGCGCAGCGCCGGGAGGCGTCGCTGGAGGAGCTGGTGACACCGCAGGCGCCGCCGTTCTTCCTCTGGCACAGCTCGGACGACGCGGTCGTCCCGGTCGAGCACAGCTACCGGCTGGCTCGCGCGCTGGCAGCGCACGACGTGCCGCACGAGCTGCACGTCTTCCCGCACGGCCGGCACGGGCTGGGGCTGGCCGAGGACGACGAGCCGGCCGGGCAGTGGACGCGGCTGTGCGCGCGGTGGCTCGCCGGGGTAGGCACCGCCGCGCCGGCCGCGCAGGGCACGGCCGGCGCTCGGTAGCCGGGTCAGCCGAGCGGCATGGTGCAGAACCCGCCGCCGACCAGACGGTTGCGGGGCGCGGCGGGGTCGGCGTCGCCGCCGGCCAGCGCCTGGGCGGCGTACCGTTCGGCGTCGTCGCGCGGGTGGTACCCGATGGCCTCCGCCTCGGCCGGCGACCACCACCGGCGGGTGTTGGCCGAGATGCCCCACAGGATGCGGAATCCGGCCGGCTCGACCCGCAGGCACGCCTCGACCAGCCGGACCGCGTCCCCGGGCGAGAGCCACCTGGCCAAGTCCTCGGGGACCGTCGGAAGCGGCCGGAACGCGCCGATGCGCAGGCACGTCACGTCGATGCCGAACCGCGAGTGGTAGAGGCTGCCCAGCGCCTCGACCGCGGCCTTGCTCACCCCGTAGAAGGTGTCCGGACGGGCCGAGCTGTCCGCCGGCAGCGGGCCGTGCACCGCCTCGTCGCGGGTGCGGAACCCGGCGGCGTGGATGCTGCCGGCGAGGACCACCCGCCGTACCCCGGCCTCGACCGCCGCCGCCAGCACCTGTTGCGTGCCGTCGATGTTGACGGCACGGATCGTCTCCCAGGGCGCCTCGCCTGCGCACCCGCCGAGGTGGACCACCGCGTCGACGCCCTCGCAGGCGGCGCGGATCGCGTCCGGGTCGGTGAAGGACGCCGTGTGGATCTCCACCCGTTCGCCCGGGGCCGCCGGCGGCTGCGGTTGGACGTCCAGCACCCGCAGCACCCGGCCCGGGCGGGCGAGTCCGGGCCGCAGCACGGTGCCGATTCGCCCGGCGGCGCCGGTGAGCAGGACCCGCTCGGACATCTCTGAACCCCCTGCGGTTACGGGCCGGCGATGGCCGGCAGGTCGGACGGTGCGTGGTACTCCTGCGGAGCCGTCCCCGCGGGCAGGTAGGGCGGCTCGTGGTACGTGTGTGTCCGGCGGAAGGTCAGCGGGACCGGTGGGCGCCAGTGCCGCCAACCACCAGGATCGGCCGGCACCGGCGCACTCGGCGGGCCGACGCCGTTGCCGTTCTCCGCGGCCACCGCGTACTCGTCGCCGGCGGCCGGCGCACGGTCGACGTAGGAGAACGCGAGCCCGGCGAAGATCTCGTGGTACCCGGCCTCGCCGCGGTGGCGGCGCAGCAGCCGATACCCGCTCGCGCCGAGCACCTCACCCCAGCTCAGCTCCACGCCGCCCGGGCCCGGCAGCGGAGCCAGCCCGTCCGGCGGGGCGGGCGGGGCGCCGGTGACGTACAACGGGTAGTCCGCGCCCGGCGGGGCATGGTGCCGGGAGTTCGCGGCGACGACCCGAACGTGCAGCTTGCGGCCGTCGGCCAGGCCGGTCAGCCGGCACGGGCTGGTCCGGGCGGTCGCGGCGGTGCGCCACGTGTCGCCGCCGTCGTCGCTGAGCTGGACCAGGTACCGTTCGGCCGCCGGCACCGGCGCGAAGTGCACCTCGGCGGCGCCGCCGGCGGCCACGGTGCGGTGCACCTCGGCGGGCGCCGGCCGGGGTGCGTGTGCGGTCAGCTCCCACCGGTGCCGACCCGCCGGCAGCGCCACCGTCACCTCGTCGGGGGTCTCGCGCAGTGGCCGCACGAGCGCGCCGTCGATGTGGAAGGCCGCGCCGCGACGGCCGGCCGGCACGCGCAGGGTCAGCGAACTGCCGGCCGCGGCGCGGTACGTGCCGTGGCACTCGTGCGCGTCGGCCCGGTAGCGCAGACTGATGCCCAGGTCCCGGTCGTCGGTGGTGAGCACCACGTCGCCGGTGCCGATCGCGGTGCCGTGGAAGAGCACCAGCCGCCGCTCGCCGTCGCGCCGCAGCCGGATCACCCCGGCTGTGCCCCGGAAGCGCAGCCCGGCGACGTCGAGCGTGACGTCGAGCGCCCCCGGTTCGTGATGGGCGGCCCGCTCGTGGCGGAACACGTAGTCCACGCTGTCCGGGCCGGTGATCCGGGCGCCCCAGGGCGTGCGGTGCTGCGGGTCGATCGTGAGGTCGTCGCGGTGGCTGACGATCGCCAGCGTGCTGCCGGTGGTGGCGTCGGGCGGACCCTCCAGGCGTACCCCCTGGGAGACCGGGGTGCGGAACTCGCCGCCGCCCGCGCCGTCGGTGCGCACGCCGCGCACCACGTGGATGAAGGGCATCCGGTCGGTGAGGTGGTCGATGCTGTTGGCGTCGTCGCCGGTGGGCCGGGTCAGCGTGGCCCACGTCCAGACCATCCGCTGGGTGGCCGCTACGGCGTCGTAGACGACGAGGTAGTCGCGGCCGACGAGGATGACGCTGCGGCCGAGATAGTGGCCGTGCACCGGGCTGTCGGGGGCGGGGGTGATCTCGGCGTACTGCGCGGTGTCCAGGTCGTAGTGCGGGCGGTCCAGCGTGTTGGGGCCGAGTGACCGGATCGCCCCGCCGCGCCAGATGCCGCACGAGCTGACGAAGGTGGCGTCCGGCGCGCGCCGGTCTCCGGCGTCCTCCCGGCCGTGCCCGCTGTAGGCGCGCCCGCCGGCGTAGTAGTACAGGTGCCCGCTGCCGTTGTCGTCCGCGATGCCCCACCGGTAGTTGGGGCCGCGGTCGGTCTGCTGCAGGTGGACCGACACCTCGGTAGGCTCGCCGACGCCGGCGCGCAGCGTGATCCCGTACCCGGTGTACTTGGTGCTGCCCAGGCGAGGGTTGGTACCCCGGTCACCGGGCGGGGGATGCAGCACCCGCCACGGGTCGGCGGCGCCGCGCGGCTGGTCCAGGCGATGTCCCGCGGCGTCGCAGCCCCACAGCAGGTGTTCGGCGACGAGCGGACGGTAGCGGCGCAGTTGCTCGCCGAGCAGCCGCATCTCGATGGGTGGCCGGCGCGGCCAGCTTGCGTGCGCGCCCTGCGGCGGGTGCATGCGCAGCGCGCCGGGCGCGGTGGCCGAGACGTCCCGGTCCGGCGCGTCGGCGGTCATCACCGGGGCGCTCAGCGCGTCGACCAGCCAGTCGCCCAGGGCCGCGTACTGCGGTGTGCAGAGCCGGTTGTGGCCGTCGGCGCGGATGCCCAGCGCGTTGCCGAGCGTGGCCGGGCGCAGGAACGCCCACACGTACGTGGCGAGGCTCTCCGTCCATCGGCCGGGCCTGGCCTGCCGGTCAGGCAGTGCCGGCCGGGTGTTGAACGCCCCGGCCAGCCGCAGGAACGTCTCGAACTGGTCGAGCCAGTCGCCGGCCGCGGGATGCTCGGGGTACAACCAGGCCAGGCAGGCCAGCGCCGCCTTGCCGTCGGACATGAAGTTGGGGTGGCCGCCGAACATCCGCCGCATCGGCCCGATCTCCTCGCCGGCGCTGATGTAGGCGGTCAGCAGCAGCAGCGCGTCGACCCGGGCGGCCTCCTGCGGCGTCAGCTCGCCGCGCAGCCGGTCGTAGCCGTCCAGCAGCCGGTCGTACAGCGGCCGCTGGCCGATGTTGAGGTAGCCGGCGACCTCGTTCACGCCGTGCGCGATCAGCCGCGGGCCCTCGGCGCCGGCGAACAGCGCGGTGCGCAGTTCCCGCCCGGTGCGGATCTCGCCGGTGGCGCACAGCCGGCCCGGGCGCCGCCCGCCGTAGGTGAGCACCCAGTCCTTGACGCGGTCGAGGTCCAGGGTGCTGTGCCAGTGGTACAGCTGCCGGACGTGGGTGGACTGGTAGCAGGCGGCTCGCCGGGCCGCTTCGGCTTCGATGCCGTACCGCGCCGACAGCGCGTGCGCGTTCTCGTGCTGCGAGCGCAGCACGTCTCGGTCGCGTTCGTGGTCGTAGAAGGCGACCCCGGTACGCCGGGTGCCGGTGCGCAGCGGCCACCGCCAGTGCAACTCCCCGTCGCGGTACCGGAAGTGCAGCTGCAGGTCCCGGGCCGAGGCCCAGGAGGCGTAGCGGCCGTCGTCCCACCGGCCCGGGTCGCGGACGAACACCCCGGCGGCGTCGCCGGTGCGCACGTTCCAGAACGTCGCATGTGGACGGATGTCCCAGGCGTACGCGGGCGCGTACGGTGCGACGGTGAAGGCCATGTCCGCCCGCGGATCCTCGGGCCGGCCCGGTCCGGAGAAGGCCGGATCCTCGCCGCTGTCGGCGACCAGCAGCGGCTCGTCGATGCCCGGCCACCGGTAGGTCTCCGGCGAGCCGGGGTCGAGGTGATCGGTGGCGTCCTGCGAGTACGGCCAGGTCGAGGAGAATCGGTGCGTGGGTGAGAAGCCGTCCCAGCGCAGCTCCCACCTGGGGGCGGGGCCGTCGATGCCGCGCATCCGCTCGGTCAGCTCCACGAAGTCGTATCCGTGCACGCAGCGCACGGTTGCGGTGTACCGGCCGCCGCCGGCGAGCCGGTACCCGACTTCGTAGGCGACGACCAGCGGCCCGGCCTGCATCTCGCGCACGTCGATCCGCTCCACCTGGGCTCGCACACCGGCGAGTGCGGATCGGCCCACCCAGCCGTGCCCGCGGTCCAGCGCGAGGATCGGGCCCGGCACCGGCGGGGCCTCGGGTCCGGCGCCGGGACGGTGGGATCGGGGCAGCCGCACCCGGATCGGTCCGGCGTCCACCACGATGCCGTCGTCGTCGTGTACGGCCGTCACCGGGTGGGCGACGCTCGCCAGTGGGATCGACTCGTCGGCACACAGCGTGTACTCGTGGGACTGGCCGGGCGCCAGGGCGGTGAGGAAGCCGACCACCGCGCTGCGCAGCCGTCCCTCGTCGTCGGTGCGCACCTCGGACAGCTGGAACGGCACCGGCGTGCCCGCGGTGTCGACCAGCCGCAGCCGCCGGGCCGGCAGGGCCGGCTCGGGCCAGCGCACCGGCCAGTGCAGCAGCGTCCGCGGCCACGCGAACTCGGGATGGTCGATCGGGTCGTGCAGCCGGAACGTGACGCTCGCCCGGCCCGGTTCCCACCGGGTGGTGTGCCGGTCGGGCCGGGCCGGGCCGCTCATTCGGTTCCGCCGGTCCGCTCGCCGGCCGCCGCCTGCGTCGGCGCGATGCCCTGGCTGCCAAGGCCCGCCCCGCCCGCTACGCCCTCGACGAGGTAGCGCTGCAGCAGGATGAACAGCACGAGGATCGGCGCCGCCACGATGAAGGTGGCCGCGGCCACGACCGGCCAGTTCTGGGTGTGCTCGCCGAAGAACGAGTAGAGGCCGCGGGTGACCGGCCACAGCGCGTCGTCGGAGAGCATGACCAGCGGCAGGATCAGGCTGTTCCAGGAGGCGACGAACCCGAAGATGCCGAAGGTGGCCAGCGCCGGCTTCATCTGCGGGATGATGAAGGTGAGGATGAACCGGATGTACCCGCAGCCGTCCAGCACGGCCGCCTCGTCGATCTCGCGGGGAATTCCCTTGATGTACCCGACGAAGAAGAAGAACCCGGCGCCGGACAGGCTGGTCATCACCAGATAGCCGGGCATGCTGTTGTACAGGTGCAGCGCACGGGCCTCGATGAACAGCGGGATCAGGCCGCCGGGCAGGAAGCCGGAGAAGATGAAGAACGTGTAGAGCGCGTTGGAGTGCTTGAAGTACCCGCGGGAAATGGGGAAGGCGAGGAAGACCCCGAGCACGAGGGTGATCGCCGTCGGGAACACCGAATAGACCAGACTGTTGATCATCTGGCGGCCGAAGTCGCCCTCTTCCCACGCCTCGGCGAAGTTCTGCAGCGTCCATTCCTGCGGCAGGCCGGTCGGGTGCTGCAGGAAGTCCGGGTAGGACTTGAACGCCTGCAGCAGCAGGTAGAACAGCGGCAGCGCGAACAGCAGTACCGAGATGAGGAAACACACCACGTTCGTGCGCGCGCCGCGAAGCAGCGCCCCGGCGCCGCGCCGGCGCCGAGGCGGCGTCGCGGCCTGGCTCCGGGTGCGCTCAGGCAGTACCGCCGAGGTCGTCACAGCGCCACCTCCCGCCGCCGCAGGGTCCACAGGATGCCGCCACCGACGACCAAGGTGAGGAAGAACTGCAGCATCGCCAGCATCGAGCCGAACCCGAGCTGGCCGTTGCCGCTGAGGAACGCCGAGTTGAACATGTACATGCCCAGCGTCAGGGTGCCGAAGTTGCCCCCGGTGAGCACGAGGATGAGCGCGTACTCGCCGAGCGCGCCCACCACGGCCAGGAACATGTTCACCGTGAAGGCGGGCGCCAGCAGCGGGAAGGTCATGCTGCGGAACATGCGCCAACGTCCGGCGCCGTCCATCGACGCCGCCTCGTACACGTCCGACGGGATGTTGCGCAGCCCGGCGATGTAGATGAGCATCGAGTACCCGGAGAACATCCAGACGTTGACCAGCATCACGATGGGCAGCGCCAGCTGGTTGGAGCCGAGGAAGGTGCTGGTGACCCCGAAGGCGCCCTGCAGGATCTTCTCGGCCGGGCCGGAGAACGGGTCGAAGATCAGCGAGAAGATCGCCCCCACGACCGCGACCGAGAAGATCTGCGGCATGAAGATGAGCGCCCGGTACACGGCGTAGGACCGGCCCCGCCGGTTGAGCAGCAGGGCCAGCCCGATGCCGATCGCGTTCTGCACGATCGCCACGCCCACCACGTAGATGAGCGTGACGCGCACCGCGCCCCACACCTCCGAGGAGAGCGCGGTGAACGCGTTGGAGTAGTTGCACAGGCCGCAGAGGTTGAGCGGCGTACCCGGCAGGCCGGAGTATTGCGTGAACGAGTACCCGATGGTCGCCAGCGACGGGTACAGCCCGAACACCAGCCACCCGAGTGCCGGTATCGCAATGCTCGCCCATGGAATGAACCGTCGGGTCCGTGGGGTGCCGAACAAGCAGCGTGACACGCCGCCCTCCCTTCTACCGTGAGGTGCGGACTAGCCGAGGGCCTTCTGGTAGGCGCCGGCGGAGCGGGTGAGGATGGTGTCCACGCTGTCGTTGCCGATCGGCGCCATCTTGTACAGGTCGGGGCCGGCCGCGTCCGTGGAGGCACCGGCGGGCGCCCACGGGACGGTCAGCGCCACGAACGAGTCGCTCATGTGCGAGTTCAGCCAGTCCATCCAGGGCAGTCCGGTGTTCTGCACCGCCGGCTGGGTGGAGATCGAGCCGGTCGCCTCCAGCCACTTCTTGTAGTTGTCCGGCTGGGAGAAGAACTCCAGCCACTGCATCGCGAGATCCTTGTGCGGCGCGCTGGTCGGCACCACCCAGGTCAGGTCCGGCTTGATGACCACCCGGTTGGCGGCGGGGTCGTTGGTGCCGGGCAGCATGAAGAAGCCCAGGTTCAGCTTCGGGCCGGCCTGCTGGATTGTCGCGCCGTCCCACGAGCCGTCCAGCAGGAACGGGAAGTCGTCCGGCTTGCTGGCCCACGCGCCCGGAGCGGTCTGCTGCGCGACGCCCGCCGCGGCGGGCTCGAGGTACACCATCGCCTTCTGATATTGCTCGGAGATGTCTTTGTAGACCGGGTCGGCCCAGGACTGGGTCTTCTGCCAGAACGCGGTGGCCCGGTCGGTGGACACCTTCACCGAGTCCGCGCCGGGGCGGCCCGCCATCAGCGTCTGGTTCATGATGCCGTGCCAGACGCCGGCGTGCATGCCGTCCTTGCCCGCGGCGAAGATCGGGGTGATCCCCTTGGCCTTCAGCGCCGCGCAGTCGTCGAGGAACTCCTGATACGTCTTCGGTACCTGCATGTTGTACTTGGCGAGCAGGTCCTTCTTGTACCAGACGGAGCCGGCGGAAACGTACTCCGCCGCCATCACGCCGTAGATCCCGCCGTTGTACCCGACGGCGGCCTGCTGCATGGTCGGGTCGTAGTTCTTCATGAACGGCTGGTCCTTGAGGTCGACCAGCTGGCCCGCGGCGACCAGCGCCGCCGCTCCGCCCGGCTTCAGGTTGGTGTAGGACGGCGCGAAGCCCTGCTGGGTGGGCGCGAACTGGGCGAGCACGTCCACCGACTTGGACTGCAGCATGCTGCTGGTCAGCTGCTGCCACGCCCCGTTGGCCGTCGGCGCCTGCTGCAGCTTGACCGTCACTCCGGGGTGCGCCTTCTCAAATGCGGCGTTGAGCTGTTTGGTGAACTCGATCGCCCCCGGGTTGGTCCACTGGCCGATGGTCAGGGTGACCTTCTCGGCGGAGCCGGAGTCCGAGCCGCCGCCGCAGGCGGTCAGGCCGGTGACGAGGCAGGCGCCGGCCGCGACGGCGGCGACCAGCGGCACCGCTGGGGTGCGCCGGCGCGCCGCAGCGGGCCGCGGGCTGGTTGGGGTGTCCACGGTGTTGCTCCTTCTGGGATCGGGGTGTCGGTACGGGTTACGGGCGTTGCAGGGCACCGTCGGCCCGGCGGGGCGGCGCCCAGGCGTGGCCGAGGCGCTGAGGCGGGAATCGCATCGCCAGGTCCTCGTCGAAGTCGATGCCGAGGCCGGGCCGGTCGCTCGGCCACAGGTGGCCGTCGCGGATCTCGGGGCAGCCGGGGAACACCTCCCGCAGCTGCGGCGCGAACAGGTGCTGCTCCTGGATGCCGAAGTTGGGACTCGCGAGGTCCAGGGCGAGGTTCGCCGCGTGCCCGATGGGGGAGACGTCGCCCGGCCCGTGCCAGGCGGTGCGGATCCCGTACACCTCGCAGGCGTTGGCCAGCCGCCAGGCCGGCGTGATGCCGCCGATCGCCGAGACGTGCACGCGGATGAAGTCGCACAGCCCGTCGGCGAGCAGCGGGCGGTACTCGGCGGGGTTGGTGAACAGCTCGCCGATGGCGATCGGCGTGGTGCACTGGCCGCGCAGCCGGCGCAGCCAGTCGATGTCCTCCGGGGCCACCGGGTCCTCGAGGTAGAACAGGCGGAACGGTTCGAGGTCCTTGGCCAGCCCGACGGCGTCGGTCGGATGGACCCGCTCGTGCACGTCGTGGATGAGTTCGATCTCCTCGCCCAGCTCGGCGCGCAGATGCGCCAGGAGCGAGACGACGGTGCGCCGGTACGCCGGCGGATCCCAG
This sequence comes from Dactylosporangium sp. NPDC000244, assembly GCF_040300725.1. NCBI lineage: Bacteria > Bacillati > Actinomycetota > Actinomycetes > Micromonosporales > Micromonosporaceae > Dactylosporangium > Dactylosporangium sp. NPDC000244. The sequence continues at coordinate 57,825 of NZ_JBEPEH010000011.1, forward strand.
GCGTTGGCGGTCAGCGGCGGGCGGCTGCCGGCCGGCGCCGCGGCACTGGGCGCCCCGTACGTGCCGGCTCCCGGCACGGCGACCTGGCACCGCACGTACCGGTAGCCCTCGGCCATCATCTGCCTGACCTCATCGGCGACCTCGTGCGCGTCCCGGCCGGAGGCGTGGCCGTACAGCGGCACGGCGGTGCGGCATCGCCCGCCGAGCAGCTGCCACACCGGCAGCCCGGCCTGCTTGCCCTTGATGTCCCACAGCGCCATGTCCACTCCGGACAGTGCGTTGTTGAGTACGGGGCCGGAGCGCCAGTAGCCGCTGACGTGCAGCGTGCCGGCGATGTCGGTGATGTCGGCCGGGTCCCGGCCGATCAGCTGAGGCGCCAGGTACTCGTTGACCGCGGTGGCCACCGCCGCCGCGCGCTGGGTGAACGTCGCGCAGCCCAGGCCGTACAGGCCCGGTTCGCTGGTGTCCACGCGGACCACCACGAGCGTGGTGCCGGCGGGGGCGGTCAGCACCGCCCTCACGCCGGTGATGCGGATGGCCGGCGAGTCCGCCCACGGGGGCGCGGAGGGGGTACCGTCGACGCTGGTCACGGCTGGGTTTCCTTCTCTGTTCGGGTTCTGGTCGGGCTAGGGCTGACGATGGGGGCCCGGCCGCGGGTCGCTCACCCCGCGGCCGGGCGGTTGTGCAGCGCCGGTTCAGCGGCCGAGGCCCCAGCGCGTGTCGACGCGGCCGCCGCTGAACTGCGCGCCGGTGCCCCAGAACGCCGCGAAGTTGTAGCCGGACGACTGGGGCGCCCCGAACTGCGCGGTGGAGTAGGTCATGCCGTGCCCGCCGGTTCCCGCGTCGGCGACGGCGAACGCGAACGCCATCGTGGCGTGGCCGCCCGCCGCGCCGGGCAGCGTCGCCTTGAGCTCGGGCAGTTGGTTCCAGGCGATGGCCACCTCGTAGACGGTCACCTTGGCGACGGCGTCGCGGGTGATGAGGATCCGGCCCTCGCGCCCGCCGGTGGCCGTGGCGTCCATGGGGCCCAGCGGGGTCGGCAGGGCGGCGTTGGTGGGGTAGTAGGTCTGGTAGTTGCTGCCGGGCGCGCACTGGCGGTGCAGCTGGGCGAAGGCGTTCTGGCTGGCGTGGTCGGGGGTGGCGCTGGCCAGCGTGGCCACGTAGAGGTGGGAGAGCGAGACCAGGCACTTCTCGTAGTGCCGGTCGCCGGCCAGCAGGTCGTCCGGCTTGTTGCCGGTGTCGAAGCCGAGCTGGATGCTGTCGGCCTGGAACGGGAAGAGGTACGGATTGGCCGCGAACGCCACGTTGAAGGACGCGATGACGTCCTGGATCTCGGCGCGGAAGTACAGGTAGTCGTCGTCCCAGGCGCCGCGCATCGCGTACTTCTTGGTGTCGCCGGTCGCGCTGACGCTGGTGAGCGTCACCGGGATGACGTCGCTCCACTGGTCCGCGCCGCCGCCCACGGTCATCGACCGGCAGGGCAGATAGGCGACCCGCACGGTCTGCGACCCGCTCGGCGTGACGTCGTTGCGCCCGGGCAGCTTGATCGTCCAGTCCACGCGGTACTCGTTGTCCGGGCTCACCTGGTAGCCGGTGATCGGCAGGCTGACCACGCGCTGCTCGCCGGGCGCCAGCTCGTGCAGCGCGACGTTGGTGCGCTCCAGCGTCCATCCCGGCGGCGCGGCGACCCGCAGGATCGCCTTGAGCGCACCGGGCGACACGTTCTCCACCCGCACCTGCAGCTCGCTGCCCGCGCTCAGCGGCTTGACCAGCGCCAGCGGGGTGACCAGCAGTGGCGTGTCGTACTCGAAGGAGGCCCTGCTGGTCAGCACCTCGCGCAGTTCCTCGGCGCTGCGGTCGGTGTCGAAGTAGAGCACCTCCCACGGGTTCAGCGGCAGCTTCACCAGGTTCGCCGACCCGTCGGCCAGCTGCCGGCCGAGGTAGTCGTAGACCCGCACGCCGTGGGCGTCGCGCAGTTTCAGGGTGCCGTGGTACCCGGCGGCGGACGACTCGTCGCTGCCCTTGTAGATCTGGTCGGCGTAGATCGCCGCCCGGCCCTTGCCGTCCTCGGTGCGGAACAGGAAGCCCCAGGTGGACTTGGCGTCGGGGTACAGCTCGGTCTGCAGGGTCGCGTCCTCCAGGATGCTGGTCATCGTGGTGTAGGCGACCACCGCCGGCAGCGGCGTCTTCGTGCTGCTGTCGTAGATGTTGAACTCCTGGCCCGAGTAGGGCTTGTCGTAGCACAGCGAGAACCAGAAGATCCGGATCGGCGAGTCCGCCTCGGCCCCGGCGAGCATGTGCAGCAGGTAGGTCGGGGCCAGGGTGCGGGCCACGCCGTAGATGGCCTGCTCGACGGGCAGGCTGGGGAATGAGTTGACCACCGATGTGCCGCACTCGGTCTGCCACTGCCCGCCCCGCCCGCCCGAACGCGACCAGCGCCTGTCCATCTCGACCTGCGTCTTGGCCATCGCGTACTGGGTGGCGTCGGGGTATCCGTAGGCGTGGTTCACCGAGCCGTCGATGTACCCGGTGTCGGTGGAGCCCTTGGCGTACACCGCGTCGCGGTTGTAGCTGACCGAGCCGCCGCCGACCAGGTTGACGTCGGGGAAGTCGGGCTTGACCCGGTCCCAGATCAGCTTGCTCATGTTGCGGTAGTCCTGCGAGTCGCCCGTGGACCAGTACCGGCCGTGCACCCACGGCTCGTTCCACAGCTCCCAGTTCTGCACCAGGTCCTGCAGCGGGGCGATGGCGTGGTACACCATGTCCGCGTGCGCCACCATGTCCTTGGGCCGGTTGCGGTACGTGGGCAGTGGCCGGCCGTTCGCGTCGGGCTGCACGTTCCAGGACATGTTGTAGTTGATGCCGCCCATCGGGGAGATGCCGTAGCTCAGCCACTCGGCCACCTCGGCCCGGGCCTTGTCGATGTCGGCCTGGCCCCAGAACGTGTTCGGTGCCGGGCTGACCGTGTCCGGCTGCACCGAGGCGAGGCCCCGGGTCCACTTGACGCCCATCAGCTGCGCGATCCGCTTGGTGACGGCCGGGTTGCCCTCCGAGCGGATGCCCAGGCCGAACGCCGAGCCTGGGCGCACCCCGGACACGGTCGGGCGCAGCACGCCCAGCCCCAGTGTCGTCGCCAGCAGCTGCGCACCTCCCGCGTCGGTGACGGTGACCGAGACCCGGTAGTAGTCGGGATCCAGTGCGCCGAGCGGGATGGTGATGGTCTGCGGCGTGCCCGCGCCTGCGGTGAAGCCAGCGGTTGCGGTGCGGACGGTCTGCGTGCTGCGGGCCTTGACCGCCCAGGCCACCGTGCCGCTCAGCGCGTCCTGGGCGGTGACCGTGACGAGCAGCTGGGGGGTGGCCCGGCCGGAGCCGTCGATGGGGAACAGCGCGGTCGGGTCGTCGAAGCGCAGGTCGATCGACGGCGCGGTGGCCGCCTGCGCCGCCGGGCCCGTGCTCATGACGCCGGCCAGCGCAGCGCCGGCCGTGCCGGCGGCACCGTAGGCCAGGGCCCGGCGCCGGGTGATGCCCCGGGCGTCGGTGCCCGGGCTTGTGGTGCTGGGGTCAGGGGTGTCGGACATGCACAAACCTCCGAGGGTGTGTCGCGAGGACCGTCGGTGCGCAGTTGCGATGCGGGGGTCAGGCGGGGGAGAGCCGGCACAGGCCGGCCGGCGGCACCGGCAGGCGGTGCAGACCGGGGCCGAGCTCCCGGATGTGGATGCCGGCCGGTCGGCCGCAGGCGTCGGTGACCGCCAGGCGGACCCGGGCGATGTCGGCGAGGTCGAGCACGAGGTGGTCGGCGGTGGTCGAGTTGATCAGAGCGACGTCGGTGAACCGTCCTGGTTCGAGCGGCACCACCCGGTGCTCGCCGAATACCGTGATGACGGCCCGGTCGCCGTTCCACGCGGTGACGGTGGCGTCGCGTTCGTCCGGCCGGCCGGCGCGGCGTTCGCCGTCGATCAGCACGTCGCGGTACCGCCGCCAGAGCCCCAGCCACCACGCCGTCATCGCGCGGTGCTCGGCGGACAGCTCCGCGAGCCGCACCGAGACCTGCGGGACCGCGTAGAGGGCGGAGTGCAGCTGCCGGGCGGCCGCCTCGACACCGGCGCGGGGGTCCCACATGAGCATGTCGCAGTGCACCGTCGCGCCTGGGGCGAGCCGGGCGATGTCCAGCGTGCGCACCCGGTTGGCGGTCGCGTCCGCCGGGCAGTCGCTGGCCCGCAGCAGGTTGCCGAAGCGGCGCATGCCCGGCCCGGCGTAGGGCTGGCGCAGCTCGATGAGCAGGTCCTCGCCGCGCAGCGCGCGCAGCCGGGTGTACAGCTCGTCGAGCAGGGTGCGCATCGCCTCGCTCACGTCGGCGGCACGGTCATCGTCGCCGGTGCCGGTGCCGTAGACCATGGCCGTCTCCAGGAAGTCGAGCTTCAGCCCGTCGAGCCCGTAGCGCTTCACGAGCTCGGCACAGCGCTCGACGACGAAGGCGCGCACCTTGTCCTGCCGGGGGTCCAGCACCTGGCACGCCAGGCGCGGCACCCGGTGCGGGGCGAGGCCTTCGAGCGCGCCGTAGGCGAGGCTGCGCTCGCCGAGCAGCAGCGGCGCGATCCAGGCGACGTAGGAAAGCCCCATCTGCCGTACCCGGCGTACGTGCGCTGCGAAGTCCGGGAACTTCGCCGGATCGGGCGTCCAGTCGCCGCAGCCGGAGTACTTGCGGCTGCCGGCGTGTGCCTGCCAGCCGTCGTCGAGCAGCAGCAGCCCGCATCCGAGTTCGGCCGCGATGGCGGCCTCCGCCTCCACGGCGGCGGCGCTGACGTCGCGGTGCATCGAGTACCAGGTCGAGTACGCCGGGGTGCGGCCGGCCTCGGGGGTGCGCAGGGCGTCGCCGGTGCCTGGCATCCACCGGGCCAGGGCGCGCAGGGCGTCGTCGGCGGAGCGCCCCGGCGCTTCGATGCGTAACCGGCACTCCTCGCCGGCCCGCATCGGCATGGCAAGCCATACGCCGAAGCGGGCCGTGTCCTCCGAGACGCCGAACCGGATCAGGGTCGTCGCGTCGCTTCGGTCGCCGGCGAAGGCGAGCAGCGACCGGCCGGCGCCGTCGTACAGGCAGCCCGCGACGGCCGAGTCCATGAGCCCGACCCGCCGCCAGTCGCCCTCCCAGTCCGCCGGCAGCGGGCGCTCCCAGCCGGCCGCGGGGTGCCAGTAGCCGACTCCGTCGCCGAGTGGGACGTCGAGTCGTACCAACGTTGTCCCAGCATTGGTGCTGAAGATCCGAACCACGGTGGCGTCGGCCTGTGGATCGGCCTGCAACCGCACGCCGTCCGTCAACGTGGTTACCGCAATGTTGCCCGCATAAAGGACATTTCCATCAGTCCAGAGGTGCGAGTTGTCCGTTACGTCCATCAAAGTTGCCCTTCCGGCCCTAGCGGGGGCTTGGCGCGGGGGAACCGTAACCCGCACGAGACAACGTTGTCCAGACATCGGCCCGGAGCAACTCCGAAACCAGGGCGACTTCGAGGTGGCCGGGCACGGCCCGGCGGACCGGCTCCCGCCGAGGGCGATGCTGCCGGGATGGGATGGTTTCCCTTGGTGGCGGTGCGTCTGCGGGCACTCGTCCGCCCCCCGGTCGGCACGGTGCAGTGGGGGAGATCGCGGACCGGTGCGACGGCCGGCCCCGCCGGAGCGGGGCGGCAGTGCGGTCGAACGTTGTCTCACACGGTTGCCAGGGCGGCGTGACCCGGCCGAGCGCCGGTCAGCCCTTGCTGCGCTCCACCAGCGTGGTCGGGATGACGATCGTCTGGGGCCGTGAGCGGTCCCCCGCGATTCGCTGGAACAGCAGCTCCGCGGCGACGCGGCCCATCTCGCGGGCGTCGGTGGAGACGACCGTCAGCGGGTGCGGCACCAGCTCGGCGGCCTCGAAGTCGTCGAAGCCCACGATCGCCACGTCGCTGCGCTGCCGGCCCAGCACGCTGAGCGCGGCGAGGGTGAGCCGGTTGGTGAGCGTGAACAGGGCGGTGGGCGGCTCCGGCGACTCCAGCATCCGCTCCACCGCCACCTGCGTGTCCGGGACCGAGTGCAGCCCGTCCCGGATCAGGTCTGGCCGGTACGGCAGCCCCGCACGCTCCATCGCGGCCTCGGCCGCCGTCAGCCGCTCGCGCATCGTGTAGATCGTCAGCCGGTCCGCGAGCACCCCGATGCGTTCGTGGCCCAGCGCCACCAGGTATTCGATGGCGCTGCGCGCGCCCTGTTCGTTGTCGATGAGCACGGTGTCGGCCCGCACGCTGGTGGGCGGGCGGTCGAGGAAGACCACGGGCGTGCCCACCGCCATCTCGGCGCGCAGGTGGTTCTGGTCGCCCCCGGCCGGCACCACGAGCAGCCCGGCGACCCGCCGCTCACACATCTCCAGCACCAGGCCGCGTTCGCGCTCGCTGTCCTCCGCCGAGCTGGCCGTGATGAGCATGGCGTCGTGATCGAGCGCGCCTTGCGCGGCCCCGGCGGCCAGGCTGGAGTAGAAGGGGTTGGCCAGGTCCTCGTCGATGACCAGCCCGATGGTGCCCGACGTGCTGCGCGAGCGGAGGCTGCGCGCCATGTCGTTGCGCCGGAACCCCAGCTCCGAGACCGCGGCCAGCACCCGCTCGGCCAGCGCAGGGTCGACCGTCGGCACCTGGTTGACCACCCGCGACACGGTCTTGAGACTGACCCCGGCCAGCCGGGCGACGTCGGCCATGGTTGGGCGGTAGGGGCCCGCCGTGCCGGTCATGGGCGGTGTGGTCATCGGACTCGTGGCTCCTGAGGCCTGCGCGGACGAGGATCTCACGGTACCGACGTTATCCCGCGCCACCAATCCGACCGGCTGGCGCGGACAAAAGTCCGTGGCGGCCGGTGGCATCGCGCTCGACGAAACTCAACGAGCTCCAACCAGAACCGACGGCGCCTCGCGTCCGGTGGATCAGGCCGAGATTCCCTGGCCAACGGCTTGGTGCCGGTCAAAGCTCGACAGCAAATCTACAAAGCCGGGGGCCACCTCCGCGTCTTGCGAACAAAACCGCACACCATGCTCCGACGAAATTCCACCAGAAGCAACGCTACTGTTCCAGCCGCAACGAGAAGGACAGCGCGAGTGGTCCGGCCTCCAGCACGTCGCCAGGTCCCGGGCCGGGGCCGCAGGCCGCGCTGCCCAGGCCCTGCTGGGCAACGTCCAGGTTGACGACGATCCGCTCGCCCGGCACCAGGTCAGTGGTGTGCCGGGCCCGGTCCAGCTGCTCGCTGCTCCACCGCCGCGCGCTGAACTCCACCGTCGGATGACCGATGATCCGCAGGCCGGAGCCGTCCGGCGCGCTCAGCCGGGCCCAGCGCACCGCGGTCCGGTTGCCGTTCTCCTGCGGGTACACGTAGGGCGTCTGCAGCTCGTCGACGGTCGCGGTGAACCGGTCGACGCGGACGGCGGCGCGGGAGTCGGCGTACGCCTCGCCGGGACCGCCGCCGAACCACTCGACCTCGCCCAGCCGGCCCGGCACCGCCAGGCGCATCCCGGCCCGCGGCAGCGGCACGCTCCACTCGCCCTGCGGGACGACCGAGGCGGTCAGTCCCACCGTGTCGGAGTCGGCGGACCAGCGGCAGGTGACCAGCAGGGCCACGTCGGAGCCGGCCGGCGCGACCCGGGTCACGGTGACCAGCTCGTCGCCGTCGATGGCCAGTTCCCGCAGCCGATGGGTCATCCGGTCCAGCCCGAGTGCCCGCCAGCGGCGCTCCAGCGGATCGGGACCGAGCCGGTCATTGTCGATCGGCGCCCGCCACACGTCCAGCCGTGGGCCGGCCACCTCCAGCTCGCCGATCCGGACCAGCCGGCCGTACCGCGGCTCGAACACCGCCGGACCCAGACGTAGCAGCCTGTCCGTTTCGCGGCGCACCCGCTCGCCGGCCGGCCGGGGCACCGGCGGCGCCGGCCGCAGCTGGGTCTGGGCCCGGCCCAGGACACTGCCGGCCGGCAGCCCCGGCCGGTCCGCCATCGTGGTCGCAGTGACGGTCAACCAGGTCTCCGCCGCCGGCACTTCGGACAGCGGCGGCAACGGCACGCTCGTCGCCGTCCCGGCCGCGAGCTCGGGCACCGCCAGGACGCCGTGCGCGACCGGCTCGCCCTCGGCCGCGCACTGCCAGGTGAAGCGCACCCCGGCCAGGTCGCGCAGCGCGTACCGGTTGCTCACGCGCAGCAGGCCGTCGCCGGTCAACTCCAGGCGCACCGGCGCGTAGACCGCGGCGAGCTCGTCCAGCGCCGGTGACGGCGTGCGGTCGGGGAAGACCAGCCCGTCGATGACGAAGTTGCCGTCGTGCAGCGGCTCGCCGAAGTCGCCGCCGTAGGCGAAGTACTCCCGGCCGTCGGCCGTGCGCCGCCGGATGCCGTGATCGATCCACTCCCAGACGAAGCCGCCCTGGCAGCGCGGGTACGTGTCGAACAGCCGCTCATACTCGGTCAGCCGTCCCGGCCCGTTGCCCATCGCGTGCGCGTACTCGCACAGGATGAACGGCAGCGCCCGCCGGGCCTGGTCGGGGTCCTCGCCGCGCCCGATCGCCTCGACCTCCTCCGGCGAGGCGTACATCCGGCTGTACACATCGACGTAGCGACAGTCGCCGTCGCCCTCGTAGTGGATCGGGCGGCCCGGGTCACGGGAGCGTGCCCAGTCGGCCATCGCGGCGAGGTTGACCCCGGTGCCGGCCTCGTTGCCCAGCGACCACAGGATGACGCACGGGTGGTTCTTGTCGCGCTCCACCATGCGCCGCATCCGGTCCAGGCAGGCGTCGTGCCAGCGCGGGTCGTCCGTCGGGTTGCCGCGCCAGCCGACCTCCGAGAAGCCGTGGGTCTCCAGGTCGCACTCGTCGATCAGCCAGAATCCCAGCTCGTCGGCGAGCTCGAGCACCAGTGGGTGCGGCGGGTAGTGGCTGGTGCGGATCGCGTTGACGTGGTGGCGTTTCATCAGCTCCAGTTCGGCGCGCACCACCTCGGCCGGCACGACCCGGCCCAGATCCGGGTGGAACTCGTGCCGGTTGACGCCGCGCAGCTGGATGCGCCGGCCGTTGACGGTGAGGATGCCGTCGACGATGGCCACGGTGCGGAAGCCGACCCGCAGCCGGGCGGTCTCCGTCGCCGTGCTGACCGCGAGCTCGTAGAGGGCGGGGCTCTCCGCGCTCCACGGTCGCACGCCCGGGATCGCGTGCGGGCGGTCCGCCGGCGCGTCGCGGAGGCCGAGCTCGGGCGCTGTGAGCCGGGCACCGGGCGGGGCCTGCACCCGCAGCGTCCCGGTGCCGGTTCGGTCGTCGAAGTCGGCGCGCACGAACACGTCGTCGATGCCGCCGGCCGGGCGCAGCCGGAGGGTCACCGGCCGGAAGATCCCCGGCAGCCACCACATGTCCTGGTCCTCCAGGTAGCTGCCGGCCGACCACTGGTGCACGCGCACCGCGAGCACGTTGCGTTCGCCCGGGCGCAGCGCCGTGGTCGCGTCGAACTCCACCGGCAGCCGGCTGCCCTGGGTGACGCCGAGCTCGACGCCGTTGAGCCAGACCCGGCCGCACGAGTCGACGCCGTCAAAGCGCAGCACCGCCCGCTGGCCTGCCCACTGCGCCGGCACCTGGAAGGCGACGCGGTGGTCCCCGATCGGGTTTTCCGCCGGCGGGTACGGCGGGTCGACGGGGAACGGGTAGCGAATGTTGGTGTAGGCGGGGGCGCCGTGGCCGTGCATCGGCCAGCTCGACGGCACCGGCAGCTGCGCCCAGTGCCCGTCGTCGAAGTCCGGCGCCCAGAAGCCGTCCGGTGCCCGGGTGGGGTCCGGGGAGAGCAGGAAGCGCCAGGCGCCGGTCAGGTCGAGGGTCGGCGCGTCGGTGCGGACCGCGGCGCGCGGGGGCAGGGCACCCACGCAACGGCCGAAGTCCGTGAGGTAGGCGGGGGTGCCGTCCATCGGAGTCGTCATGCTCGGAGGTCCTTGTCGACGGGGCGGGCGGGGCGTACTACGGTGATCACCGTAGCGGGAAAGCGCTTGCCTGAACGAATCGCGTGACTGGAGGATCGAGGACGTGATGGCTCGTCTGCCCGGATCGGGTCCGCCGCGGGTCGCGCTGGTGGGCACCGGCGGGTACGGGGCGGTGCACTTCGACAACATCGAGCGCCTCGCCGGCGCAGGGCGGCTGCGCTTCGCCGGCTGCACCGATCTGCGCCCGCCCGGGCCCGGCCTGCTCCGGCGGGTCGCCGGGTTGGGCGGCACCTTCTTTGCGGACTACGAGACCCTGCTCCGGGCGGTGCCCGACGTCGTCGTGGTTGCCACGCCGCCGCACCGGCATCGCGAGATGGTCTGCGCCGCGCTCGCCGCCGGCGCGCACGTGCTGGTTGAGAAGCCACCCGCGGTCGAGCTGGCCGATCTGGACGCCATGACCGCCGCCGCGACGGCCGCCGGCCGGCTCTGCCAGGTGGGCTTCCAGAGCCTCGGCTCGGCGGCGCCGGCCCGGCTGCGGGAGCTGATGGACGGCGGCGACCTCGGCGAGGTCACGGGCATCGGCGCGACCGGCTGCTGGACCCGCGCCGACGCGTACTACGCGCGGGCGCCCTGGGCCGGGCGCCGGCGGCTCGACGGCGCCGCGGTCAACGACGGCGCCCTGTCGAACCCGTTCGCCCACGCCGTGATGAACTGCGTGGCGCTGGCCGGCCTCGGCGCGGCCGATCGGCCGCGGGCGGAGGCCGAGCTGTACCGGACCCGGCCGATCGAGGTTGAGGACACCGGCTGCCTGCGCCTGGCCGCCCCGGGCCGCCCCCCGATCACGATCGCCGTCACCCTGTGCGCCGAGCGCCCGCGTCCGCCCTACGTGCTGGTGAACGGTGACCGGGGGAGCGCGCGGTGGTGGTACGAGACCGACGCGCTGGAGGTCGCGCCGGCCGACCGGCCCGCGATCACCGAGCGACACACCCGCGTCGACCTGCTCGAGGACCTGCTCCGGGAGGTACGCGACCCGGGCGCCGGACTGGCGTGCCCGATCGAGGACACCCGGCCGTTCGTCGGCGTCGTCGAGTGGCTGGCCGGCCAGCCCGTCCGGCTCGTACCGCCAGGGGCCCGCCGCCGCCACGACGACGAACTCGGGCCGAGGAACAGCATCGCCGGGGTCGAGGAGGACATTGAGCACGCCGTCGCCCAGTCGCGGCTGTTCTCCGAGCTACGTCCGCGGCCCGGCTGGCTGTAGCCCGAGACGTCCGTCGTCCGCTCGACGCTTCCGGTGGGCCGCGGCGCCGTATTGCGCACGGCGGTCCGATGGCGCAGTGTTAGCAACCGGACGGTACGGGAGGCCATGTGGAACCGGTGAGCCCCGCGACGTTGGCCGAGATGGCGAGGATGGCCGGCACGTCGGTCGCGACGACCTCGCGTGACTTCACCGGCGGCCCGGGACGCCCCGCACCGGAGCTGCTGCGAGGACTCTCCTACCTGCCCAACGCCGCGGCGCTGGCGGCCGGGCGTGGCCACACCAACGTCGTCGGCCTGATCGTCCACGACATCAACGACCCGTACTTCTCCTCGATCGCCGCCGGGGTCACGGGGGCGGCCGACGAGCAGGACATGATCGTCACCCTGGCCGACACCCGGCGCCGGCCGGAGCGGGAGTCGAAGTACCTGGCGTCGCTGCGGCAGCTGCGCTGCCGAGCGGTCATCCTCGCCGGCAGCCGCAGCGCCGACCAGGCGTCGGAGGCGCGGCTGCGGCGGGAGATCGACTCGTTCACCGGCGGCGGGGGCCGGGTGGCGATGATCAGCCAGCAGCTGCCCGGGGTGGACACGGTGCTGGTGGAGAACAGCGCGGGCGCCCGCGACCTCGCCCGCGACCTGTTCGATCTGGGGCATCGGTCGTTCGTGGTCCTCGCCGGCCCGGCGTCGCTGCGCACCTCCCGCGACCGGGTCTCCGGGTTTCGCCAGGGGCTGGCCGACCGGGGACTGCGGCTGGACCCCGGGCACGTGGTGCACGCCGACTTCACGCGCGAGGGCGGGTTCGCCGCCGCGATGCGCTGGCGCAACTCCGGCATCGAGGCGACGTGCCTGTTCGCGGCGAATGACGTGATGGCGGTGGGCGCCATGGCCGCGCTCCGGCAGCTCGGCCTGTCGGTGCCGGAGGACGTTTCGATCGCCGGGTTCGACGACATCCTCCCGCTCCGCGACATCTCGCCGGCGGTGACGACGGTCCACATCCCGCTGGAGACCCTGGGGAAAGAGGCGATGGGGCTGGTGCTCGCCCCGGACGGCGCCCTCGCGCCGCGGGTCAGGCGCATCCGGTGCACCGTCCGGCTGCGGGAGAGCACCCGCCACGTCCCGTGAGGTCCGGCCGCGACCGGCCTGTGGCTGGTGGGCGGTCAGACCCGCGTCCTGTTCGGGATCGGCGGCATGGTCGATCCGAAACACCTGCAGCGGCTCATCGGCAACGGACAACACCCCGTCACCGGCGAGCAGCTCGGTCGGCTCTGGCGGGTCTACCAGCCGATGACCGACGAATACCGGCAAGCCGCCTGATGCCGGAACGCAAGCGGTCGCCGGGTTCGACGTCACCGTATCGCCGCCGAAAGCGTGTCCCTGTCAGGTGGCCGGGCGCACCAGGCCGGACTCGTAGGCGAGGACCACGGCCTGGACGCGGTCGCGCAGGCCGAGCTTGGCCAGCAGGTTCGACACGTGCGTCTTGACCGTGTGCTCGGTGACGAACAGGGCCGCGGCGATCTCGGCGTTGGACTGGCCGCGGGCGACCTCGCGCAGGATGTCGAGCTCGCGCGGGGTCAGCGCGGCGAGGCGGCGATCGGGCTCGGCCGGGCCGCGCCGGCGCAGCACGTCGGCGATCAGGCGCCGGGTGACGGACGGGGAACGTCGTCGCGGCCGCCACCGCCACGGCGATGCCGTCATTGTGCCGTGGGGGTCCCTGGCGGAGCCTCCCTCTCAGGAGCCAGATCCGGGTACGGTCGGCTCATGGCACGCAAAATCGCGACGAACGACACCGTCGACCGGGCCGCGCTCGTCGAGTTCCTGAGCCCACGCCACCACGCGATCGTCATCACCACCCGCGCCGACGGCCGACCGCAGGCCTCGCCGGTGACGTGCGGGGTGGACACGGAGGGGCGCATCGTCGTCTCGACGTATCCGGAGCGGGCCAAGGCGACGAACCTGCGCCGCGACCCGCGGGTGTCGGTGCTGGTCCTGTCCGACGAGTGGAACGACGCCTGGGTCCAGGTCGACGGCACCGCCGAGGTCATCGACATGCCGGAGGCGCTGGAGCCGCTGGTCGACTACTTCCGCTGCATCTCCGGCGAGCACCCGGACTGGGACGAGTACCGCCAGGCCATGCGCGACCAGGGCAAGTCCCTCATCCGCATCACGGTCGACCGCTGGGGCCCGGTGGCCACCGGCGGGTTCCCCGCTCGCCTGGCCTGAGGTCGCGAGCCGGTGCCCTGGTACCGCGGCGACTGCCACGTCCACTCCGCGCGCAGCACCGGAGGCGAGCTGACGCCGGAGCAGGTGGTCGCCGAGGCCCGCGCCGCCGGGCTCGACTTCATCGCCGTCACCGAGCACAACACGAGCGACACGTACGAGCGGTTCCTGGCCGTCGCCGGGGACCTGCTCGTGCTGCGCGGCGTGGAGCACACCACCCCGGACGGGCACTGGCTGGAGATCGAGGGCAGGCTGCGCATCGCGGCGCACCCGTTCGCGCCGTACCCGACCGGCACCATGCGGCGGCCCTGGGAGGAGTTCGACTGCGTCGAGGTCTGGAACGGGCTGTGGGCCTCCGACCGGCCCTGGAACGCCGACAACGAGGCCGCCCTCGCCGAGTGGAAGCGGCGCCTCGACGCCGGGTGGCGCCAGCCCGCGATCGGCGGCAGCGACGCCCACCTCGCCGGGCAGCTCGGCAAGCCGCACACGGTCGTGCGGGCCGAGGCGCTGACCCCCGCGGCGATCGTCGCCGGCCTGCGCGCCGGGCACAGCTGGATCGCCGGCGAGCCGGGCCTGGAGCTGGACCCGGGCGGCTCGCCGCTCGAGGTGCGCCACCCCGACGGCTCCATGGCCGCGTTGCGCAATCCACTCAACCTTTCCTAGGTCCGGGCCCGTCGGTGGGGTGACGGCTACCGAGAGGACCATGGATGCGGGCGGACACCCAGGCCGCGTACGTCGACTACGTGTCGGCCCGGCTCCCGGCGCTGCACCGGGCCGCGTACCTGCTGTGCGGCGGCGACGCCCACCGCGCGGACGACATCGTGCAGACCACGATCACGCGGCTGTACCAGCACTGGAAGCGGGCCGCGCGCAGCGACAACATCGACGCGTACGTGCACCGCATGCTCGTGCACGCGTTCGTGGACGAGCGGCGGCTCACCTGGTCGCGGGTCCGGCTGACCGACTGGGTCGACGAGCGGCCCGGGGACACCGCCGCGCACGAGCAGGTCGACGACCGCAGCAGCCTCGTCGCCGCGCTGCGCCGCCTGCCGCCCCGGCAGCGGGCCGTGCTCGTGATGCGGTTCCTGCTGGACCGGCCCGTCGAGGAGGTCGCCGACGCCCTGCGCTGCTCGGTCGGCACGGTCGAGAGCCAGAGCTCGCGCGGGCTGGACGCGCTGCGGGGGATGCTTGCGAAGATTGAGGAGCACTGAGGTGTACGACAACGACACCCTCGGCACCGAGCTGCGCCACCGGATGCTCGCCGTCGACGTCCCGCCCGGCGGCGCCGACGTGCACCGCGCGATCGCCGACGGCCGCCACGCGAACCGGCGCCGCGCCGGGCTGCTCACCGCGGCCGCGGCCGGGGTCACGGTGCTCGCCATGGCCGGCGCGTTCGCCGTGCTGCGGCCCATGCCGGACCGCGTGCCGGCGATCCCGCCGCCGGCCTCGCCCGCGACCGGCTGCCGGCCGACCCCGCTGCCGACCCCGTCGCCGGCCCGGGACGGCCACCCCACCAGGCTGTCGGCCATGGACCCGGCCGGCCGGATCTTCGCCGGCAACACCGGCGATCAGCCGGTGCGGTGGACGGACGGCGAGCCCGAGACCCTGGCCGGCGTGCGGGGCGAGGCGGTCGACGTGGCCGCGGACGGGGCGGTGCTCGGCACCGACGGCGACGACCTCTGGGTGTGGCGCGACGGGCAGGTCACGCACCTGGAGCGCCTCGCCGGCCACCGCGACGCCGTCGGGCTGGCGATCAACGCCAAGGGCCAGGTGGCCGGGTACGCCGCCGGGGCGACGCTCAGCGACACGGTGCCGGTGATCTGGTCGGCCGACGGTGCCGTGCACCGGCTCACCATGCCGGCCGGGGCGGGCGCGGGCGGCGGCCGGCCCGCGATGGCGCGGGACATCGCCGACGACGGCACCGTGGTCGGGGACGTCTTCGGCGTGCCGATGCGCTGGTCGCCGGCCGGCGCGCCGGGCCCGCTGCGAGGACCGACCAGGACGTGATGGTGTGGGGGATCGCCGGGCAGTACGCCTACGGCGGCACGGCCGACGGGACGCCGCTGCGCTGGGACCTCGGCGCGGGGACCGTCACGAGCCTCGAGCGGATCGCCGACATCGGGGCGAAGACGGGCTCGGTCGACGGCGACGCCCTCGTGGTCGGCGACCCGGCGGGCGCGACGACGCGCCGGGTCGCCGTCGACGGCACGGTCGACGAGCTGCGCGGCCCGGGCGGCGAGCTCGCGGTGGCGTTCGCGATGAGCGCGGACGGCCGGACGATCGCGGGGGTGATCGCGCCCGCCGAGTTCCCGATGGTGTGGCGCTGCTGATCGGCGCCGGTGTCCCGGGCGCGACCGCACCGCGCCCGGGACCGCCTTGCCAGACTCAGGGGACTTGCCAGACTCAGGGGGCCGGACTCAGGGGATCAGGACGACCTTGCCGGCGACGGTGCCGGACTCGGCCAGGCGCATGGCCTCGGCGGCCTCGCGCAGGGGGACGCGGGCGGCGACCTGGGCGGTCAGCGACCCGGACGCGAGCAGGGCGAAGACGTTCGTGAGGTCCTCGCGCAGCCGCGCCTGGAACGCGGCCCGCCGGCGGCGGCCGGCCCACAGGTTGTAGAAGCCGGCCCGGCGCCCGTTCGGCGTGAGGTTCCACCACAGCAGCCGCCCGAACAGGGCCAGGATGGGCAGCCGCGGGTTGCCGGCGACGTCGCGGGTGGCGGCCGTGCCGTAGGACACCAGCGCCCCGCCCCGCCGCACGAGCCGCCAGGACTCGAAGATCCCCGGCGCGCCCACGTGGTCGAAGACGCCGTCGTAGCCGTCCGGGGCCAGGGCGCGGGCCTTCGCGTAGAGCTGCGGGTCCCGGTAGTCGATCGGCTCGGCCCCGAGCGCGCGCACGGCGGCGTGGTGGCGCGGTGACGCGGTGCCGATCACCCGGATCCCGGCCTGCCGGGCGAGCTGGACGAGGGTGGAGCCGACCCCGCCGCTGGCCCCGAGGACGAGGATCGTGCCGCCGCGGGGCACCCGGGCCATCCGGTGCAGCATCTGCCAGGCGGTGACCCCGTTGACCACGACCGTCTCGGCGTCGGCGGGGTCGACGCCGTCCGGCACCGGCACCAGGTCACCGGCGTCGACGAGCGCCGCGGTGGCCCAGCCGCCGGTCTTCGTGACGGCCGCGACCCGGGTGCCGACGAGCGCGCCGTCGACGCCGGGACCGACCCGCTCGACCCGGCCGACCAGGTCGTAGCCGGGCACGAAGGGGAACTTGGGCTGGTCGTAGTACTTGCCGCGGCGCATCTGCTGCTCGGCGAACGACACCCCGCTCGCCTCGACGCGGACGAGGGCCTGGCCGGCGCCCGGGGCGGGGAGCTGCCGGTCGCGGACCTGCAGGCCGGTGGGGTCGACGATGCCGGGCAGGACGATCTCGGTGGCGTGCATGGCGTTCCTCCCGAAGTAAGTATGTGTGCACTGACTGACAAAAATGGGCAGCAAAAAGCGCACTACGGCACGTGCCGCATGCCGAACGTGAGCGCGTGCGCCCAGGACTCGTCCACGTTGTCGAGCCCGGTGGTGACGATGAGGTGGCACAGCTGGCCGTAGGCGACGAACTGCTGGATCTGCTGGTCGTCCGCGCCCTGGACGCGCAGGAAGTCGACCAGGCGCCGGTAGCCGGACCGGACCGCGACCCCGACCTCCGGCACGTCGCTGACGCTCTGCGCGTGGACCTGCAGCATGAGCAGGTCCTTGTCGGCGATGAGCTCGGCGTAGGTGTCGCCGAGATATTCGAGCACCAGTGCGGGACTCTTGCCGGCCATCTCCTCGGCCGCCGTCTCCAGGGTGGCGAGGATGCGCTCGTAGCACGCCTCGACGGCGGCCACGAACAGCCCGAGCTTGCCGGAGAAGAGCCGCAGCGCGTAGGCCTCCGAGATCCCCGCCGCCGCCGCGACGGCCGTGACCGGCGTGGCGTGGTAGCCGTTGCGTGCGAAGACGGCGACGGCGCGGTCGAGGAGGACGGCCCGGCGGGCCTCGGCGGTGCTGCGCATGTAAGTCAGTACACACGAACAAACTTCATGTGTCAAGGCCGGACGGAGGTGCGGCCGTCACGGGGCAGCGTGGGGTCCAGCACCCAGTGCTCGTCGACGACCGCCCGGTACAACCGGAACGGCCCGCCCTCGGCGATCTTGTCGGACGTGAAGGCCTGCGCCCCCTTGGCCAGGCAGCCGCGGTTGTAGGCCTCCAGCCCGTCGGTCACGATCCCCGCCGTGCCGCTCATGTAGACCGCCTTCGCCCCGCCGATCGGCACCGTGGAGTCGTACACGACCAGGCTCAGCCGCGGGCGCACCAGCAGGTTCCGCGAGTGCCTGGTCCGCGGGTCGGAGAGCCAATAGACGGTGTCGTACCCGTCCAGGGCGTAGAACACCGGCGACACCCACGGCTCGCCGTGCTCGTCCGCGGTGCCCAGCACCAGGTAGCGGTTCTCGTCGAGCATCTCCCGGGCGTAGGCCTCGAGATTGGCCTCGAGATCCATCACGGCTCCTCCGTGGCGGCGGCCCGGGCCGCGAGCAGCTCGGGCAGGTGGGCGTCGCTCCACGCGCGGAACGCCGCGATGACGGGCAGCAGGCTGGCGCCGAGCGGGGTCAGGGCGTACTCCACCCGCGGCGGGTTCTCCTCGTGCGCGGTCCGCGTGACGAGCCCGTCGCGGCCCATCGCGCGCAGCGTGGCCGCGAGGACCTTCGGCGTCACGGCCCGTAGCGGCGCCCGCAGCTCGGTGAACCGGCGCGGCCCGCCGGTCAGGCACAACAGGACCATCCCGGTCCACTTGTCCCCGATCTGGAACGGCAGCGCGCCGGACGGGCACATCGGGTCGAACAGGTCCGGGTCCAGCGGCTCCCGGATCCGCGACGGCGGCGCGCCGGAGGGGTGCATCGGGTCGAACGGGTCCGGCTCCCGCGGCTCGGCCATCGCCCGAGCGTAGCGCCCGTATCGTTGCGGAAACCGGCCGCCCCGGTCCTAGGTTCGCGGCCATGAGAATCGTTGTGTTCGGAGGAAACGGGCGCGTCGGGCGGGCCGTCGTCGCGGAGGCGGTGCGCCGCGGGCATGCGGCCGTCGCGCTCGGGCGGCGCGCCGAGGTCACCGACGCGGAGCAGGTGCGCGGGGCCGTGGCCGGCTGCGACGCGGTCGTCAGCACGGTCACACCCGCGTCCGGGCCGCAGGAGCTGGCGCGGCTCGGCGACGCCTTCGACGGGCGGTTCTTCGCCCGCGCCGCCGACGCCCTGCTCGCCGCCCGCCCGCCCCGGCTCGTGGTCGTCGGGCTGTTCGCGACGCTGCGCACCGCGGCCGGCGGCCTGGTGCTCGACGACCCCGCGGCCTTCCCGGCCGCCCTGCGCCCGTTCGCGCTCGCCCACCTCGCGGGCCTCGACCGGCTGCGCGCGGACACCACCGGGGTCGACTGGGCCGTGCTCACCCCGACCGCCGGGCTCACCGCGGAGGGGCCGCGCACCGGGCGGTACACCATCGGCGGCGAGACCGTCCCCGACCCGGACCCGCCGCTGTCCCACGCCGACCTGGCGGTCGCGGTGCTCGACGAGATCGAAGATCCGGGTGTTCGCAGGGGCCGCGTCAGCGTCCACGGGAGATAGGCTGGTCTCGATCACGGGGAGGAATGCGCATGGGATACGTGGAAGTCGCGGCCAGGCTCCTGGTCGCGACCGTGTTCGTGGTGGCGCTCGCCGGGAAGGTCGGCTCCCGCAGGGCCTACACCGCGTTCGCGGACTCGCTGCGGCAGATGCGCGTCGTGCCCGCGGGGCTCGTCGCGCCGGCCGCCGCCGGGTCGGTCGCGGCCGAGGTCGCCGTCGTCGCGCTGCTGCTCGTGCCGGCTAGCTGGGCCGCCGTCGCCGGGTTCGTGATCGCCGCCGGGCTGCTTGCCGTGTTCGCCGGCGCCATCGCGCTCAGCCTCCGCACCGGCAACCGGGCGCCCTGCCGGTGCTTCGGCGCCTCGAGCACCCCGCTGGGCCGGGGGCACATCGTGCGCAACGCCGTGCTCATCGCGATCGCCCTCACCGGCCTCGCCGCCGCGGCCGGGGGCAGCGCCATCGCCGTGCCGGGCGCGATTGTCGCCGGCGGCGCCGGGCTGGTCGTCGGGATCGTGGTCACCGCCTACGACGACATCGCCGCCCTGTTCCGCTAGCCGCCCCGCACCGCAAACCGAAGCCGCCCGGCCGACGCGCCATGGCATCGACGGATATCGTACGGCTACGAAGCGCACACGGGGAGGTAGCGTGCGGTACCGGATGCTCGGCCCGCTGGAGATCGGCGAGGGCGACACGGTCTGGCGGCCGCGGGGCCGGCGCGAGCGGGCCATGCTCAGCGTCCTGCTCCTGCGCCCGGCCCGGCCCGTCGGGCTGGCCGAGCTCATCGACGCGACCTGGGACACCGCCCCGGCGACCGCCCGCCAGCAGGTGCACAGCACCGTCCACCGGCTGCGGGCCATCCTCGGCGACGAGGCCGTGCGGACCGTCTCGTCCGGCTACCTCCTCGCCGCCGACCCCACCGAGATCGACCTCGGCGTGTTCACCGGCCTCGCCGCCGACGCCCGCCGGGCCGCCGCCGACGGGCGCGTCGAGGACGCCGTCGCGCTGTACCGCCGCGCCGCCGGCCTGTGGCGCGGCCCGGCCCTCGCCGACCTCGACACCCCGCCGCTGGCCGTCGAGGGGGCGCGCCTGGCCGAGCTGCGCCTGGCCGTGCTCGCCGAGCGCTTCGACGCCGAGCTCGCCGTCGGCGGGGACCCGCTGCCCGAGCTGGCCGCCCTGGTCGCCGAGCACCCCTACGCCGAGCGCCTCCGCGCCCAGCTCATGACCGCCCTGCACCGTACCGGCCGGCGGGCCGAGGCGCTCGCCGTCTACCGCGACGGCCACCGCCGCCTCGTCGAGGACCTCGGCATCGAGCCCGGCCCGCAGCTGCGCGAGCTGCAGCAGAGCATCCTGCTCGACGCCGAGGCCGACACCGGCATCGGGCCCGAGCCGCCGCCGGAGCGGGACGCGCCCTGCCTGCTGCCGCCGCCCCCGCGCCTGCTCGTCGGCCGCGAGGACGCCGTCGACTGGCTGCTGCGCCGGCTCGACGGCGACGGCGAGGAGACCCGCATCCTGGCCGTGTGCGGCGCGGCCGGGATCGGCAAGAGCGCGCTCGTGGTCGCGGTCGCGCACCGCGTCCGGTCACGCTTCCCCGGCGGCCAGCTGCACGTGCGCCTCGGCGTGCCCGGGGGCGCGTGGGAGGCGCTCGCCTCGGTCCTCATCGCGCTCGGCGTCCCGCCCGCGGCCATCCCGGCCGGCGCGGGGGAGCGCGAGGCCCTCTACCGCGCGCGCCTCGCCGGCCGTCGCGTGCTGCTGGTGCTGGACGACGCGCCGGACGCGGCGACAGTACGCGCCCTGAGCCCCGGCACCGGCGGCGTCGTGCTCGTGACGAGCCGCCCGCGCCTGCTCGGGCTCACCGAGGCCGAGCACCTGGAGCTGGGGCTGCTCGGGCCGGGGCCGAGCCGGGCCCTGCTCGACCAGATCGTGGGCGCGGGCCGCACCGGGGCGGAGCCGGCCGCGACCGGGGACGTCATCCGGTACTGCGGCGGCCTGCCCCTGGCCCTGTGCGTCGCCGGCGCCCGCCTCGCCGGCCGGGCCGAGCTGCCCGTGGCCGCCTACTCGCAGCGCCTCGCCGACGAGCGCCGCCGCCTCGCCGCGCTGTCCACGCCGGACGGAGGGGTCGGGGCGAGCCTGCTGGTGTCGTACGTCGGCCTCGGCGCCCCGGCCCGCACCGCCCTGCGCCGCCTGGGCGCCCTGGCCACCCGCCCCTTCCCGGCGTGGACGGTCGCCGCCGCGGTCGGCGACGAGCAGGGGCCCGTCGACGCGGACGAGGTCGTCGACGAGCTCGCCGACGCGCAGCTGGTGCAGAGCGTCGGCACCTCCCGCTACCACCTGCACGACCTGGTGCGCATCTTCGCCGCGCAGCGCTGCGCGGAGGAGGACGACCCGGCCGCGGTGCGCGCCGCGGCCACGCGCATCTTCACCGGCTGGCTGTCCGCGGCCCTGGCCGCGGTCGAGCGCTTCAGCGGCGACCGCCCGGCCCGGGCCTGGGGCGTGGCCGAGCTCGCCGACGTCACCGACTGGTCCGTGCTCACCGACCCCCTCGCCTGGCTGGACGCCGAGGTCGCCTCGGTCGCGGCGGCCGTGCACCAGGCCCACGCCCACGGCCTCGACCAGCTGTGCTGGCGCCTGGCCTGGGTGCTGCGCACCTACCTGGAGACCCGCGGCCACTGGCAGCTGTGGGAGCAGACCACGCGGGCCGGGCTGCACGCGGCCCGCCGCACCGGCGACCGCGTCGGCGAGGCCTGCATGCTCGTCTCCCTCGCCCAGCGGGTGGCGTCGGAGGGCGGCAGCGTCGACGACGGGGACGCCGTGACCGCCTACGAGATCTTCGACGCGGCCGGGCACGCCGTCGGCCGTTCGGTGGCGCTGTTCGCGATGGCCGAGATCGCCGAGTGGCGCCACGACGGCGACGACGTGCGCCGCCACTTCCGGCGCGCGATCGCCGCGGCGCGGGAGGGCGGGGACGAGTACATGGCCGTCAACGCCGAGGCCAAGCTCGTGCGCTGGGAGCACGAGGACGATCCCGACGCCCCCGCGGTCGCCGACGCCTACCGCGACTGCCGCGACCGGCTGCGCGGCATCGGCGCCGTCCGGCAGGCGGCGATGATGGAGCGGCGGCTCGGCATGTGGTACGAGGCCCACGCCCGCCACCCCGAGGCCCTCGCATGCTTCCGGCGCAGCCTGCGCGACGCCCAGCAACTGCGGGACGAGACCGGGGTGGCGTACCTGAGCCTCGACCTCGGCCGCCTCGACGCCGCCGACGGCCGCGGGCCGGCCGCCGCCGAGCGCTTCACCCAGGCGCTGACCATGTTCGCCCGCCACGGCGACGAGACCGGCGCGGCCCGGGCCCGCCTCGAGCTCGGCCGGCTGCGGGTCGCCGAGGGCCGCGTCGAGGAGGCCCGCACCCTGCTGCGCACCGCCCACGACCGCTTCGCCGAGCTCGGCCACGCCCACTGGTGCGAGCACGCCGCCCTCGCCCTGTCCACCCTCGGCTAGGCCCCGTCCAGGCCGTGTCCTCCTAGCCGAGGACCGGCAGCACGACCGCGACCGGCCACGCGACGGTCAGGGCGCCGGCCAGGACCGTCCGCCACCACGGCCGGCCGGCCCCCGCGCACACCGCGACGTGCAGCCCGATCAGCACCATGACCAGCGGCGAGATGAGGGCCAGGAACCCCGGCGCGACGCCGGCCAGCGACGCCACCGGCATCGGCAGGCACAGGGCGATGACCGCGGCGTAGCTCCACGGCGTCCCGAGCAGCGCGTGCGCCCCGGCGAGCAGGGCCGCCACGGCCAGGGCGAGCAGCGCGACGACCCACCAGTCCGGCCCGTGCGGCGCGACGTCGGTCAGGCCGAGGTGCACCGGCAGGACGACCGCGGCGGCCGCGGCGGCCGCGAGCAGACCGGCCCGGGCGAGCGCCGCGGCGGACGGCCGCGCGGGCCAGGCAAGCCGGGCAGCCGGGCGGCGCAGGAGCAGCGCGGCGGCGACGAGCGCGGCCCCGCACCCCGCGAAGTAGCCGGTGAGGTACCCGGTCACGGTGTTGGGCAGCGCGTGGGCCAGCGCCACCCCGGCCAGCTCGCCCGGGATCGGCGCCACCAGCACCGCCCCGATGCGCAGGCCGAGGCGCTCGCGGTCCGGCGGCGTCGCCGCGGCACCGGTCCGCCGCGACAGCAGCGCGCCGAGCAGGATCAGCCCGCCGGCCAGGCTCAGGCCGCCCGGGACCAGCCGGCCCTTGGCCGCGATGACGGGCCGGTCCGGCTGGTGGCCCAGCGCCCGGTCGAGCCACCGGGCCGTCTCGTGGTGGGTGCGGTCGGCGAACAGGACGCCGATGTGCTCGACCAGCGGCACCCGCACCACCCGCTCGGCGCCGGTGGCCTCGGTGGTCGAGCCGATCCCGGACGGCTCGAACGCGCCGTACATCGCCAGCAGGTGCCGCGGCCCCGGCCGGATCGCCGCCGCCGCGTCGTCGCCGATCGAGATGGCCACGGTGGCCGCGATCGACCGGTCGGCGGCGCCGGCCCGCACCACGGCGGCCGCGCCCATCGAGTGCCCGACCAGCGCGACCCGGGCCGGGTCGGCGTCGGGCAGCCCGCGCACGTAGCGCACCACCGCGGCCAGGTCCCGGTCGAGCGCGGCCTCGGTGAGCCGCTCCGGGTTGGCGCCGTGGCCGGCCAGGTCGGGCAGGGCCACGACGTAGCCCCGCCGGGCGAGGGTGTCGGCGAACGGGCGCATGAGGCGGCCGGATCCGGCGTATCCGTGCACGACCACCACGACCGGCCGCGCCGCCCCGGCCGCCGCGGCACCGTCGGACCGGACCAGCTCCACCGGTATTGCGCCGACGTGGACGGAGGTCGTGCGCAGCCCGCGGTCCGCGGTCGCGAACCCGGCGATGCCGGCCGTGAGGAGCACCAATCCGAGCACCAGCGTCAGGCGCGCCCTAAGCATGCGCCCGTTGTATCAGCTCATCGACGAACCCCGCGGGGTGACGGGGGTCACCCCCGGCCCTTGGCCGTGCCGGTCACCTCCCCGAACCCGGTCCCCGCCGGGCGCCGCGGGTCCCGGGAATTCCGGGACCTCCGGCCCTGACGGGCGAGCTTCGTTACGGTCACCCTAGAAGTGGAGGCCGCGAGGGAAACGGGAGAGGTCATGACACAGCGCCTGCGTGCTGAGCTCGACGAGACCGAGATCGCACAGCTGGATGCGTGGTGGAGGGCGAACAACTACCTGACGATCGGGCAGATCTACCTGCAAGCGAATCCGCTGCTGCGACGGCCGCTGGAGGCCGCGGACATCAAACCGCGGCTGCTCGGGCACTGGGGCACCAGCCCCGGGCTGTCGTTCATCTACGCGCACCTGTCCCGGCTCATCAAGCAGACCGGGCAGCACGCCATCTACCTCGCCGGTCCCGGGCACGGCGGGCCGGCGCTCGTCGCCGCCGGCTACCTCGAGGGCACCTACACCGAGGTGTACCCGGCCGTGACCCAGGACGAGCCCGGGATGCTCCAGCTGTTCCGGCAGTTCTCGGCGCCGGGCGGCATCCCCAGCCACGTGTCGGTCACGACCCCCGGCTCCATCCACGAGGGCGGCGAGCTCGGCTACGTGCTCGTGCACGCCTTCGGTGCCGTCATGGACAACCCCGGGCTGCTCGCCGTCGCCGTCGTCGGCGACGGGGAGGCCGAGACCGGGCCGCTGGAGGGCTCCTGGAAGGGCGTCTCCTTCATCAACCCGGCCCGCGACGGGGCCGTGCTGCCGATCCTGCACCTCAACGGGGCCAAGATCGCCGGCCCGACGGTGCTCGGGCGCAAGGACCCCGCGGAGGTACGGTCGCTGCTCGAGGGCCACGGCTACGACGTCCTCGAGGTCGAGGGCGCCGACCTGCCCGGCATGCACCACCGCTTCGCCGCCGTGCTCGCCGATGCCTACGAGCGCATCACGGCCATCCAGGACGCCGCCCGAGACGGGAGCTGGGACGGCACCCGGCCGCGCTGGCCGCTCATCGTGCTCCGCTCGCCCAAGGGCTGGACCGGGCCCGAGGAGGTCGACGGCGTCCAGGTCACCGGGACCTGGCGCTCGCACCAGGTGCCGCTGTCCGGCGTCAAGGAGAACCCCGAGCACCTGCGGCTGCTCGAGGAGTGGCTGAAGTCCTACCGGCCGGAGGAGCTGTTCGAGGCCGACGGCTCGCCCGTCGCCGCCGTGCGGGCCCTCGCGCCCGACGGTGCCCTGCGGATGAGCGCCAGCCCGCACGCGAACGGCGGCGTGCTCACCGAGGACCTGGACCTGCCCGACTTCCGCAAGTACGCGATCGACGTCGACCGGCCCGGCACCGGCCACGCCGAGTCCACCCGGCGCCTCGGCGAGCTGCTGCGCGACGTGTACCGCGACAACCCCGACCGCTTCCGCCTCTTCTGCCCCGACGAGACCAACAGCAACCGGCTCGGCGCCGTGTTCGACGTGTCCGACCGGGCGTTCATGGAGCACGTCACCGACGCGGACGTGGCCATCGGCCGCGACGGGCGGGTCATGGAGGTGCTCTCGGAGCACAACTGTCACGGCTGGCTCGAGGGCTACAACCTCACCGGGCGCCACGGCATGTTCGCCACCTACGAGGCGTTCGCGATGGTGTCGGCGTCGCAGACGGTACAGCACGGAAAATGGCTCCAGGAGGCCAAACGGCTGCCGTGGCGGGCGAAGGTGCCCAGCCTCAACGTGCTGCTCACCTCGACCGCCTGGCGCAACGACCACAACGGCTTCAGCCACCAGGGCCCCGGGCTCATCCAGGTCGTGCTGACCCAGCGCGGCGACGTGGCCCGCGTCTACCTGCCGCCGGACGCCAACTGCCTGCTCTCCGTGGCCGACCACTGCCTGCGGTCCCGCTCCTACATCAACCTCATCGTCATCGACAAGCAGCCGCAGCTGCAGTGGCTGACGATGGAGGCTGCGGCCGAGCACTGCGCCCGCGGCGCCGGGATCTGGGACTGGGCCGGCACCGACGACGCCACCATGGACCCCGACATCGTGCTCGCCTGCGCCGGCGACGTGGTCACCATGGAGACCGTCGCGGCCGCGCAGATCCTGCGCGAGAAGCTGCCGAAGTTCCGCGTCCGGGTCGTCAACGTCGTGGACCTCATGACCCTGCCGCGGCCCAAGGACCACCCGCACGGGATGAGCCAGACCCAGTTCACGGAGCTGTTCACCGACACCGTCGACGTGATCTTCGCCTTCCACGGCTACCCGGGCGCCATCCACCAGCTGGTGCACGGCCGCCCCGACGCCGACCGGTTCCGGGTCCGCGGCTTCGTGGAGGAGGGCACCACCACGACCCCGTTCGACATGACGGTGCGCAACCGCGTGTCGCGGTACCACCTCGTCATGGACGCCATCAACAACGCCAAGCGGCTCCCGCCCGGCGCCACCGAGCTCAAGGCGTGGTGCCAGCGGAAGCTGTCCGAGCACGGGACGTACGTCGTCGAGCATCTCGAGGACATGCCCGACGTGCGGGACTGGAGCCTGTCATGACCACCGCATCCGACGCGCTGGCCGCGGCGGCGGACGCCGCCCGGCTCGCGCCCTCCGTGCACAACACCCAGCCGTGGCGCTGGGTGGTGCGCGGCGACACACTGGAGCTTTCCGCCGTGCCCGAGCGGCAGCTGCGAGAGCAGGACGCCGACGGCCGGCTCATGGTGCTCAGCTGCGGCGCGGCGCTGCACCACGCGCTCGTGGCGCTGGCGGCCGAGGGCTGGCGTTGCGAGGTCGAACGCCCGGCCGGCGAGCCGCTCGCCGTCGTGCGGGCCGTCGAGCACACGCCCGCCGACCCGCACGACATGCATCGGCTGCAGCTGCTGCGGGTGCGGCGCACCGACCGGCGCGCGGTCACCGAGGAGCCGGTGACGCCCGAGGTCCTGGAGGCCCTCGCGGCCGGCGCCCGCCGCGGCGGGGCCCGCCTGCACGTGCTCGACCGCGACCAGGTGCTCCAGCTCGCGGTGATGATCGAGCACTCCGGCGAGGCCCAGCGCCGCGACGAGCGGATGCGGGCCGAGACCGCGGGCTGGGTCGGCGGGGAGCGCCCCGGTGGCACCGGCGTCCCGGCCAGCGCCCTGCCGGTGGAGAACCCGCGCACCACGGTCGCCGAGCGCGACTTCGGCGTGCCGGGCACCCTCGCCGCCGGTGAGGGGCACGACAACGCGGCGAACTACGCGATCCTGTACGGCGACGGTGACGAGCGCCCCGACTGGCTGGCCGCCGGCGAGGCCCTCGGCGAGCTGTGGCTGACCGCGACCGGGCGCGGCGCCGCCGTCCTGCCGCTGAGCAGCCCGGTCGAGCTCGAGTTCACGCGTGCGGCGCTGCGGCGGATGCTCGGCGACGTCGGCTGGCCCTACCTCGTGCTGCGCCTCGGGGTCGCCGACCCGGAGCACGCGGGCCCGCCGCACACCCCGCGGCTCACCTCCGAGGAAGTGATCACCGTCGAGGAGTAGCAGGCGCGTCGAGTAGCAGGCGCTCCGTGGGGCCCGGATTCGTCCGGGCCCCACCGGCGTCCTCAGTGGACGATCAGCACCGGGCAGTCGGCGTGGTGCATGAGCTGCTGGCCGACCGAGCCGAGCAGCAGGCCCGAGAAGCCGCCGTGGCCGCGGCTGCCGACCACCACCAGGGTCGCGGTGCGCGAGGCGTCCACCAGGACCTCGGCGGGGCGGCCGGCGGCGACCAGCTTGGCCACTGGCACGTCCGGGAACTTGGCGGACCAGGTGGCCAGCGACTCCTCCAGCCCGGCCCGCTCGTGGGAGTCGTCGCCGATGCCGGGGGCGTAGGCGCGCACCGCGACGAGGGCCCGGCCGCGAGCCTGGGCCGCCTCGAAGGCGAAGCCGAGGGCGTGGTCGCCGGACACGGAGCCGTCCACGCCGACGACCACCGGGCCGAAGGACGGGTCCGACCGGCCGCGCACCACGGCCACGGGCACCTTCGCGTGGGTCGCCACCTGCTGGCTCACCGAGCCGAGCAGGAGGTTGGCCAGCCCGCCGGCGCCGCGGTTGCCCACGACGAGCATGCGGGCGCCGGCGTCGCCCAGGCCGAGCAGCGCCGCCGCGGCCGAGGACGGCGCGCACACGCCGAACACGTCGACCGTGGTCGAGCGCTCGCGCATCTCGGCGGTGATGTCGGCGAGGATCGACTCGGCCGCCTGGCGGGCCGCGTCGACCTGCTCGGCGATGGCGGCGTAGTAGGCGCCGGGCCAGGCGATCTCGTACGTGGTGACGATCTGCAGGCGGCTGCCGGTCCGCCCGGCCTCGGCCGCGGCCCACTCGACGGCGCGCCGCGCCTCGGGCGAGCCGTCGTAGCCGACCACGATCCCCTGCGGGTCCGCGTGTGTGCTCATCGGTTCCTCCTCACGCTGGTTTCCCGCCTTCCAGCGTGCGCCCGCGGCGGCGCCGTGCGCAGGGCCGGAGGGCCCGTTCGGCGCGGGTATTGTCGCGGGCGTGGCCCGCGCCCGGCTCATCCGCCCGATCGCCCTCGGCATCGCGCTGCTGGTCGGCGGATCGCTCGTGGTCGCCGGCCCGCCCGGCCCGTCCGTGCCGGCCGTCTCCGCCCCGCCGCAGCGCACCCTGCGCCAGGCCTGGCCCGCGGCCGTCGTCGCCGAGGCGGACGGCACGCTGGCCGACGGCACGCGCTACGCGCCGGGGATCTACCTCGACGCGACCACGTCGGTCGGCGTCGCCCCGACCCCCGACGGCACGGCCCAGCGCGTCCTGCTGCGCACCGGGGCCGGGGTCCGCGAGCTGGCCCGCGTCGCGCGGGACCGATACCCGCGGTTCACGAGCTTCACCGCCGACGCCGGCGCCGTCTACTGGGTCGAGTCAACGGCCACCACCACCCAGCCGCTGCAGCACCGCATCTGGCGCGCCCCGGTGGACGGCGGCGCGGAAGGTGTACCGCTGACCGCCGACACCGGCGACGGCGAGTTCCCCGGCGGCGAGCACGACCTCGTGGTCCGCGGCGGCCGGGTGTCCTGGGCCGCGGCGCAGGGCCCGGACACCGCGATCCGCTCGGTCCCGGTCACCGGCGGCGCGGTGAGCGTGACGACGGTCGACGGCGCGTACGAACTGTCGGCCTGGCCGTGGCTGCAGACCGCGACGGCCGCGCGGCAGAGCGGCCGGCAGGAGCTGCGCAACCTGGAGACCGGCGCGCGCGTCACGATCGTGCGGTCCGCGGCGGAGACGGTGGACTGCGGGCCGGTCTGGTGCCGCTCGATCGTGTCCGCGGGCTCCGGCGGGGACACGAGCTACGCCGTGCTGCACCCCGACGGCACCGGCCGCCGTCGCGTCGGCGGCGTCGACACGTTCCCGGCCACCGGCGCGGTCGCCCTGCTCGACCGCTTCGAGCCGGTGCTGCAGACCGGCACGCGCAGCGCGTACGACTCCTCGCACCGGCTCTCGCTGTACGACCTGCGCCACGATCGGCTGGTGACCCTCGCGGACGACACCGACGAGGTGCTCGCCCGCGGCCACGTCGTCTGGTGGCGGCAGGGCACCACGTGGCGCGCCCTCGACCTCGGCCGGTTGCCGTAGGCGGGCCGGTAAGGTCGGCGGCATGAGGCTGCGCGAGGACGAGGTCATGGTGCCGGGGCCGGGCGGTGCGATCCGCACCCGGATCGTGGCGCCGGTGGGGGACGGGCCCCGGTGGCCGGGTCTGCTGCTGTACACCGACATCTTCCAGCTCACCGAGTCGACCCTGCGCACCGCCCGGCGCCTCGCGGCCGAGGGGTTCCTCGTGGCGGTGCCCGAGATCTACCCGCACGGCGACCTGGCCGGGGTGGCGCTGGAGTTCGACGACGCCGGCAAGGCCCGCGGGCTGGCCGGGGCCTCGGCGACCACGACCGCCGGGTTCGACGCCGACCGGGCCGCGGTCCTGGACCACCTGGCGGCCCGGCCCGACGTGGGGACTCTGTTCGCCGCCGGCTTCTGCATCGGCGGCCACCTCGCCTTCCGGGCCGCGCTGGACCCGCGGGTGGCCGCGACCGTCTGCTTCTACCCGACCGGCCTGCACGACGGGAAGCTCGGCGCGGACGAGGCCGACTCGCTCGCGCGGGCCGCGGAGATCCGGGGCCGGCTGATGGTCGTCTTCGGCGCGCGGGACCCGCACGTCCCGGCCGACGCGCGGGTGCGGATCCTGGCCGAGCTCTACGCCGCCGGCCACGACGATCTCGAGCTGCACGTGTACGCGGGCGGCGAGCACGCGTTCATGCGTGACGTGGGCGCGCGCTACGACCCCAGGCTCACGGACCTGGGGCTGGCCGAGGCCGTCTCCTTCCTGCGCGGCCGCTGACCGTCGAGGCCGAGCACGCTCACGAGGTCGTCCGCGGGCATGGGGCGGTGGAAGTGGTACCCCTGCGCGTAGCGGTAGCCCAGGGAGTACAGCTGCCGCGCCTGTTCCGGGGTCTCGACCCCCTCGGCGACCGCCCGCAGGCGCAGCCCGTCCGCGATCTGCAGCAGCGCCGTGGCGATGACGGCCGGTGAGCCGCCCGCGCCGATCTCGTCGACGAAGCTCTTGTCGACCTTGAGGACGTCGACCGGGCAGATCTGCAGCAGCCCCAGCGACGAGTGCCCGGTGCCGAAGTCGTCCAGGGCGATGCGCAGCCCCATCTCGCGCAGGGTGCGCACGGAGGCGAGGGCCAGCTCGTCGTCGAACACGGCGGTCTCGGTGACCTCGACGGTGAGGCGGTCCGGGTCGGCGCCGGTCTCGCCCATGATGCGCCGGACGGTGGCCGGGAAGTCGGGGTCGCGCAGCTGCCGGGCGGAGACGTTCACCGTGATGCGCATCGGTCCCTCGGGCCGGTCGTCCGCCCCGAGGTCGCGCAGGCGCACGGCCTGCGCGCACGCCTCGGCGAGGATCCACTCGCCGAGCGGCGCGATGAGGCCGGTGCGCTCCGCGACCGGGATGAACACCGACGGCGGCACGAACCCCCGCTCCGGGTGCGTCCAGCGGATGAGCGACTCGGCCGCCTCGATGGCGCCGTCCGGGAGCCGCACGATGGGTTGGTACACCATGTGCAGTTCCCCGGCGTCGATGGCCCGGCGCAGTTCGGCGGCGATCCGCGCGTCCTCGGTCGCCACGGCGTCCAGGTCGCGGGTGTAGCGGGCGATGCGGTGCTTGCCGCGGTCCTTGGCGGCGTACATGGCGACGTCCGCGCGGCGCAGCAGCTCGCGCGAGTCGGCCGAGGCCTCGGAGCCATCGGAGCCCTCAGAGCCCTCGGCGTCGGTCAGGCCGATGCTCGCGCGCACCATGAGCTCGACGGTCCCGGCCGTGAGCGGCTGCTGCAGCGCGCCGGCGAGCCGGGCCGCGAGGGCGTCGGCCGCGAGCGGCTCCGCGTCGGCGAGGATCGCGAACTCGTCGCCGCCGAGGCGGACCACGGTTCCCGCGGCCCCGACGACGCCGGTGAGCCGGACCGCCACCGCCCGCAGCAGCTCGTCCCCGATGTTGTGCCCGAGCCGGTCGTTGACCTGCTTGAAGTCGTCGAGGTCGATGATCGCCAGGTGCAGGCGGTGCGGGGGTGTGCCGCTCATCTCCTCCATCCGCCGGGCCAGCAGGCGGCGGTTGCCAAGGCCGGTGAGCGCGTCCTGCGCGGCCTGGCTGGCGAGCTGGTCGCGGGCCTCGCGCAGCTGGGCGACGGTGCGGTCGACGGTCGCGAGCAGCCGCGCGTTGTCCCGGAACGCGTGGATCTGGCGGGCCACGACGACGAGCGTGAGCAGCACGGCGCCGGCGGTGAGCACCCGGCCGTCGGGGCCCTGGCCGGCGACGAGCAGCAGCCCGTTGGCCGCGGCCACGGCGAGGTAGGGCAGGACGCTCCAGCGCCGGGCGGGCAGCGGCGGGGGCGGCGGCAGGTCGGCGGCGCGGCGCTGGCGGTCGGCCGCGAAGGCGATGAAGACGGACGCGAGCGCGCTGGTGACGTGCCCGTCGCTGATCGCGGGGAACGCGGCGTAGGCGGGCGCCATGGCCCCGGCGGCGGCCGCGACCCCGGTGGCGACGGCGAGGATGCGCAGCGCGCCGCGCTCGATCGCGCCGATGCCGGTCGAGGCCAGCTTCACGAAGACGGCGATCGAGGCGCAGCCGGCCACGACGGCGACGACGGCCGGCCACACCGACCCGGACACCTTGGCCCACGCCTCGCCGTGGCGGAACGAGAAGTGCCAGGCCACCAGCGCGACCGTGATCATCACGGTGCCGCTGTCGAGCAGGAGCTGCAGGGAGCCGCCGCGCTGGGCCCGCGCGCCGGGCAGCCGCAGCAGGCCGAACTGGGTGATCACGGAGGCGCCGATGAACAGGCCCAGCGTCAGGGGGCTCAGCTTCTGCGAGGGCGCGCCGGGGCCGTGCAGGGCGTCGTAGGCGTTGCTGATCGCGCCGAGGCCGAGCATCGCCGAGGAGATGGCGACGTACCGCCAGAAGTTCCGCGCCGGGATCGTCAGCCCGCGCGCGCCGGAGGCCCGCCACGACTCGGCGGCCGCGACCGCCGCGAGCACCGGCAGCATCGCCCAGCCGGCCAGCGGCGCCTCCCAGGCCCGCGCGAAGACGCCCGCCAGCCACGCCGCCAGCACGACCGTGGCGACCGCCAGGACCAGCAGCCCCGTGGTGAGCCGGAACGGCCGGACCACGCGGTCGTCACCACCCACCGGACCCATCCTCCCGTCGACCGTGCGCCCTGGTCATCGGCGACCGGCCCGGCAAGCTGAGCGGTTAGCGGATCCCGCCGGACGGGTAATCATCGGACATGGCACTCAGCGATGACGACATCACCACCACCAGCTCCCACACCTCGCACTCGGAGCACCACTCCCACTCGGAGCACACGTCGGTGGTCAACGGCGTGGCCTCGCACGAGGAGCACGACGAGCACCACGTGTCCGGCGAAGGGCCGAACGACGGCGGCGCCGACCCGCACGGCACGGACGGCGGCGCGGATGGTGGCGCACAGCTCTGACCTTGGCGAACGTGAGGCCGGCCCCGGAACGGGGTCGGCCTTTTTGCGGTTAGACGTTGACGAATGGATGGTTGTCTGCAACCTTTAAGGCCCCGTCCGCAAGAAGTTGGCAACGATCTGCAACTTCACGGCAATTCCCACACCCCAACACCGGCCCGGACCTGGGCGGGCATCCGCCGATGTGCTCGTTCCGTGAGTACGGCTCGCCAGGTCCCCGGGCCGCGCTGTCGTCTGAACGGAGCAGAGGACAACCATGCCCAGAAGAAGACTCACCGCCGGTGCCCTGACGGTCCTGCTGGCCGTCGCCGGCGCCGTCGGGCTCACCGCGGCCCAGCCCGCCGTCGCCGCCGGCGGGCCGAACCTCGCCCAGGGCAAGACCGCCACCGCCAGCAGCTTCACCGACGTCTACGGGGCCGGCAACGTCACCGACGGCAACCAGGGCAGCTACTGGGAGAGCGCCAACAACGCGTTCCCGCAGTGGATCCAGGTCGACCTCGGCTCCGCGGTCAGCATCGACCAGGTCAAGCTCAAGCTGCCCACCGGCAGCTGGGGCGCCCGCACCGAGACGATCGCGCTGGCCGGCAGCACCGACGGCACCAACTTCGGCACCACCCTGTCCGCGTCGGCCGGCCGCGTGTTCGACCCGGCGAGCGCGAACACGGTGACCATCGGGTTCACCGCGGCCACGGTCCGCTACGTGCGCGCCACCATCACCGCGAACACCGGCTGGCCGGCCGGGCAGCTGTCCGAGTTCGAGGTGTACGGCTCGGCCGTGCAGCCGCCGAACCCGCCGACCGCGCCCGGGAACCTCGCGTTCACCGAGCCCGGCTCCGGGCAGATCAAGCTGACCTGGACCGCGTCAACGTCGTCGCTGGGCATCGGCGGGTACACCGTCTACGCCAACGGCACCGCGCGCGCCACAGTCGGCTCGGGCGTGCTCACGTACACCGACACCCAGCCCGCCGGCACGACGGTGACGTACTGGGTCCGCGCCCGCGACACCGCCGGCACCGAGAGCGCCGACAGCAACCACGTCACCCGCAACGGCAGCACCCCGCCGCCGGGCGGCACCAACCTCTCGCAGGGCAAGCCGGTCGACGCGAACTCGTCGGTCTTCTCGTTCGTCGCGGCCAACGCGGTCGACGGCAACGTGGGCACCTACTGGGAGTCCAGCGGCTACCCGGGCACGCTCACCGTGCACCTGGGCGCCAACGCCGACGTCACCTCGCTCGTCGTCAAGCTCAACCCCGACACGGCGTGGGGCCCGCGCACCCAGAGCCTGGCCGTGCTCGGCCGCGAGCAGTCCGCGACCGGCTTCACCACGCTCGTCCCGCGCGCCGACTACCCGTTCGCGCCGGGCGGCACCCAGAACAGCATCACCATCCCGGTCACGGCCCGGGTCGCGGACGTGCAGCTGCAGTTCTTCGCCAACACCGGCGCGCCCGGCGGCCAGGTCGCCGAGTTCCAGGTGTTCGGCACGATGGCGCCCAACCCGGACCTCGTGGTCACCACCGCGTCCTGGTCGCCGTCGGCGGTGAACGAGACGACCGCGATCACCCTGTCGGCCACGGTGCGCAACAGCGGTACCGCCGCCGCCCCCGCCACCACGGTCAACTTCTCGCTCGGCGGGTCGGTCGCGGGCTCCGCGAACGTCGCCGCGCTGGCCGCCGGCGCGTCGGCCACCGTCACCTTCAACGCCGGCACCCGCCCGATCGGCAGCTACCCGCTGACCGCGACGGTCGACCCGGCCAACACGGTCGTCGAGCAGAACGACGCCAACAACAGCTTCACCACCGCGAGCCCGCTCGTGGTGACCCAGGCGCCCGGCCCGGACCTGCAGGTGACCGCCGTCGCCTCGAACCCGGCCAGCCCGGCGGCCGGCGCGGCCGTCTCCTTCACGGTGTCGGTCGCCAACACCGGTACCACCGCCGTCACCGCGACGACGGTGACCCGGGTGGTCGTGGGCACCACGACGCTCAACGCGAACACCGGCACCATCAACGCCGGCCAGACGGTCACCGTGGCCGTCCCCGGCACCTGGACCGCGGTCACGGGCGGGGCGACGATCACCGCCACGGCCGACGCGACGAACGTGGTCGCGGAGACCCGCGAGGACAACAACTCGCTGTCGCGCTCCATCGTGGTCGGGCGCGGCGCCGCGGTGCCGTACACCGAGTACGAGGCCGAGGCCGCGAACTACACCGGCACCCTGGTGACCGCCGACTCGCTGCGCACGTTCGGGCACACGAACTTCGGCACCGAGAGCTCGGGCCGGGCGTCGGTGAAGCTGTCCAGCCAGGGGCAGTACGTCGAGTTCACCTCCACCAACCAGGCGAACTCGATCGTGGTGCGCAACTCGGTGCCGGACTCGCCCTCCGGCGGCGGCGCGGACTACACGCTCAGCCTCTACGCGAACAACGTCTTCGTGCAGAAGCTGACCCTCTCGTCGCACTTCAGCTGGCTGTACGGCACCAGTGACGACACCGAGTCGCTGTCCAACAGCCCCGGGGCCGACGCGCGCCGGCTCTTCGACGAGTCCCACGCGCTGCTGTCCTCGAGCTACCCCGCGGGCACCAAGTTCAAGCTCCAGCGCGACAGCGGCGACAACGCGTCGTTCTACTACATCGACCTCGTCGACCTCGAGCAGGTCGCCCCGGCGCTGTCGCAGCCGGCGGGGTGCACCTCGATCACGCAGTACGGCGCCGTGCCCAACGACGGCATCGACGACACGGCCGCCATCCAGCGCGCGGTGATGGACGACCAGAACGGCGTCATCAGCTGCGTGTGGATTCCCGCCGGGCAGTGGCGGCAGGAGCAGAAGATCCTGACCCCGGACCCGACGCGGGGCCAGTGGAACCAGAAGGGCATCCGCAACGTCGTCATCAAGGGCGCCGGGATGTGGTACTCCCAGCTCTACACCACCACCGAGCCGCAGAACGTGACCGGCAACATCAACCACCCGCACGAGGGCAACGTCGGCTTCGACATCGACGACAACGTCCAGCTCTCCGACATCGCCATCTTCGGCGGCACGACCAACCGCAAGGATCGCGGCCACGGGCTCAACGGCCGCTTCGGCAAGAACACGAAGATCGCCAACGTGTGGATCGAGCACACCAACGTCGGCGCCTGGGTCGGCCGCGACTACAGCGACACCCCGGCGTACTGGAACCCGGGCGACGGCCTCGAGTTCTCCGGCATGCGCATCCGCGACACCTACGCCGACGGCATCAACTTCTCCAACGGCACGCGCAACTCCAAGGTGTTCAACTCCTCGTTCCGCACCACCGGCGACGACTCGCTCGCGGTCTGGTCCAGCACCTACGTCAAGGACCAGTCGGTCGACGTCGGCCACGACAACCACTTCACGAACAACACCATCCAGCTGCCGTGGCGGGCCAACGGCATCGCGATCTACGGCGGCTACGGCAACGCGATCGAGAACAACCTCATCTCCGACACGATGAACTACCCGGGCATCATGCTGGCGACGGACCACTCGCCGATCGCGTTCTCGGGCACGACGACGATCGCCAACAACGGGCTCTACCGCTGTGGCGGCGTGTTCTGGGGTGAGCAGCAGAAGTTCGGCGCCATCACCCTGTTCGCCCCGTCGAGCGACATCCCCGGCGTCACCATCCGCGACACCGACGTCATCGACTCCACCTACGACGGCATCCAGTTCAAGGCGGGCAGCGGCCAGTACCCGAACGTGGCCATCACCAACGTCCGCATCGACAAGTCCAACAACGGGGCGGGCATCCTGGCCATGGGCAGCGCCCGTGGCAGCGCGACGCTGACCAACGTGACCATCACCAACTCGGCCACGGGCAGCGTCGTGAAGGAGCCGGGCTCGCAGTTCGTCTTCAACGGCACGCCCAACTAGTTCGTTGAGGGGCAGGCCTCCGACGGCTCCGCTTCGGCGAGTCTTCGGGGGTCTGCCTGAACGCCTCGCTGCACTAGTTCTCGGGCGGGGAGGCTTTCGGCGGCACGCCTTCGACGGGTCGTTGGAGGCCCGCCTCGCTGCACTAGTTCTCGAGGGGCAGGCTTTCGACGAGTCGTCGGAGGCCTGCCTCGAACGCCTCGCCGTCGCGGCCCAGTGCGCACCCGCGCACGAAGGCCGCGGCGGTGAGGGCGACCTGCGGCGCCGCGACCGCCGTGTGCGCGGCCACGTGCGGGCTGATCTGGGGCTGCTTGAAGGAGACGGTCACCGCGAGCCAGGGATGGCGCCGGTACATCTCCCACTGCAGCCGGCACAACGCCTCCAGCCGCTCCCGGTCGCTGCCGCGAGACTCCGGCGGCGGATACTCGGCGAAGATCGCGTCGGACATGAGCACCTGCAGCTGCGCCTTGTCCCGCAGATACGTCAGCAGCCACACGTTGGCCTGATCGAACCGCTGCGCGAGCCGGCGCATGGACAGCGCGCCCAGCCCCTCGGCATCGGCGATCTCGATCGCGGCCCGCACGAGCTCGGCCCGCGTCTCGGCCCCCTCGGCCGGCAGCCGCGGCAGCTGCGGCGCCTCGGCGACGGCGTCGGCGGCCCGCGCGGCGACGACGGCCCCCCGCCCGCTGGGCGCCGCCTCGGCGAGCCCGTCCTGGCGCAGGATGGTGAGCGCCCGGTACGCCGGACCCATCGAGACGCCCCACTCCGCCATGATCGCTTTCGCGGCCGGCAGCGGCGCGCCCGGAGCGAGCTCACCCGCGACGATCCGCCGACGCAGCTCCGCGACGATCGCTTCCGCCTTGCGCGCCACGCGGCCTCCCTGGCAGTTCCGGACAGCCGGAATTCTAGTGCCCGCCGCCCCGGCACCTGCCGGTCGCCCGGGCGAGGCCGCCCCGGCTACTGACGCCGCAGCGCGTCCCCCGGGGGCGCGGACAGCGTGAAGACGGTGCCGATGTCGCCCTCGTAGCCGAAGTCGACGCTGCGCAGGCGCACCCGCTGCGGGCTCGCCTCGACGATCTCCACCGCGACCGGCTCGGCGCGGCCGGGGATGGTGAGCAGCCAGCGGTCGGCGAGGTAGCTGAGCCCGATCGCGTCGAGCACGCGTTCGGCGTCGAACTCGTCGCCGGCCTCCCCGAGCGGGTGCCCGAACACGGTCACCGGCACGAACCGGTCCGGCTCGCCAGGCACGGGCCGCAGGTAGCCGAGCAGCTCGTCGTCCTCGTCACGGCGGTACTCCCGCCAGTCCCCGTCGATCACGATCATCGACCCTATGCGATCGCGTCACCCGCGTCGCACCGATATCGCGTCGCCCCGCGCGGCCCTGGTGTCGCCATGCGTCACACCGGTGTGTCGCTTTGTGTCGCATGGTGTCGGACCGTCTCGTCGCGTCGCACCGGTGTCGTTTCGTGTCGCCTCGCGTTCTCTTGTGTCGCGCCGCGCCGGCACCGTGCGGTCGCGCCGGCGTCGTGTGGTCGCGCCGGCATCGTGCGGTCGCGGCGGTTGCGTCACGCGGGTTCGGTGCTCGCGTCGGCCGACTCCGGGCCCGGCTCGGGCAGCGCCGGAGCGTCGGTGGGGTAGAGGCCGGCGGCGAACCCGTAGACCTGGTCGCCGGCCCGCGGAATCTGCGCGAACCGCCGCGCGAGTGCCTGCACCTCGGCCCAGAAGTTGCGCACTTCGTCACGCGGAATGCGCGCATGCACAAGCGTGCAGCGCAGGTCGTCGGCGGCGTGCGCGGCGGCGGACTCGGCGGCCGCGGTCGCCAGGCCGTTGATGCCCGCCGCGATGCGCTGCTCCTCCGGGCTCGAGAGCACGCCGACGTACAGCGTGCGCGCGACCCGCCCGTAGTAGCGCTCCTCGATCGCCCGGACCCGGCGGGTGCGCACGACCTTGAACAGCCCGATGGTGAGGAGGTGGCTCACGTGGTACGCCACCGTGCCCTTCGGCCGCCCGACCGCCTCGGCCAGCTCGGACACGGTCGCGGCACGCTCCAGCACCAGCTCCAGCAGCGTCGATCGCAGCGGGTCGGCGAGCGCGCGCAGCTGCTCGGGGGCGGTCACCACGAGCATGTCGCCGAGCTCGTAGTCGGGGATGGACTGATTGACCGGCATAGTCCGAACATTCTAGGGTGTTCAAACGTCCGAGATTTTTCGACCAATGATGGGGGCCCGGCGATGGCCGAGGTTGTGCTCTTCCACCACCTGCTTGGGCTGACCGACGGAGTGCGCGCGTTCGCTGACGTTTTGCGCGCGAACGGGCACACGGTGCACACACCGGACCTGTTCGGCGGCGTGCGACCGGCCACGCTGGAGGAGGGCGCGGCCCTGGCCGAGACTCTGGAGGAGCTGACCTGGGAGGAGTACGACGGCGTGGTGTTCGCCGGCATCTCCTGGGGCGTGATGACCGCTCAGCGACTGGCCCAGACGCGGCCGGGTGCGAGAGGCGCCCTGCTGTTCGAGGCCTGTCTGCCCGTGACCGGCGACTGGGCGATCGGCCCCTGGCCGGACGGCGTCCCGGTGCAGATCCACGGCATGAACGCCGACCCCTTCTTCGCCGGCGAGGGCGACATCGACGCCGCCCGCGAGCTGGTCGAACACGCCGGCGACAAACTCGCGCACCTCTACCTGTACGAAGGCGGCGGCCACCTCTTCACGGACTCCTCCCTCCCGTCGCACGACGCCGCAGCGACCGCCCTGGTGCTCGAACGCGCATTGACCTTCCTGGCCGACCTCTGACCCCGGGCCCCACGCTCTCGCATCGACGACATCATCAAGCAGGAAGACCCGCAGGGCATCGACCCCAGCGACGTCGCCCAGCGGATCGACGAACACAGGAGCCACGCCGAGCACTACATCGCCTTCGCCGAACGCGCGGGTGAGCGGCTGCGCAGCGCGGACCAGCGGCCCGGAGGCCTCCGGCAGCGTCCGCGCGCTCGGCGCGGGCCTGTCGCCGACCGAGGCGCTGCGAACGCGCCTCCTGCCCGAGCCGGACGATGCCGACCGGACACCCCGATGACGAGCAGGCGTCAGCGGCGGGGCGTCAGCACGAACCGGTCACGCTGGCCAGGGCCACCCCGCTGGGCTGGTGCCGGAACCGCGCGACACACTCGGCCGTATGGTTGGCCAGGCGGCGGGCCACCACGGGTCGTGGCGATCTGGTCGATCTACGCCGGCGCGGTCGAACGCCTCGACAGCGACATCGCCGGCGTCGACCGGATGCTCATGGCGATCGAGCACCCGCCGGTCCCGCTCGCCCCGGACGTGCCGCCGGTGCCGTGGCACGTCGCCGTCCAGGCGCACCAACAGCTCGCTCTGGCCGCCAATGGGACGGTCGGCGTGCCTGAGGTTCACCGGCAGGCTCTGGCACTGGCCGAGTGGGGGATCCCGGCCGCGAGGGTGCTGGTCGACCCGAACGGTACCGCTCGGACCGTGCCACCTGTGCTCGCGTTGCAGCTCGCCCACGGGCTGCCCGTCGCCGGGCTGACCGCGATCCCGGGCGCCGTGCACGAGGCCGCGGCGGTGGAGGGCATCTCCGGGTGGGCCAAGCTGCGGCGGATCACCCTGCCGATGATCCGCCCGACGGTGGTGTTCGCCACCGTGCTGGTGGTGCTCACGTCGGTGCAGGTGTTTCGACCAGATCAGCGTGATGACCCAGGGCGGGCCGCAGGGGTCGTCCGAGACCGCGCTGACGATGACCTGGAAACTCGGCTTCAGCTACTTCCAGCTCGGCCGGGCCTCGGCGCTGTCGTTCGTGCTGATCGCCGTGTTGATCGCCCTGTTCGTCCATCTGGACACCATGGACACGCCCGACGTGTTCCCGCCTGAGATGCTCGCCAACGTCGAGGCGCACCACAAGCTCCTCCGCGAGAACCCGCGCCAGGCCCGCATCGTTCCGTCGCACAGCCTCGACTGGGAAGGCACCCAACCGGCCAAGCTGAGCGAGGAACAGCTCGCCTACGTCGAACACGCGCTGCGCGACAACGCCGACGCCCGGTGGACCTTCTGAACATGCACATGCCGCTGTGGCAGGGCAACCACCCAGCCTGGGCCCGCATCCGCGCCGCCCTCGGCGACCGCCCGTACCACGCCTTCGCCGGTCACGTGCACAACTACAAGCACCAGCACATCGACGGCAACTCCCACGTCCGGCTCGGCCCGACCGGCGGCCTGTGGGTGCTCGGCGGCCCCGACGGCAACTTCGACCACGTCACCCAGGTCACCGTCACCGACAACGGCCCGATAGTGGCGAACATCCTGCTCGATGGCGTCCGCGACATCGACGGCGAGCCCATCCTGCCGGTGGCCACCCGCTCGATTCCCATCTGCTGAGCGGACCGGAGGGGACGCCCGCGAAGCCGGGCGCCCCCTCGCCGGGCATGCGGACCGGTGACGCCGGTGTGAGCAGCGGATTCAAGCTTCCTACAAGATTCGCGCAGGGCCCGAGGGACACCCTTGGCCGGCATCGGCGCTCATCCGGCCACCGCGGACAGGGCTGGACAGGCGACCGGTGTCATGGTCCGGCCAACGTCTGGAGGCGCCTGTGTCGGTCGATGCGAGCGCGGCCGGGCAGCGTCTTGCCGGTGCGCCGTGACGGGGGAACGGTACGACGTCGTGGTCGTCGGGGCTCGCTGCGCCGGGGCTTCGACCGCCCTGCTGCTGGCCCGTCGCGGCTATCGTGTGCTGCTGCTGGACCGGGCGAGCCTGCCGAGCGACACGTTGTCGACGCACTACATCCACCCGGGCGGGCTGGCGCTGCTGGCCCGGTGGGGGCTCCTGGACGCCTTGACGGCCACCGGCTGTCCCCCGATCCAGCGGATCTCGCACCAGGTCGGCGACGTGCGGCTCGAGGCGATGGCGCCGGCGGTGGACGGGGTCGGCTTCAGCTGCGCGCCGCGCCGCCAGGTGCTCGACGCGGTACTGGCGGATGCCGCGGTGGCCGCGGGCGCCCAACTGCGCGACGGGTGCGAGGTGCTCGACGTGACCTTCGACCGAGGACGGGCGACCGGCGTCACCTACCGCACTCGCGCCGGCGCCCGGGACACGGTCGCCGCCGGGCTCGTCGTCGGCGCGGACGGCATGCGCTCGGCCGTGGCGGACCTGGTCGGCGCACCCGCCGAATCCGAAGATGCGCGGCTGACCTGCGTCTACTACACGTACTGGACGGGTATCAAAGCGGACTTCGAGCTCTACGAGCAGCCGCGCCGGCTCGTCGGCGCGATGCCCACGCACGGCGACCAGACACTGGTCTGCACCTACTTCCCCAGCGCCGAGTTCGCACACGTCCGCGGGCGCGCCTGGGATTCCTACCTGGACAACATCCGCGCCACCGCGCCCGGCCTGTTCGAACGGGTTGCCGCCGGTACCCGTACCGAACGGTTGCGCGGGACCAACGACCAGCGGAACTTCTTTCGTCAGGCCTGTGGACCGGGCTGGGTTCTCGTCGGCGACGCCGGCCACCACCAGGACTCCATCACCGCACGCGGTATCACCGACGCGTTCGAACAGGCCGCGATGCTCGCCGACTGCGTGGCTGACGGTCTGCACGACGAGGTGCGGTTGCGTGACGGGCTGCACCGATTCGCCGAGCAACGCAGGGCCCGCTTCACCCCGCTGTACAAGATGGCGCTGCTCGCCGGATCGCTGGACGTGTCGCCGTACCGGCTGGAGGTGCTGCGGTTCCTGAGCACCCGGCCGGAACTCGTCGAACGCTATTTCGCGGTGAGCGCCGGCATCATCGAGTCCGAGCAACTGTTCAACCGGCAGCTGTTCGCGCAGATGTCGGCCTTCCGGGCGGGTGCACCGGGGTGAGTCAGGCCGTCCCCCCGTGCGCCCGGCCGGCCTGCACGCCGAGGAGCCTGTCCGCCACGTTCGCGGCCTGGCGGGCGAGGTGCTGCAGGTCGTAGAGAGCCAGCGCCTCCTGCCAGGCGCTCACGGCGTCGGCGGTGCGGCCGACGGCACGGTACACGTCGCCGAGGTGGACCAGGGTGTCCGCCTCCTCGTAGGTGTCGCCCAGTTCGCGGCGCAGCGTCAGGGCGTGCAGATAGTGCCGCAGTGCGGGCGCGTGCCGCCCGCTGTGGTGGGCGATGTAGCCGAGGCTGTCGGAGGTGTACGCCTCGCCCTCGCGGAACCCCTGCGCGCGGCAGAGGGCGAGAGCCCGGTCGCAGTAGCGGGCGGCCTCTTCGTAGTCCTGGACGCGGGCGTGGTACCAGCCGAGCGCGTTGAGTGCCTCGGCCTCGCGGGCGGGGTTGCCGAGGGTGGACCGGATGCGCAGGTTCGCGGCCGCATGCGCGAGGGCCTGCCGGTAGTCGCCGACGTGTTCGCATGCGAGCGCGAGGTTCAGCTGGGTCTGTGCCTGGCCGTCGGCATCGCCGGCCTCCTCGTATCCGGCCGCCGCCTGCCGGAGATGGTGCAGCGCGCGTGCGTGCCGGCCGAGTGGGACGTAGGCGCGACCCAGCAGCCGGTGGTTGAGGGCGAGGTCCGTCGGGTTTGCGAGCGTCTGGGTGGTGGCGATCGTGGCCTGGAGCATGGCGACGCGGACGTGGAGGTACCCGCGCCGCCACTGGAAGGTGTCGAGTGCCCAGGCCAGCTGCCACGCCTCGGCGTGCCAGCCGTGCTCCACGGCGTCCTGGTGCACGGCCAGCAGGCACTCGTGTTCCGCCTCGAACCAGGCCATCGCCGTGGCGGCGTCGGTGAGCGGGCCGGACGGCGGTGCCGGCGCGGGGCCCGGCGTGATCGGGGTCCGCCGCGGCGACAGCAGCCGGTCGGCGGCGAGGGCGGTGCCGGTGTAGAACGACGTCAGCCGCTGTCGCGCGGCTTCCGCGGCGGCGGCCTGATCGGATGCGCAACGCTCGGCGGCGTACAGATGCACGAGGTCGTGCATCCGGTAGCGGCCCGCGGTGTGCTCCTGCAGCAGATACGCGGCCGCCAGCCTGCGCAGCGCAACCCGCGTCCGGGCGGCGGACCGGCCGGTCAGCGCCGCGGCGGCGCAGAGGCTGATGTCCGGTCCCGGCGCGGCGCCGAGCAGCCCGAACGTTCGCGCCAGGTCGGGATCGAGAGCCTGGTACGAGGCGGAGAACACCGCCCGCAGGTCTGCGTTGAGGTCGTCGGCGTCCAGGGCGTCGAGCCGCGCCGAGCGGTCGGCGAGCTCCTCGGCCAGCGCGGCCAGCGGGAGGCCGGACTGGATGCGCGCCCGGGCCGCCACGATGCTCGTGGCCAGCGGCAGCCCCGCGCAGTGCGCCACGAGCGCAGCGACGGCCTGGGGCTCGCGCGTCGCCCGATGCCGGCCGAGGTGGTGCACGAGCAGTTGCTGCC
Source organism: Dactylosporangium sp. NPDC000244 (assembly GCF_040300725.1). Classification (NCBI taxonomy): domain Bacteria; kingdom Bacillati; phylum Actinomycetota; class Actinomycetes; order Micromonosporales; family Micromonosporaceae; genus Dactylosporangium; species Dactylosporangium sp. NPDC000244. The sequence continues at coordinate 102,086 of NZ_JBEPEH010000011.1, forward strand.
CCTCGTGCCTGGGCAGCGTGTCCAGGGCCAGCGGCCGGGCGCCGTACGCGGTGACCAGCCCGGCGAAGTGCCGGCGCCCGGTGACCAGGACCATGCAGGCCGGGCTGCCGGGCAGCAGCGGCTCGACCTGCGCCGTGCTGTGGGCGTTGTCGAGCAGGATCAGCATCCGCTGGCCCACGACGAGGCTGCGGTACAGCGCTGTCCGGCTCGGCAGGTCCGCCGGGATCTCGGCCGGCGCGATCCCCAGCGCCTCGAGGAAGCCGTGGAGGGCGACCGGCGCGGGCACCGGGTTCCCGGCCGGATCGAAGCCGCGGAGGTCGACGTACAGCTGCCCGGCAGGGAAGCGGTCGATGTTGCGGTGCGCCCAGTGCAGCGCGAGCGACGTCTTGCCGATCCCGCCGGTGCCGCCGACGACCGCGATTCCCATGACGTCACCGGTGCCGGCGACCCGGTCCAGCTCGGCGATCTCCCCGGCCCGGCCGACGAAGACGGCGGGTGGCGCCGGCAGCTGACGCGGGGTCTGCACCTGGCGCCGGGCCTGCGCCGCCGGCGCGTTCGCCGCATCGAGCGCCGGGTCAGCGGCGATGATCCGCTCGTGCAGCTGCTGCAGTGCCGCGCCCGGGTCGCTGCCCAGCTCCTCCTTCAGCCGCTGCCGAGTCAGCCGGTAGTGGGCCAGCGCGTCGGCGACGCGGCCGCTGCGGAACAACGCGAGCATGAACTGGCCGGCCGCTCGCTCGTCCAACGGGTACGCCTCGGTCTTGGTGAGCAGCTCGGCCAGCAGCTCACCGTGGTGCCCCAGCCGCAGCCGGATGTCGCAACGGTCCAGTCCGGCGGCGAGCCGCTCCTGGTCGGTGGCGTCGCGCTGCAGGTTGAAGTACGGGGTGTCGAGGCCGGCGAAGGCGTCGCCGCGCCAGAGGCCGAGCGCCTCGCCGAGCAGGGCCGAGGCCGTATCGTCGTCGGGCGCGGAGCGGGCCTGCGTGCACAGGTGCCGGAACAGATGCAGGTCAACGGTCAGCCGGTCGATCTCGAGCAGGTAACCGCCGGAGCGGCGGTGCAGCAACGGCCGGCCGGACGCTGCGGTCAGGGTACGGCGCAGACGCGACAGGTAGCTGTACAACGTGGGCTGCGCCCGCTGCGGCGGCCGGGCCCCCCACACCCGCTCGACGAGCTGGTCGGCCCGCACGATCTCGCCGGCGTCGACCAGCAGCGCCGCCAGCACCCCGCGCTGCCGGGCATGTCCAACCTCGATCGGCGTTCCGCCCCTGTGTGCCTCGATACTGCCGAGCAACCGGAACTCCAACGTCTCGTCGATCCTCCTTCGTCCGTTGCTGCCGGTGCGGGCGCCGCACCGGCTGCATCCGTGGTGCCGCACAGCTCGAACCGGGGTTGACTCCCAAGAGGGTAGGCCCGAACCCGTCATGGCCGCCGCCCCTTGCCTCCCCACCTTCGGCAACGGGCCGCGGCGATCAACGCGAGGGCTTCGTCGGATACCCGCAGTCCGCACCGCATCAGGATCATCGTGATCAGCCGTCCGGCCACGCGGGATCCGCCTCGGGCGCTGGAGCTTGTCATGGCTTTTCTGGAGATCACCCTGATCGTCGGTCCGGCGAACCGTCCGGATCTACGAGACCGCCTGACTGGCCACGACGGAGGACGAATCAGCGGCGACGGTCGCCGTCACCGGGAGCCGCAGCTTCCTCAATGGGTTTCAACGGCAGGTGGCAGGCCCGGGCGATCATCCGGGCCATCGCCTGCATGCCATTGGGTAACGCCGTGCCGTTGATGTGTACGTGGTGCTGCCGCCCCGACCTGGCCTCGAAGAAGCTGCCGGGATGCACCACCACGCCGTAGCGGCTGAGCCGGGTGCAGACCGAGTGCTCATCTGGTACCGGTAGCCAGATGTGTGGTCCGTCGGTGGGGGTGAGCACGAATCCGATGTCCGTCAGGGCCGCGCTGAATTCCGCGTGCCGGCGCCGGCATTCCGCGATGAACTGGTCCGTGTGCCGGACGGCGTCTGCGTCGGTCAGCTGGTACGCGAGCGCGAGCTGGAGGATGCGGCTGACCCAGCGGGACGAGTACGTCAGCCGCATCCACATCAGGTCGATGTACTCGGCGGCGCCGCCGGTCACCGCGACGCGCAGGTCGGCGCCGAAGAAGAAGTTGTAGCCCTGCATGTGGACCACCCGGTCGGGCAGGTGGGCGGTGAGGGACCGCTGCGGCGAGCGCATCAGCGGGGTCTGCGACACCTCGATGATGGGGAATGCCTCGTCGCCCAGGAGCGTGGCGGCGGCCTCGATCCAGGCATCGTTGACCGAGCGGCCGGACGGCACGTTGCCGTTCGGCTGGTAGATCATGGCGCTCGGCTTGCTGATCAGCGCGAGTCGCAGCTGCTCCAGGTCCGGGCCGTCGTGACCGTAGTCGACGGGAATGGCGGACGCGCCGATCGACTCCAGGATGTCCAGCACGCGCGCCTGGCTGGGCGACTCGATGATGACCCGGTCGCCGGGGCGGGCGATCGATGTCAGCGCCAGTTCGAGGGCGTCGATGATGCCGTGGGTGGCGAGGAACCGGTCGACCGGGAAGGGCCAATGCGGCTGGACGGCGGCGATGAGCTCCGGGGTGGCCGGCTCGGCGAACGCGTTGTGCAGCGCGCTGTTGCTGATCGCGTAGGCGAGCGCGGGCGCCAGGTCCGGCGGTGGCAGCTGCCCGGCCAGGAGGTTTCCCAGATCGATGGGCATCGTCGACGAGGTGCGGACCATGCTGTCGAAGCGGCGGGCTCGGGGCGGCTGCGGCGGCCCGAGCACCACGGTGCCGCCGCGGCGGCGGGTCTCGATGACGGACCGGGCGGACAGTGAGCTCCACGCCTGTGCGATGGCGGACTTGCTCATGCCGAGCTCCACCGCGAGGTCCCGGACTGTCGGCAACTGGGACTGAGTCGGCAATTCCCCCGAACCGACCAGATCGAGGATCGCGCGGGACAGCGCATTGCTGGTCCGCAGCGTCAGGCGCGACTGGATGAGCCGCATGCACTGCTGGCTGTCCAGCGGCTCGGTCGCAGTCACGTTCTTCGTCCTCCGGCTTTGCGGCACCTGGCCGACGGTGCATGACTGTAGTGCCTGGGCCGGTCAACCATGGTCACAATTATGTCCATGGACATAAAAATATTGACCTGGACATAACCCGAGCTTAATTTCCTAGTCGTTGGCCTCGGCCTTTACGGCCGGCCGCGACGACCAGCCACCCTGGCGCTCCAGCCGAGCCACATCTCTCCCCTGAATCAGAGGACGTGCCTGACGTGAAATCCACTCGCCACTTCGTGGCCGTGGCCGTGGCCACGCTCGCCGCTGTGGTCGTCTCCGGCTGCTCGAAGATCAGCAACGATGTGAAGACCGATGCCTCGTCGGTCGCGGTGGCCGACGGCGGGAAGCTGACCCTCGCGGCCAGCAGCCCGATGGTGGACTGGAACCCGCTGTCCGCCGCCGGAGACACGACCGGCCAGCGCCAGCAGCAGTGGCCCTTCTATCCGCACCCGTTCCTGACCAACCCGGACACCACCGTGGTGCTGAACAAGGCGCTGTTGGAGTCCGCCGAGGTGGTCAGCACCAGCCCGATGAAGGTCGAGTACAAGATCCAGCAGAACGCCGTCTGGTCGGACGGCACCCCGATCACCGGCAAGGACTTCGAGTACACCCAGGCGGTCCAGGATCCGAAGAAGTGCGCAGCCTGCAAGGCTGCGTTCACCGAGGGCTACTCGAAGATCACGAAGCTCGAGACGAGCGGCGACGGCAAGACGGTCACGATGACCTACGCCGAGCCGTTCTCCGCCTGGCAGACGCTGTTCAACTACATCCTGCCGGCGCACGTCGCCGAGTCGTACGGCGACCTGGCGACCTCCTTCAACACCGGCTTCAGCAAGAACCCTCCGAAGGTGTCCGGTGGCCCGTACGTCCTGAAGGACTACCAGGACGGCGTCTCCATGACGATGGTCAAGAACCCGAAGTGGTACGGCGAGCCCGCGCACCTGGACACCATTACCACCCGGTACATCTCCAGCCAGGGCGCGCAGATCACCGCTTTGCAGAACGGGGAGGTCGACCTCGTCTACCAGAACCCGACGCTGGACACGGTCAACCAGGTCAAGGCCATGAACGGCATGAAGGTGCTGCTCGGCTCCACCCTGACCTATTACCACCTGGGCATGAAGACGACCGGCGACGTGATGGCCGACCCGGCGCTGCGCCGGGCCATCGCCACCGCGGTCAACCTGGACGACATGCGCAAGCGCACCGTCGGACAGTACGCGCCGGACCTGGTCACGATGAAGAGCAGCGCGTACGTGCCGGGGCAGAAGGTCGGCGACGTCCCCGCGTACCACGACAACACCGACGAGCTCAACATCGGCAAGGGCGACACCAAGGGCGCCCTGGAGATGCTGCAGAACGCCGGCTACAAGGTCACCGACGGCAAGCTCATCATGCCGGACGGCAAGCCGCTGCGGGACCTGAAGCTGCTCACCCTGTCCACCGACGTACTGCGGATGGAACTGGCGCAGATCGCCCAGTCGCAACTCAAGCAGCTGGGCATCACCATCGTCATCGACCCGGCCGACAGCGCCCGGTACTCACCGGCCCTGCGCCAGGGCAGCTTCGACCTGATGGCCACCGGCACCGCCCTGGACCTGGGTTCGCTGTCGCTGCAGCAGTGGTACGGCACCGGCGCGGCCCGCTCCTTCGGGTACTCGTCGCCGGAGGCGGACAAGCTGTTCGCCGAGGCGGCCGGCGAGCTGGACCCGGCCAAGCAGGTCGAGCTGATGAACAAGCTCGACAAGGTGCTGCTGTCCGACGGCGTGGTGCTGCCCCTGTTCGCGAGCCCGCAGATGGCCGTCTACCGGGACAAGTACACCAACATCTTCATCAACCCCAGCAAGTACGGCACCACGATGAACGTCGAGCAGTGGGGCCTGCGCAAGTGACGAATTCCTCGGGGAGGGAACGCATGAGCATCGACTTCGTGGTGGCCACGCCACACGACGCGGTCGAGTTCAACGACGTGTACCGCAACACCACGGCCAGCGCCGGGTACATCGCCTGCAACAACATCTACAACCGGGTCGTGTTGAACGAGTGGTACGACATCAATCCGTTCCCGGACCTGGCCACCCACTGGGAGCAACTGGACGGGTCGCGGCGGTGGCGGTTCCACCTCAATCAGGCGGCCCGCTGGCAGGACGGCGTCCCGCTGACCGCGCACGACGTGGTGTACACGCACCTGCACGCGATGGAGATGGGCTACACCGGCGGGCGGTTCCTCAAGGACGTCGAGACGATCGTCGCGGTCAACGACCACACGGTCGACTACATCCTGCACACGCCGAACGCCGGGTTCCTGGTCCTGCTGGGCAACTTCATCTTCACCCACATCCTGCCCAGGCACCTGTTCGAGGGCACCGACTGGGCGACGAACCCGCACACGCTCAAGCCGGTCGGCTCCGGCCCGTTCCGGCTGGCGGAGTGGATTCCGGGTGAGCGCATCGTCATGGAGGCCGTCAGGAATCACTGGGGCGCCCAGCCGGAGATTGACCGGCTGATCCTGAAGATCGTCCCGGACCGCGACGAGTGCGTCCGGATGGTGGCCCGGGGTGAGGCACACTTCTTCCCGCAGGACACCCTCACCAAGGACCGGCTGCACCTGCTCGACGGCGCGGCGGCCGACATCGAGCTGATGAAGGACGAGGGCCCCGGCATGGCCCTGCTGGACTTCAACCACCGCCGGGAGCTGTTCGCCGACAAGCGGGTGCGCGTCGCGGTCGCGCACGCCGTCAACCGTGACGAGATCGCGCAACTGGGCGACCCGGGCGTCTCCCAGGCGTGGGATCACTATCTGCTGGGCTCGGTGGGCTGGGCGTTCAATCCGGACGCGAAGGCGCCCGGCCACGACGCCGATCGGGCGCGGGCACTGCTCGACGAGGCCGGCGTCGCCGCCGGTCCCGACGGGGTACGGGCCAGGCTGTCGCTGTACTACATGGACAGCTTCTACGGCCACAAGCCGCTGGCCGCCATGATCGCGCGTCAGCTCGGCGAGATCGGCTTCGAGGTCAGCGTCGAGGGATTGTCCTCTGTGGACTGGGCGGCCCGGATCGGCGGGGAGCACGACTTCGACCTGGTGATCGTGGGCGGCTCGATGGCGCCGGACCCGGAGATCACCGCGCCGAAGTACTCCACAGGCGGGCAGGGCAACCTGGCCGGGCACCACAACCCGGACGTGGACGCGGCCTACCTCGCCGCCCGTACCGCCGGCACGCTCACCGAGCGGGGTGCGCACTACAAGCGGCTGCAGGAGATCTGGGCCCGGGACACCGAATGGGTGCCGCTGTTCTGGTACGGCACCTACTTCGCCCGCAGCAAGGACTTCTTCGGCTGGGCCGACCAGCTCGGTTACTCGGTGCCGTGGTGGCACTGGGGCCGGATCCGTCCAGTGTAGGGAGAGGGTCATCCCAATACAGATCTTCGCGAGGGAGGCAGGAGCGGTGTCATGCTCCGGCTGATCCTGCGGCGGCTGGCCAGCGCCGCCCTGGTGCTGCTCCTCGCCTCAGTCGTGATCTTTACGGTGATCTCGGTGTCGGGAGATCCGTTGGGTGAACTGCGGGACCGGCAGCCGCCGGTCCCGCGCTCGGTCATCGCCGCCGAGGAGGCCCGGCTGGGCCTGAACGCGTCCCTGCCGATGCGGTACCTGACCTGGCTGGGTGGCGTGCTGCACGGCGACTTCGGCCCGTCCACCAACGCCAACCGCGACATCGGCGCGGAACTGGCCGGCCGGGTCGGAGTCACCCTGCGCCTGGTGGTCCTGGCCATCGTCATCTCGCTCATCCTGTCCCTGGTCGCCGGTACCGTGGCCGCCTTGTACCAGCGGCGCTGGCCGGACCTGATCCTGACCCCGACCGCGTTCGTCCTGCTGGCCCTGCCGTCCTTCTGGCTGGCGGTGCTGCTCAAGCAGTGGGGCATATGGTTCAACAACTCGACCGGGTACCAGGTCTTCTACACCGTCGGCGAGGCGTCGGTACCCAGACCGCAGGGGTTCGGGCCGATGCTCGCTGACATCTCCGGGCACCTGGTGCTACCCACCATCGTGCTGGCCCTGGTGCATTTCGCGACGTGGAGCCGCTACCAGCGGGCCGCGATCGCCGAGGGGCTGGCCGGTGACCACGTCCGGTTCGCGGTGCTCAAGGGCCTGTCCAAGCGTCGCATCGTGACCTCCTACGTGGTGCGTCCCGCGCTGATCCCGATCGTCACCATCGTGGCGCTCGACCTGCCGGTGGTGTTCTCCGGGGCGGTCATCACCGAGACGGTCTTCCAGTGGCGCGGGATGGGAGGGTTCCTGCTGGAATCCATCGCCAACCGCGATACCAACGCCGTGCTGGCCTGGCTGCTCGTAGCCGCGACCGCGGTGGTCGTCTTCAACCTGCTCGCCGACATCCTGTACGGCCTGGTGGATCCGAGGGTGCGCTATGCCCGATCGTGAACTGGCCGCCGGCACGGGTTCGTCGAAGCTGGCGGTCACCTTCGGCCGGTTCGTTCGGCACAAGGTGGGCATGACCGCCCTCGTGGTGCTGGTCCTGGTCATCCTGGCCGCGATCATCGTTCCTCTCCTGTGGAAGTACGACTACTCCGACATCACGCCGGACCTGTCGCAGCCGCCGTCCGCGAGGCACCCGATGGGTACCGACACCCTGGGCCGGGACCTGCTGGCGCTGGCGCTGCGGGGCATGCAGCAGTCCCTGCTGATCGCCTTCTCGGTCACCATCATCGCGTGCGTCATCGGCGTCGTGCTGGGTGTCGTGTCCGGCTATTTCGGCCGGTACGTGGACGCCGCCGTGATGCGTCTCGTCGACCTGGTGCTGACCCTGCCCACCCTCGCGCTGGCCGCGTTCCTGGGCTCGGTCGTCGCCGGTCGGGGAGTGTCCTGGCTGGGCCTGGCCCTGGTACTGGGCTCGCTGATGTGGACCTCGGTGGCCCGGTTGGTCCGCGGGGTGGTGCTCAGCCTGCGCGAACTGGCCTTCGTCGACGCGGCCCGGGTGATGGGGGCCGGCCCGGCGCGCATCATGTTCCGCCACCTGGTACCCAGCGTGTCCGACCACATCGTGGTGGCCGGAACCCTGATGTTCGGGGTGGCCATCCTCGCCGAGAGCAGCCTGTCGTTCCTGGGCTTCGGGGTGCAGCCACCGGACACCTCGCTGGGCCTGCTGGTGGCCAACGCGCAGTCCGCCGTGCTGACCCGCCCGTGGCTGTTCTACTTCCCCGGCCTGCTGATCATGACGATCGTGCTGTCGGTGAACTACGTCGGAGAAGGGCTGCGGGACGCCTTCAACCCGAAATCGTCACCCACCAACCCGCTGGCCACACCGCGCCGGCCCCGCCGCCGGACGGCGCAGGGCCAGCGTCGCGACGCCGATTCGTCGGACGCGCTGCTGACCCTTACCGATCTGTCGGTCCGCTTCGGCGAGCACCGGGCGGTGGACTCGGTCACCCTGCGGGTCCGGCCGGGCGAGGTGCTCGCCCTCGTCGGCGAGTCCGGCTCGGGCAAATCGCTCACCGGGCTCGCCGTGCTGGGACTACTGCCCAACAACGCGATCGGCGAAGGCTCGGTCCGTTTCGCCGGCGACGAACTGTCCGGCCTCACCTTCAACCAGTGGCGGGCGTACCGGGGCCGGCGGATCGCGATGATCCTGCAGGATCCGTCCACCACGCTCAACCCGGTGCTCACCATCGGCGCCCAGTTCCTGGACTCGATGCGGCTGTCGGGCAACGTCACCCGGCCGGCCGCGCGCCGGCGCGCGATCGAACTGATGGAGAGCGTCGCCATCAAGGACGCGTCCGCGCGCCTCGACCAGTATCCGCACCAGCTCTCCGGCGGGATGCGCCAGCGCATCGCGATCGCCCTGGCGATGGTGCACGACCCCGACCTCATCATCGCGGACGAGCCCACCACCGCCCTGGACGTCACCGTGCAGTCCCAGGTGATGGCGACCCTGGCCCTGGCAAGGGAACGCACCGGCGCCGCCATGCTGTTCATCACCCACGACCTGGCCCTGGTGGCCGGGATCGCGGACCGGGTGGCCGTCATGTACGAGGGCCGCATCGTCGAGGAGCAGGACGTGTTCGCCATCTTCGACGCGCCGCGGTCGGACTACACGCGCAACCTGCTGTCGCTGGCGCCACGCATCGGGGGAGGGGCGGTGGAACCGCGATGACCGAACCGATCGAACTGCTGCAAGTCACCGGACTGGTGAAGCACTTCCGGGCACCCCGCTCGGCCCGCCGGCACGGCCGGGCCATCGTGCACGCGCTGTGCTCGGTGTCGTTGTCCGTCGGTACCGGCGAGACACTGGGCATCGTCGGCGAGTCCGGCTCCGGCAAGACCACCCTGCTGCGCACCACGCTCGGGCTGCAGAAGCCCAGCGCCGGCCGGGTCGACTTCCTGGGCAGGGACGTCTTCGCGCAGAAGGGCCGGGCGGCCCGCGCGCTGCGCCGCGACATCTCGGTCGTGTTCCAGGACCCGTACACCTCGCTGGATCCGCGGATGACGGTGGCGGACATCCTCGAGGAGCCGGCCCGGATCCACGGACTTCCTACCGGTACCAGGGCGCTGACGCTGCTGGACCAGGTCCGGCTGCCGGCGAACAGCCTGCGCCGGTTCCCGCACGAGTTCTCCGGCGGCCAGCGGCAACGTATCGCCATCGCCCGGGCCCTCGCGCTGGACCCGAAGCTGATCGTCCTCGACGAGCCGGTGTCCGCGCTGGACGTCTCGGTACAGGCGGAAATCCTCGGCCTGCTCAAGGAACTGCAGCGCGACCGCGGCGTCTCGTACCTCTTCGTGGCGCACGACCTGGCCGTCGTCGCGGACCTGTCGCACCGGGTCGGCGTCATGTACGGCGGCCAGCTTGTCGAGGTGGGCCCGACACGTCAGGTCATCAGCGAGGCCCGCCACCCGTACACCCGGGAACTGCTGGCCGCCGTGCCGGTGCCCGACCCACGCATCGAACGGGCCAAGCCACGGCAGCCCCAGCGTCAATGGCCGAACGACACCGAGGGCCTGCCGCCCTGCCCGCACGGCGACGCCCTGTAAGCCGACTCGCTTCAGCAAGGCCCGCCTGTACGAGGCGGGCGATGTACCCGACAGAAAGGCGTTCATGTCCATCGACTTTGTGGTTGCCACGCCGCACGACGCGATCGAGTTCAACGACGTCTATCGCAACGTGACCGGTAGTGCTGGCTATCTCGCCTGCAACAACATCTACAACCGCGTGGTCCTAAACGAGTGGTACGACATCAATGCGTTCCCCGACCTGGCCACCCACTGGGAACAGCTGGACGGGTCGCGGCGCTGGCGGTTCCACCTCAACCAGGCGGCGCGCTGGCAGGACGGTACCCCGCTGACCGCGCACGACGTCGCCTACACCCATCTGCACGCCAAGGAGATGGGCTACCAGGGCGCGATGTTCCTCAAGGACGTCGAGACGATCGTCGCGGTCAACGACCACACCGTCGACTACATCCTGCACACCCCGAACGCCGGGTTCCTGGTCCTGCTGGGCAACTTCATCTTCGCCCACATCCTGCCCCGGCACCTGTACGAGGGCACCGACTGGGCCACTAACCCGCACAACCTGAACCCGGTCGGTTCCGGGCCGTTCCGGCTGGCCGAGTGGATTCCCGGCGAACACATCATCATGGAGGCCGTCAAGAACCACTGGGGTCCGCAGCCTGAGATCGACCGGCTGATCCTGAAGATCGTCCCGGACCGCGACGAGTGCGTCCGGATGGTCGCCCGGGGTGAAGCGCACATCGTTCCGCAGGACACGCTCACGAAGGATCGCCTGCACCTGGTCCAGGGCGCGCCCGGTGTGGAGATCATGACCCGGGAAGGCCCCGGCATGGCGCTGCTGGACTTCAACCACGGCCGGAAACTGTGGCAGGACAAGCGGGTCCGCGACGCGGTCGCGCACGCCGTCAACCGTGACGAGATCGCCCAGCTCGGCGACCCCGGTGTCTCCCAGGCCTGGGACCACTACCTGCTCGGCAACTCCTGGGCGTTCAACCCGGATGCGAAGGCGCCCGGCCACGACATCGGGCGGGCGCGGGCCCTGCTCGACGAGGCCGGCGTCACCGCCGACGCGAATGGGGTACGGGGCCGGCTGACCGTCTACTACATGGACATGTTCCACGGGCACCAGCCGCTGGCCGAGATCGTCGCCCGGCAGTTGGGCGAGGTCGGATTCCAGGTCACCTTCGCCGGTCTGCCCTCCGTGGACTGGGCCCGTGAGGTACGCACGCGGCACGACTTCGACCTGATCATCGTGGGTGGCTCGATGGCGCCGGACCCGGAGATCACCGCGACCAAGTACTCGACCGGCGGGCAGAACAACATGGGCCTGCACCGCAACCGCGACGTGGACGCCGCCTACCTGGCCGCCCGTCAGGCCGGTTCCCAGGCTGAGCGCCGCGAGCACTACCAGCGGTTGCAGGCTGTCTGGGCGCACGACACCGAATGGGTACCGCTCTTCTGGTACGGCATGTACTACCCGCGGAGCGAGAAGTTCTTCGGCTGGGCCGACCAGCTGGGCTACTCCGTACCGTGGTGGCACTGGGGCCGGATGCGCCCGGTCGCCTGACCGGTCACGCGCGCCCCACATCGCCTGCGGCCGCCGGGACAGCCCACCACGTAGAACTGCTGGTGTTCGGACACAGATGCGGGCGATGACAGGTTCCAGACCGTAGCCAGCGGCGCCGCCAGGCGTAGTACGTCGAGGCCGGAATCCGCACGGTCCGCGGTCAATGCCGGTCCTCTCCCGAGTCGTACTGCGCATCGGTGACCTGCTCCAGCCACTCGACGGCCCGCCCGTCGCGAACGCCGGTGAGGGCGAGGTGCGTCATGGGCGAGGCCGGGGAGGCGCCGTGCCAGTGCCTGACCCCGGGCGGGCACCAGACCACGTCCCCGGCGCGGATCTCCTCGACCGGGCCGCCCTCCTGCTGGGTGCGGCCGACGCCGTCGGTGACGACGAGCCGCTGCCCGGCCGGATGGGTGTGCCAGGCCGAACGTGCCCCGGGCTGGAAGGTGACGTAGGCGCCGGTGTACGGCGCGGTGTCCTGCGCGGCGAAGAGCGGCTGGACCCGGACGTCGCCGGTGAAGTTCTCCGCCGGGCCGGGTGTGGACGGCTGCGAGCCGCCGCGGGTGATCACCGGCGCCCCGCGTTCGGCAGGAGGGACGGGCGGTCGGTCTGCAGGCTCATCGGTTCTCCCTTTTATGCGGTGGGCAGCGGCGCGTCGCGGTTGGTCATGGCGTCCTGGGCCGCGGGGTAGCGGGCGCCGACGATCTGGATCTGGTCGGCCGCGGCGCGCAGCTCGGCCAGCTGGCCGGCGCTGAGCTCCACCGCCGCGGCCGCCGTGTTCTCCTCCAGCCGCGCCAGGGTCTTGGTGCCGGGGATGGGCACGATCCACGGCTGCTGGTCGAGCAGCCAGGCGAGCGCGAGCTGGGCCGGGGTGGCCCCGGCCCCGGCGGCGATCCGGTTGAGGACCTCGACGAGGGCGAGGTTGGCGGCGAGCGCCTCGCCCTGGAAGCGGGGCGTCTGGCCGCGGAAGTCGCTGTCCGCGAACGTGGTCCTGGCGTCGATCGTGCCGGTCAGGAAGCCCTTGCCCAGCGGGCTGTACGGCACCAGGCCGATGCCCAGCTCGGCCAGGACGGGGATCGTGTCCTGCTCGCGGTCGCGCCACCACATCGAGTACTCGCTCTGCACCGCCGCGACCGGCTGCACCGCGTGCGCCCGGCGGATCGTGGCGGCGGCGGCCTCGGACAGGCCGAAGTGCAGCACCTTGCCGGCCTCGATCAGCTCCTTGACGGCGCCGGCGACGTCCTCGATCGGCACCTCGGGGTCGACGCGGTGCTGGTAGTACAGGTCGATGTGGTCGGTGCGCAGGCGGCGCAGCGAGTGCTCCACCGCTCGCCGGATGCTGTCCGGACGGCTGCACAGGCCGCCGGGCTCGACCCCGTTCTCGGCGAAGGCGAACCCGAACTTGGTGGCGATCTTCACCTGGTCCCGCAGCGGCTCCAGCGCCTCGCCCACGATGTCCTCGTTGGCGAAGGGCCCGTAGACCTCGGCGGTGTCGAAGAAGGTGACGCCGAGCTCGGCCGCGCGGCGGATCAGCGTGATCGCGTCCTGCCGCGCGGGGCCGCCGGTGGTGCCGTAGGCGCCGGTGAGGCTCATGCAGCCGTAGCCGATCTCCGAGACGGTCAGGCCGGTGCCGAGGGTGCGTTGCTTCACGAGGGTTCCTTTCCCGATGTGGTCGCAGTGACGTCGCCGATGCGGCGGATGGTGTTGAGGGTCCGGGGGGAGCCGGGCTCCGGGCCGGTCACGGCCGGATCAGCACCTTCAGGGCGCTGCGGCCGGCCATGGCCCGGTAGCCGTCCGGGACCTGGTCGAGGGTGACGGTGCGGTCGAAGACCTTGCCGGGCTCGACGCGGCCCTCCAGGACGTCGGGCAGCAGCTCGTCGATGTACGCGCGGGCCGGGGCGACGCCGCCCGTGAGGGTGATGTTGCGCAGGAACACGCCGAAGTCCGCGGGCACGTCCGGGTACTGCGGAGCGCCGACCCGGCTCACCGTGCCACCGTCGCGGACCACGGCGAACGCGGTCTCGATGGCCGGCTTCAGCCCCACGCACTCCAGGACGGTGTGGGTGCCGTCGCCGCCGGTCAGCTCCCGGACCCGTTCGACGCCCTCCGCGCCGCGCTCGGCGACGACATCGGTGGCGCCGAACTCGCGGCCGAGGTCGGTGCGGTCCTTGTGCCGGCCCATCAGGATGATCCGCTCCGCGCCGAGCCGCTTCGCCGCGAGCACCGCGGACAATCCGACGGCGCCGTCGCCGATCACGGTGACCGTGGTCCGCGGGTGCACGCCGGCGGTGACGGCGCAGTGGTGGCCGGTGGGGAACACGTCGGACAGGGCCAGCAGCGACGGCAGCAGCGCCGAGTCCTCGGCGACGGGCAGCTTGACGAGCGTGCCCTGCGCCTGCGGTACCCGGACCGCCTCGCCCTGCCCGCCGTCGATCCCGTCGCGGGCCCACATGCCGCCGTGCCGGCAGGAGGTCTGCAGTCCCTCGCGGCAGAAGTCGCAGGTGTTGTCGGCCCAGACGAACGGGGCCACGACCAGGTCCCCGGCGGCCAGGCCGGACACGTCCCGGCCGACCTCCTCGACGACGCCGAGGAACTCGTGGCCGATCCGGTCGCCGGCGCCGGTGGCGGGGCGTGACCCGTACGGCCACAGGTCGCTGCCGCAGATGCACGAGCGCACCACCCGGACGAGCGCGTCGGTCGGTTCCCGCAGCACCGGGTCGGGCACGTCCTCGATCCGGACGTCCCCGGCACCGTAGATCAATGTTGCACGCATGGTACTTCTTCTCCAAAATGTCCGTTTCATGAGCATGAAGTGCTGGACCACTACCCCTGCACCGCGCGGTCAGTCGGCGGGACGGGCGGCGGGCCGCTCGTGCGCGGCCGCGGTCCAGCTGGCCAGGAGGTTGAGGGCGTCCTGGGAGGCGGAGCCCGGTTCGGCGGTGTAGGCGTTGAGGCGCAACCCGACGTCGGTGATCAGATCGAGCGACTCATAGGCGAGGGTGAGGTCGCCGACCTCGGGGTGGTGCAGGTGCTTGACCCCGGAGCGGTGCAGCCGCACGTTGTGCGCCGCCCACCAGGTCCGGAACACGTCGCTGCGGGTGGACAGCTCCCCGATCAGGTCGGTCAGCGCCCGGTCGTAGGGGTCGCGGCCCGCCTCGGCGCGCAGCAGCGCCACCGTGTCCCCGGCGAGGGTCTCCCAGTCCCGGTAGAACTTCTGGCTCGCCGGGTGCAGGAAGATGAACCGGGCGATGTTCGGCGTGGCCGCCGCCGTGTCGAACAGCGGCGCGAACACGGCCAGGCCCAGCGGGTTGGCGCCGAGCACGTCGAGGCGCCCGTTGCGCACGTACGCCGGGGCCATCGTCATCGCGTCCAGCAGCCGCTGCACCACCGGCCGCAGCTGTGACGTCGGCCGGCGTCGCCCCCGAGCGGCAGCGGCCGTGGTGTTCGCGGTGCGGGCCAGGTCGAGCAGGTGCGCCCGCTCGGCGTCGTCGAGCTGCAGCGCCCGGGCCAGGGCCTCCAGGACGCCGTCGGAGACGCCGGAGAGATTGCCGCGCTCGAGACGGGTGTAGTAGTCCACGCTCACGCCGGCCAGCAGCGCCACCTCCTCGCGCCGCAGCCCGCTGACGCGGCGGTGTCCGCCGTAGGCGGGCAGGCCCGCCTGGTCCGGCGTGACCTTGGCCCGGCGGGTGGTGAGGAAGTCACGGATCTCGGCTCGGCTGTCCACGCCCTCGACGCTACGACCGCCGAGGCCCGTCTGGGAGGTTCTGCCATTACCCCCGAACGCAGACGGATACCCCGGACGGCGGGCGGATGTCGAGAACGGCCGGCCGGCTCCGTCCCCGGGGTACGAGCCGCCGACGAAGGAGCGACCACCATGCAACCGTCCGAGATCACCGAGGTCCTGAACCGGCCGATCAGCCGCGAACTGCTGGCGCGCGACCTGACCCGCCTGGCCTACGTCGCCAAGGACGGCACGCCGCGCAGCATCCCGATCGCCTTCACCTGGAACGGCTCGCAGATCGTCATGTGCACCACGAAGAACGCCCCGAAGCTGCCCTCCCTGCGCGCGAACCCGGTGGTCGCCCTGACCATCGACACCGAGGTCCACCCGCCGCGGATCCTGCTCGTCCGCGGCCGTGCCGAGCTCGATGTCGTCGACGGCATCCCGGAGGAGTACCTGCGGATGAACGGCACCTACGAGATGACGCCCGAGCAGCGCGTCGCGTGGGAGGCCGAGATCCGCTCGCTCTACGACGGCATGGTCCGCATCGTCGTCACCCCGACCTGGGCGAAGCTCATCGACTTCGAGACCACGCTGCCCACCGCGATCGAGGAGCTGGCCCGGCAGCGCGCCGAGCGTCAGGCCGCCGAGATCGCTTAATCGCTGGACGGACGGCGGGCGACGGCGGTAACGTGCCGTCGACCGTGGTCCGGCCCGAGGAGGTGAGCACTGTGAACGTCGTAACGATGTGGGTGCTCCCCATTCCCGTCACGGTCGGGCGGCTGCGGTAGGTGCCGTCCGGGAGCGTTCCCCTTGGGATCTCCCGAAAGGTGACACCGATGCACACACTCGTCATCACGCGCGTCGCCGAGCGGCAGTGGCATGCCCTCGACGACGACCTCGTGGTCGGCCGCGGCGACGTTTCGCCCCGCCCGGACGGCCGCCTCTTCCTCAGCGTCGACGCCTGGCACGACGACGTCTTCGCCCGGCTCGCCGAGGCCATGCTGGCCGCCCTGCCGCGGCCCCTCTACACCGTCGTGGACGAGGCCGACGCCGGCCTGCGAACCCGGTGGGTGCAGGCCGGCCTGACCACCCGCCGCCGCGAGTGGGAGTACGTCATGCCGAGCGGCGGCCCCGGTGCGGTACCGCCGCCGGGTCTGACGCTGTTGCCCGTCGGCACCGCCGAGCTGGACCCGCTGCGCCGCCTGGACCGCGCGGTCCGCGCGGAGATCGAGGCCACGATCGGCTGGGATCACATGCCGGCGGCGGTACTGTCCCGGCCGCTCGACCCCGCCCAGTACACGGTCGCCGCCGAGCCCGGCGGCTACGTGGGCCTGGCCCGCCTGGCGCTGCTGCCGAGGCACACCAGGATCGGCCTCATCGCGGTCCGCTCCGGCCATCGCCGCCGCGGCATCGCCTCCGCCCTGCTCGCGCAGATCCTCGCGGCCACCGCGGCCCGCGGCGTCGCGACGGTCTCCGCGGACGTACACGAGGCCAACACCGCGGCCATCGCCCTCTTCGAGGCCGCCGGCGCGCGCCGCACCGGCAGCAACCTCGAGCTGGTGATCCGCTGATGCCCAGGGCAACGGACGGCATCCAGCTCGAGGGCACCGTGCTGGAGTGCCTGCGCGACGCCAAGTTCCGCGTCGAGCTCGCGAACGGCCACATCGTCCTGGCCCACATCAGCGGCAAGATCCGCAAGAACTACATCAAGATCCTGCCGTTCGACCGCGTGCTGGTCGAGCTGAGCCAGTACGACCTCACGAGGGGCCGGATCCTGTTCCGGTACCGCAACTAACAGGACACGACGGGGTGGCCGTACTCGGCGGCGAGCCGGCTCAGGTCCGGCTCGCCGTACTCGGCGACCATCGCCTTGAACGCCGCGGCCTTGTCCTCGCCGAAGCGGCCGACGGCCACCGTGTACGCCGCGGCCGACACGAAATGCGGGGGCGTTGACTTGCTGTGGAACTTGTCGGCGTACATCACCAGCCGCTCCTCGCCCGTCTCCGCCACGTAGTCGTCGACCGGCAGGGGAAGGCCCTGCCGGTCGACGTCCTCGCGGGTCAGGCCGACGCCGGTGTGGTGCGAGCAGAACCGGCTCAGGGTCTCGGGGAAGCCGAGCCCGGCCAGCGCCTCATGGCCGAGCACGCCGTGGCGGATGTACGCCTCGCCCGGGCCGAGCCGGTACACGCCGATGTCGTGCAGCAGGCACCCGGCGCGCACGAGCGCCGGGTCCACGCCGGGGCCGGCGAGCTGGGAGGCGATCCGGGCGACGATCTCGCAGTGGGTGTAGACCAGCGCGAAGGCCTGCGGGGTCGGCGCGAGGCGTTCGTGCAGCGCGCGGATCTCGGCGTCGTCGGGGATCCTCATGAGGAGCAATACTGCCGCACAGCCCGGTGCGGCGGCGCGCTAGAGGCCGAAGGCGCCGCCGTCGACGAGGATGAGCACGCCGATGCCGATGAGCACGACGGGCAGCAGGACGTGCCCCCAGCGGCTGAGCGCCCGGGCGATGACCGGGCGGGTGGCGAAGTACCGGCCGGCGGCGATCCAGACGGCGAGCAGGACGAGGAACACGACGACGGCGACGGTCATATCACCGGGCCCGGCGGTGGCGAAGACGGGAACGTAGACGCCGATGTTGTCGCCGCCGTTGGCGAACGTCACCGCGGCGACCTCGAGTATCCGCGGGCCGCCCGGCCCGCTCTCGGGGTCCTGCTCCTCGTCGCCGCCGCGGCCACGGTGCCGCCACGCCTGGACGGCGGCCTTGATGCCGAGGCCGAGCGGGAGGAGGCCGAGGTACGGTATGGCCGCCTCGGGCAGGAAGGTGGCGCCGAACGCGGCGGCCACGGCGACGGCGAGGATCGCGGCGAAGCCGAGGTACTGGCCGGCGGCGATGGTCCGGCCCGCGTGCCGGTGGCCGGCACCCTGGGCGAAGAACAAGGCGAGGACGACGATGTCGTCGATGTTGGTGACGGCGAACAGGCCGGCGGCCTGGCCGATGATGCCGGGGTTCACCGCCGAGCCCCCGCGATGGCTCGGACCGGCGCGGCATCGGGGGCGGGTCCGTTCGCGGGGGCGGTCACGTGGGCAGGTACTGCCGCACGGCCGAGCGCACCGACGTGCGGTTCGCGCCGAGGGTGCGCAGGTCCGCGACCTTCAGCGCCGCCCCGCCGAGCACGACCCGGTGGCGCCAGTCGGGATGGGCGGCCAGGGCGTTGCCGGGCCTGGGCACGATGAGCAGGTTCGGCCGCGGGAAGAAGCCGCGCGTGCGCACCTCGGCCCGCTCCAGCTCGCCCCACGGCACGTGCACCGGGCGGCCGCGCACCGTGATCGTCAGGCCGTGCTCATCGACGAGCAGGCGCTGGGGCTCGCCCGGGGCCCGGACCATGCGGGCGATGGAGCTGCCGAGCCAGATCAGGATGTACACCCAGATCAGCAGGGCCGCGATGACCGCCAGATCGTCGTTCTTGGTCGGCTCGTAGATGGCGCCGAAGGCCAGGATGCTGCCGAGGAAGAACGGCAGGGTCCACAGCATGCGGGCGGCCGCCCGGCCGACGATCGCGCCGGTGCTGGTGCGGAACTCGGCCGGCATCCGGCCCCCGGCGGGGAAGAACGGGCGCAGCGGCGCCGGCTGCGGCGGCACGGCCCGGAAGGGCGGCGCCGAGACGGCCTGCTGGGCGATGATCGGGCGCTGGGGCACGATCGGGCCCGTCGCGGCGAACGGCGGCGACACCGGCCGGGGCGAGATCGGCATCGCGGAGACGGGCATCGGCGGTGGCGGGGACGAGACCGGTGCCTGGGCCGGGATCGGGGACTGGGCCGGGATCGGCGACGGGATCGGGGCCGGGTGCGCCCGGACGTCGGTGACCAGCGCGCCCTCGGCGACCACGAGCTCGGGCTGGTCCAGGACCGTCGGGGCGATGCCCACGGCCCGGTGCAGCTCGGTCGCGACCAGCGGCATCCGGGTCGAGCCGCCGACCAGGAACAGGCCCGCGACCTGCTCGCGCGGCACCCCGGACGCGGTGAGCGTCGCCGCCGTCACCGCGACCGTCTGCGCGATGAGGGGCCGGGCCCGCTGCTCCAGCTCCCCGCGGGTCACGTGCAGGTCGCGGTCGAGAATCGGCACGAGCAGGCCGGCCGAGGACTCGCGGGAGAGGCGCTCCTTGAGCATCCGGGCGTCCTCGCGCAGGGTCCGGGCGGCGCGGCGGTCCGGGGCGGTCCGCGGGTGGGACAGCCGCGCCCACGCCTCGGGATCGCTCGCGCCGGCGACGGCCCCGATCTCCTGCACGACGAGCTCGTCGAGGTCGACGCCGCCGACGTCGTCGAGGCCGCGGTACGCCAGCGTCTCGAACCCGTTCGCCGTGCGCCGGACCACGGAGGCGTCGAACGTGCCCGCGCCCAGGTCGTACACGAGGACGCTCGCCCCGGGCGGGACCCGCTGGCCGAGCACGGCGGTGAAGTAGAGCCCGGCCGCGACCGGCTCCGGCACCAGCCGCGGCGGCGGGAGTCCGGCCCGGCTCGCGGCCTGCGTCAGCACCGCCCGGCGCGCCGATCCCCACTCGGCCGGATAGGTCATGACGAGGTCGTCGACCGGCCGCCCGGCCACCTGCCGCGCCTCGTCCGCGACCCTGGTGAGCGTGGCGGCGACGGCGGCGATCAGCGGTACCGTCGCATCACCCAGCAGCAGGTCCGGCTCGTCGACGTGGCGCTTCGGATTCGGCTCGAACCGCACCGGGTCGAGCTTCGCGCTGTTGATCGCGTCGCGGCCGGTCGCGAGGTGACCGTCGGTCATCGCGTACACGGCGGAGGGCAGCAGCGGGGAGCCGTCGAACAGCAGCGGCCGCGTCTTGCCGTCGGGCCAGCGCAGGATGGCCACGGTGTTGGACGTGCCATAGTCGACCGCCAGCGCGAACAGGCTCACCACGGTGACCCTACGCGACGCCGTCCAGACCGGCCCGTGCCGAGGTCGGGTCGGCGGCCCGGCCGGTCGGCACGGTACGGTGTTGCGCGTGCGAGTCGTGGTGGCCGAGGACCTTGCCCTGCTGCGCGACGGGCTGATCCGGCTGCTGGAGGCGCACGGCTTCGAGGTCGTGTCCGCCGTCGACAACGGGCCCGACCTGCAGCGGGCCCTCATCGAGCAGCGCCCCGACGTGGCCGTGGTCGACGTGCGGCTCCCGCCGACGCTCACCGACGAGGGCCTGCGCGCCGCCCTCGCTGCCCGTGCCGAGGTGCCCGGGCTGCCGGTGCTCGTGCTGTCGCAGTACGTCGAGCGCCTCTACGCCCGCGAGCTGCTCGCCGACGGCCGGGGCGGCATCGGGTACCTGCTGAAGGACCGCGTCTCCGACGTCGACGAGTTCGTGGCCTCGGTCCGGCGGGTCGCGGCCGGCGGCACCGCGCTGGACCCGACCGTGGTCGCCCGGCTCCTCGACAGCCGCGAGCGCACCCTCCCGCTGGACCGCCTCACCGCCCGCGAGCGCGAGGTCCTCGCGCACATGGCCCAGGGCCGCTCCAACGCGGCGATCGGCGCCGCGCTGTTCATCACCGAGAAGGCCGTCGCGAAGCACACGAACAACATCTTCGCCAAGCTGGACCTGCAGGCGTCGGAGGACGACAACCGCCGGGTGCTCGCCGTGCTGGCCTACCTGGAACACGGGTAGTAGTACCCCCACCGGTCGGGGTCGCACTGTCCTCGATACCCGGCCGCGCGAGGACGAGGCTCATGGGCATGACAGAGACAGTCCTCGAACCCGGGCCCGTCAAGCGGTCCGAGCGGGCGCTCGCCCCCGACCTCACCCGCGGCGCCATGCTGCTGTTCATCGCCCTCGCCAACGCGGCCAACTTCGCGTTCGCCGGGCAGCCCGGCCTCGACCCGCACCCGAGCGGCCTGGCCCGGGTCGTCAACTTCGTCATGGCCACCTTCGTCGACAGCCGCGCGTACCCGGTCTTCGCCGTCATGTTCGGCTACGGCCTCGTGCAGCTCGCCCGGCGCAACGCCGACCGGGTGCTGCTGCGCCGCAACGCGCTGCTGCTGGGCTTCGGGGCCGTGCACGCGACGCTGCTGTACTTCGGCGACTTCCTCGGCGCCTACGGCATCGTCGGCATCGTGGCGACCCTGCTGCTGGTGCGCCGCGGCGACCGCTTCCACCGGGCGATCCTCTGGCTCTGGGGATTCCAGACGGTGTACGCGCTCGTCTTGTCGGTCATCGCGCTCGCCGGCGCCCACGGCGGGACGGCCGGCATCACGAACACCCCGAACGCGTCGCTCGCGGCCCCGACCTACCTGCGGTCGATGGCCGACCGGCTCGCCGAGTGGCCGGTGCACACCTCCACCGTGCTGCCCTTCATCGTCATCGTCTGGCTCGGCATCTGGGCCGCGCGCAAGCGGGTGCTCGAGGACCCGGCGGCGCACCGCACCCTGCTGCGCCGCACCGCGGTCGTGTCGCTGGGCATCTCGACGCTGGGCGCGCTGCCCTACGCGCTCATGTGCGCCGACGTGCTGCACGCCGCACCCGGTACCGTCGAGGCCATGGCCCGCATGCACGCGATCACCGGCGAGTACGGCGGCCCCGGCTACGTGGCCCTCTTCGGCCTCGTCGCGCTGCGGCTGGCCGGCCGCACCCCGCGCGCCCTGGAGCCCGTGGTGGCGCTCGGGCAGCGGTCGCTGAGCGGGTACCTCTTGCAGTCGCTGTGCTGGGTCGCACTGTTCAGCCCCTTCGCCCTGCACCTCGGGGGAACCTGGGCCGCCGCCGGGTGCGCGGTCGCGGTGTGGGCGGTGTCGTGCCTGGGCGCGAAGGCCCTCGCCGACCGCGGCCACCGCGGCCCGGCCGAGACCCTGCTGCGGAAGTTCGCCTACCGATGATCCGGACCGTCGCCTGGACGCGCCTGGCCGCCGACCTGCGGGTCGCGGCCGGGCGCCGGCCGTTGCGGACCGCCGCGACGGCCGGTGTCGTGATGGCGGTCGTGGACCTGACGGTGTGGGTGTCCACGGGCGGCGGGTACTTCTGGCCGGCCTGGACCATGCTCGGCCTGGCCCTGCTGTTCGGCGCCGTCGCCTGGGTGCAGCGGCGGGAGTCGGCGCTGGCCGGCCGGGTGAGCGCCCTGACCCGCTCCCGCCGCGGCGCGGTGGACCGGCAGGCGGCCGAGCTCAAGCGCGTCGAGCGCGACCTGCACGACGGCGCCCAGGCCCGGCTCGTCTCCCTGTCGCTGACCCTGGGCCTGGCCGGCAGCCTGGTCCGCCTCGACCCGGACGGCGCCGCCAAGCTCATGGAGGAGGCCCGCACGACCGCGGTCGCGGCCCTGGACGACCTGCGCGCGGTGATGCACAGCATCCACCCGGCGGTGCTGGCCGACCGCGGCCTGCTCGACGCGACCAGGGCCCTGGCCCTGAACCTGGCCGTGCCGGTCACGGTGACCGGCGACGCCCCGCGGGAGCTGTCCGCGGCGGCGGAGACGGCCGCCTACTTCGCCGTGTCGGAGTGCCTGGCGAACGTGGTGAAGCACAGCGACGCGACGGCCGCGACCGTGACCTTCGCGGCGACCCCGGCGGCCCTGCGCGTCACCGTGCGGGACGACGGCCACGGCGGCGCCGACCTGGCGGCCGGCACGGGCCTGCGCGGCATCGCGGACCGCCTGGACGCGGTGGACGGCACCCTGCGCCTGCACAGCCCGCCGGGCGGCCCGACCACGGCGACGATCACGATTCCGCTGGACCGCTGAGCCCGGCTCAGGCCGCGGCCGTCTCGGCGGCGCGGGTGCTCAGGGCCTCGGGGACGGTCGCGGCGCGGCGCAGCCGGGTGGCGCCGTTGCCCTCGTCGTGCAGGCGCGTCAGGCCCGCGTGCGCGAGGTCCAGGTCGCCGTGGGCGTCCAGGGCCGGTGCGATCTCGTCCAGCAGATCGCCGACCAGCTCCCACGCGGGGCGCGCGGCGCCGTGGCGCAGGTCGGTCAGCGTGTGGCGCAGGCCCGAACGGCAGGCGTTCCAGTGCGCGGCCCGCAGCAGGTGCTCCGGCACCACCGGCAGCGGCGCTCCCGCGGCGAGCGCGGCGGCCAGGGTGGCGACCAGGCCGCGGACCAGGGCCGCGAGGAGCACCGCGTCGGCGGCCGTCGGGGCCACGTCGGCGATGCGGACCTCGACCGTCGGGTAGTGCAGCGACGGGCGGGCGTGCCACCAGACCAGCTCGGGCTCGTACATGGAGCCGGACGCGACCAGCTGCGCCACCGCGCGCTCGTAGTCGGCGAAGGACTCCAGCGGCGGCGTCGGGCCCAGGCCCGGCCAGCGTTCGACGGCGATGCCGCGCCAGCTGTCGTGGCCGGTGTCCCCGCCCTCGTGGAACGGGGAGTTCGCGAACATCGCCTGCAGCACCGGCAGCCACGGGCGCAGGGCGGTGCACACGCGCACGGCCAGGTCGCGGTCGGCGACGCCGACGTGCACGTGGCAGCCGCACAGGGCCGGGTCGCGGGCGATCGGGCCGTAGTGCCGCGCGATCGCGCGGTACCGCGGCGAGTGGGCCACGCTGCGGTCCGGCTCGGCGACCGGCGTGGCCGCGACGGCGACGAGCCGCACCCCGGCCCGCGCGGCGGCCCCGGCGGCGGCGCGGCGGTTCGCGGCCAGGTGCTCGTGCAGCTCGGGCAGCGTCGTGCAGACCGGCGTGACCATCTCCAGGGTGCTGCGCCGGAACTCGTGCCGGCTGCGCTCGCGGGCCTCCGGCGCCAGCGCGGCCCGCGCCTCGGCCACGAGCGGGAGACTGTGCCACGAGTCCGGGTCGAGCAGCAGGAACTCCTCCTCGACCCCGACCGTCATCGACACGCGTCCAACCTAACTCAGGCCGGCACCCGGGCCTCGGGGGCGGCGAGCGCTTCGGCCTTGCGGGCGGTCTTGATGCGGTACATATCCGCGTCGGCATCCCGCAGGAGCGCGTCGAGCCCGGCCGGGGTGCCGGTGGCCACGCCGACGCTGGCGCCGACGCGGGCCTCGGTGCCGCTGAGTGCGTACGGCTCGCTGAGCGCCTCGGTCAGGGCCTGCGCCAGGCGCCGGGCCACGTCCGCGTCCGTGTCCGGCAGGACCACCGCGAACTCGTCGCCGCCGAGCCGGACGGCGAGATCGTCGGCGCGCACGCGCGCGGTCAGCCGGCGGGCCGCGGCCACCAGCAGCTCGTCGCCGGTGTGGTGGCCGTGGCGGTCGTTGACCTGCTTGAAGCCGTCGAGGTCGAGCACCAGGATGCTCAGGCTCGCGGCCGGCGGCAGCGCGGCCAGGCGCTCGGCCAGCAGCGCCCGGTTGGCCAGGCCGGTGAGCGCGTCGTGGGTCGCCCGGTGGCGCAGCTCCCCGTGCAGCTGCCGCAGCTCGAGCATGCTGCGGTCGAGGTCGGTGAGCAGGCGGTCGTTGTCGTGGAAGGCGACGACCTGGCGGCTGAGCACCAGGCCGGTGATGACCAGCACCCCGGCGGCCACGCCCCACAGCCGCGGGTCGGCGCCCCGGCCGGCCAGCGCGAACACGAGCAGCAGCTCGGTCACGCCGACGGCGACGTACGGCATGAGGCTGAACCGCCGCCGGCGCACCCGGGCGTCCTCGCGCGGGTTGCGGGTCTGCACCTCCTGGATGCGCACGCTCGCCACCGTCAGGATGCACGACAGCAGCGACGCGACGGCCTCCACGCGCGGGTCCGGGCCGCCGGTGACGATGATGCCCGCGGCCGAGCCGAGCGCGGAACCGGCCACGCCGGCGCACCCGGCCACGCCGGCGAGGCGGGTGAACGGTGCCGTGCCGCTCAGGATGAGCTTGAGCGCGCCGAGCACGATGACGAGCATGACGACCGAGGACGCCGCCGAGGCGAGCCGGTCGGCCAGGCGCGGGTTGCCGAGCTGGGCGCCGATGGAGAAGTACCACAGCAGCACGGCGACCCCGGCGAGCACGGTGGCCGCGTCCAGCCACAGGCGCAGCCGGAGCCGCCCGGTGTCCCCGAGCGGGTGGCGCAGCATCAGCACCACCATCTCGGACATCGCGAGCACGACGCACAACGACTGCACGATGCTGGTCGGGGTGCCGGGGCCGCCCGCGATCACGAGGGCGGTCTGCAGCCCGTCGCCCAGCGCGCACAGCAGCCCGGCGGCGGCGAGCCCGAGCCAGAACCGGCGGGCGGGGCGGTCGCCGGCGGTGAGCCGGGCCAGGCGCACCGAGAAGAACAGGATGCCGAGGTCGAGGCCGGTCTGGATGCCCCAGGACAGCGCGGACCCGCCGGGCCCGGCGAGGAACCAGATCGGCACCGCGAGCGCGAGGGCGCCCATGCCGAGCAGCACGGGGTCACGCGCGAGCCCGCCGCTCGACGACCGTGGCGCCATGACACCTCCCCGAATCCGCTCTTCAGGGAAAGCGTTCGGCCGCCGCGGGGGACACCTGAGCGGGCCGGGCGGATGCAACCGCCCGGCAACCACAGTGCTCGGCTTGCGGATCGGGTCAGCTCGCGGCGATGTGACCGATCCGCACGCGCTGGGGGTGGTCGCCGACGGGGATGCTGACGACCTTCTGCCCGGTGGCGAAGCTGATCGCGGTCACCTGGTCGGCGCCGGACTCGGAGATGACGCAGTCGCGGCCGTCGCCGCTGACCGTGGCCCAGTAGGGCTTGCTCGCCGGGATCAGCGCGCCCTCCCGCAGCGTGGCCCGGTCCACCACGGTCGCGTAGTCGTCCATGGTGCCGGCCACGCACAGGTGCGCGCCGTCCGGGCTCATCGACAGGCCGTGGTGGCGGGAGTCGTTGACCCAGGTGGTGCGGTCCGGGCTGGTCGCCGGGTTCTTGGGCAGCTCCCGGACGCGGGTGATCCGGTCGGAGGCGACGTCGTACTCCACGAAGCCGTTGAAGAAGGAGAGCTGGAAGTACAGCGTCCGCTCGTCCGGGGTGAAGACGGCCGGGCGGACGGCGTCGGACAGGTCGCTGCGGCCGAACGCGTCCAGCCGCTGCCGCATGTCGATGGTCCGGACCACCTGGAACGTGCGCGTGTCGGCGATCGTGATGTGCCGGTCGCCCTTGGTCCAGTCCAGCCACGGGTCGTCGAGGTCGGTGTTGACCTCGCCGATGGACATGTTCCACAGGTAGCGGCCGCCGTCGGTGTAGATGTTCTCGTGCGGCTTGTCGCCGGCGGTGAACGAGCCCAGCTGCCGGCCGGTGGTGATGTCGAGCACGTGCACGGTGTTCGACGTGGAGGCGGAGACGGCGACCTGGGTGCCGTCGGGGGAGACGGCCATGTGGTCGGCCCGGAAGCCCGAGACCGGGAAGCGCCAGCGCAGCGCGCCCGTGCGCAGGTCGATGGCGACGACGTCGGCGAAGCTGGGCCGGGACACGACCAGGGCGCTGCCGTCCGGGGTCGTGTACATGTCGTCGACGAGCTGGTCGTGGCCCTCGCCCGGCCCCTGCTGGACGCCGAGGTAGAAGGCGAGCCGGACCGGGTTGAGGTAGATCTCCCAGAGCCGCCGGTCGCGGTCGGGCACGACGTTGATCCGGCGGAGCTTCTCGTAGGTGCCGCTGGAGCGGATCACGTCGACCGTGCCGTCCCAGTTGTTGCCGACGAACATCACCTCCTGCAGCGCGGGCGCCGCGGCGGCGGGCGCGGACGCGGACGCGAGGGGCACGAGCGCGCTCGCGAGCAGGGCGAGGCCGGCGAGCACGGCGCGACGGCGGGGAACGGGGCTGGCGGACACGCGGCCTCCCTGGGCTTTGTCGTTACTCTGCGGTAACGTCCAGGAAATCGCCGATCGGTGGCGGTCGATAGGTCCCGGCGCACAACGCCGCGCCCGGCGATTGTGCCGAACCCACAAACGCGAACCCACAGCGAGGCCGATGTGTCCACCCCGCTCGCGCCGCTGCTGGCCGCCCTGGCCGGCGACGAGGGGCTGGTCGACGAGCTCGTCGCCGCCGCCCGGTCCGCCTCGCCGGACGTGGCGCGGCTGCCCGCGCACGAGAGCCGGCGGCACGTGGCCCTGCTCCTCGCGGCCGGCCTCGCCGCGTTCCAGGGCGGGGAGCCGGAGTTCGGGGAAGCGGCGCGGCTTGGTGCCGACCGGGCCGCGCAGGGCGTGCCGTGTGCCGGGTTGTTGTGTGCGGTACGGGCGGCCCGGACCCGGGTGCTGGAGGTCGCCGTCGTGCGCGGGCGGGCCGCGGGGATCCCGGACGAGGTGCTGCTGAGCGCGGCGCTGGACTTCGACCGGTACGTCGGCGCGCTCGAAGGCCACGTCGTCGAGGGCTATCGCGAGGCCGAGCGGGCCCGGGCCCGGGGCCGGCGGGACCAGCGCGACGCGGTGCTGCGGGCGCTGCTGCTCGGCGGCCAGGCGGACGATGCCGCGGCGGTGGGGCTGCGCGTCGGTGTGCGGTACCGCTGCGTCGTGCTGAACGTGACCGACCCGGCCCGGGCGGAGGCGCTGGAGCCGCGGCTCGCCGCGTGCGGCGGGGTCTTCGGCACCGTGGAGGGCCGCCTCGCCGGGCTGACCCCGGGCTCCCCGGCGGCCGCCGGCCCGGACGTCACGGCCGTCGTCGGGCCGCCGCTGCCGCTCGAGCGGGCGGCCGAGGGCTACCGGCTGTGCCTCGCCGCGCTGACGGGGGCCGTGCGCTTCGCCCGCACCGGCGTGCACCGGGTGGTCGACCTCGCCGCGGAGACGGCCCTGGCCGCCCAGCCGGAGCTCGGCACGGCGCTGGGCGAGGCGCTGCTCGCGCGGCTCGACCCGGCCGACGCGTTCCACCGCGAGCTGGTCGGCACCGCCCTGGCGTACCTCGACCACGGCCGCCGCCTCGACCGCACCGCCGCGGCGCTGCACGTGCACCCGAACACGGTCCGGTACCGGCTGCGCGCCCTGCACGAGCGCACCGGCCTGCCCGTCGACGACGACGGCGCCCCGGTGCTCACGACCCTGCGCTGCTGGTGGGCGTTCGAGACGTGGCAACGCGGCCGGTGCGGCCCACGGGCAGCGCCGTGACGCAGTCGCGTCAGCCCGAGGCCGCGCCGCGGTTCGTGTGGATCTCGATGACGGCGGCCGGGCACCGGGTCGCCGCCTCGTACGCCGCCTCCCGCAGCCGGGCCGGCGGGTACTCGTCGAGCAGGATCACCACCCCGTCGTCGTCGCGCTGGTCGAACAGGTCCGGGGCGACGAGCGCGCAGACGCCCGAGCCGATGCACTTGTCCCGGTGGACCTGGACCCACATCAGTCGCCGTCCTCGTCCCCGGCGGGGAACGCCGGCAGCACCTCGTCCCAGAGCACCGGCACCGCGACCGGCCCGCCCACCGCGGTCCGCGTCTTGAAGCGGATGTCCTCGATCGGCACAGCCAGCCGCAGCGACGGGATCCGCCGGGGCAGCGTCGCCAGCACGGCGGTCAGCTCGAGCCGGGCCAGCTGCTGCCCGACGCACTGGTGCGGCCCGTGCCCGAAGCCGACGTGCGGGCCGGGCGCGCGGCCGACGTCGAACCGGTCGGCGTCGGCGAGGAGCGCGGTGTCGCGGTTGGCGGACTGGATCGCCAGCACGATGAGGTCGCCCGCCCGCATCGGCTGCCCGCCGATCTCGCAGTCCTCGAGGACCTCGCGCATGAGGCCGGTGCCGACGCCGAGGTACCGCACCAGCTCCTCGGCCCCGCCGGCCGCGAGCCCGGGACGCTCCCGCAGCCGGGCCAGCTCCGCGGGGTGCTCCAGCAGCGCCAGCATCCCGTGGGCGATCACGCTCGCGGTGGTGTCGTAGCCGGCCATGAGCAGGCCCGCGGCCATCGACACGAGCTCGGTGTCGGTGAACGGCCGGTCGGTCTGGTCGCTGCGCACGATCATGCGGCTGAGCACGTCGTCGCCCGGGTTGGCGCGGCGGGCGAGGACGGTGCCGAA
The DNA here is from genome assembly GCF_040300725.1 of Dactylosporangium sp. NPDC000244. Taxonomy (NCBI): domain Bacteria; kingdom Bacillati; phylum Actinomycetota; class Actinomycetes; order Micromonosporales; family Micromonosporaceae; genus Dactylosporangium; species Dactylosporangium sp. NPDC000244. The sequence goes on from NZ_JBEPEH010000011.1 coordinate 131,315, forward strand.
GAGGTACTCCAGCAGCGGCCGCATCGCCGCCCCGTAGTCCTCGGCGCTGGAGCCGCCGGAGAACAGTGCGTCGGCCGCCCGCTGGAACAGCGCCCGGTCGGACTCCGGCACGCTGAGCAGCTCGGCGATGACGGCGGTGGTCACCGGCTTGGCGAAGGCGGCGTAGAGGTCCACCGGCGGGGCGGTTGCGGCCAAGGTGTCCAGATGCTCGTCGACGATGCGCCGCACGAGCGGGCGCAGCTGCGCGATCCGCTTCATGTTCGACACCTCGGGCGCCATGTGCCGGCGGAAGCGCAGGTGCTCCGGGCCGTCCATGCGGGCGAAGTCGCCCTCGCCGGGCGGCTCGCTGTTGTAGCCGGCGAGGATGTGCGCGGCCGTGCCCGGGCGGGTGGTGAAGCGCCGCGGGTCGCTCAGCACCTCGCGCACGTCGGCGTAGCGCGTCACGAGCCACGCGTCGATCCCCGTCGGGCAGGCCACGCGGATGACCGGGCTGGTCGCGCGGAGCTCGGCGTACTCGGGCGGCGGGCCGAACGGGCAGCCCTTCTCGGCGGGCAGCGGAAGCTCACGCACAGCAGTCATGGGTACCCCCGATTGCGACAGTGCGTTCATCTTGGTCGATGAATGCCCGACACGCCAGGATCAATCCCCAACATGTCCGCTCCAAGTGCTCAACCCGTCTTATGCAGCTATTTCGCGACATAGACCCCCGGCCAAGATGGATCATGTAAAGAGCTGGTAACAGGTGAAAGTCGGTTGTCGACAATCAGCCGTCGACCGTTAAGGTTCTCGCATGCCCCAGCCCGCGGTGCTGATCGCCACTTACCTGGAGCCCGAGCACGTCGGCCGCATCGCGGCGGCGGCCCCGGGCGTCGAGGTCCTGTACGAGCCGGAACTCCTGCCGATCCCGCGGTACCGCTGCGACCACACCGGCACCCCGCGCACCCTCAGCGCGGCCGGGAACGCCCGCTGGGAGCGGATGCTGGCGGGGGCCGACATCGCCTTCGACTTCGACTGGCAGGACCCGGCCCGGCTGGCGCAGCGCGCGCCGAAGCTGCGCTGGGTGCAGGCCACCAGCGTCGGCATCGGCGGCTTCGTGCAGCGCACCGGCCTGGAGCGGACCGGCATCACGTTCACGACGGCGGCCGGCATCCACGCCGTGCCGCTGGCCGAGTTCGCGGTCACCGGCGCGCTGTACTTCGTCAAGGGCGTCCCCGAGCTGCGCCGCCGCCAGGCGGCGCAGCGCTGGGAGCGCTACACCACCGCCCAGCTCGCCGGCCGCACGGTCACCGTCGTCGGCCTCGGCGGCATGGGGCGGCAGGTCGCCCGCTCCTTCGAGGCCCTCGGCTGCACCGTCATCGGTCTCGGCCGCGACCGCATCGCCGAGCTGGACGAGGTGCTGCCCGCCACCGACGTCCTCGTGCTGTGCTGCCCGCTCACCCCGCAGACCGAGGGGCTGATCGGCGCGAAGCAGCTCGAGCGGCTGCCCGAGGGCGCGATCCTCGTGAACATCTCGCGCGGCCCGGTCGTCGACGAGCCCGCGCTGATCGAGGCGCTGGCCGGCGACCGGCTCGCCGGGGCCGCGCTGGACGTGTTCGCCACCGAGCCGCTGCCGGCCGAGTCGCCGCTGTGGGGCCTGGACAACGTGCTCGTCTCGCCGCACTCCGCGTCCACGGTCGCGATGAACCTGACGGGGGCGGTGGAGACCCCGACGATGGGGTCCTCGCCCTACCTCGTCGACGCCGACGGCGCCCCGTACGTGCCGATCGGCTCCTCGGGCGTGGTGCTCGGGGTCCGCCTCGGCGACGGGGTCTTCGACCATGACGCCGACCACGCGGCCCCGGGCGTCACCCTCGAGCACCGTGACCAGGCCGCCCGGCACGCGCTGGCCGCGTTCGCGTGCCTGGGCAACGAGGCCGTCGTGCGCACCGGTGCCGCCGCCGGCGCCCGCGGGACGGTGCTCGGCAAGCGCGGCGAGGAGGGCCGGGTCATCGTGCTCTTCCCCGACGAGGTCCTGGCGCAGCTGCTGCCCGGGGACGCCGTCGCGGTGCGCGCCCACGGGCAGGGCGCGACGCTGCCGGGGCTCACGGTGCTCAACACCGACCCGCGGATGCTGCCCCGGCTCGCGCTCCCGCTCGGCGTGCGCGGGGTCGTCCCCTCGTCCGTCGTCGGCATCGGCATCGGCCGCCCGGCCCAGCTGTGGGACCTCGACCTGCAGGAGGTGCCGCCCGGGCTGCGGCTCGGCGACCTCGTGGCCGTGGACGACCTCGACGTGCGCCACAACGCCGGCTACCGGCGGGGCTGGCGCACGGTGGGCGTGATCGTGCACGGCGGCAGCCCACTGCCCGGCCACGGCCCCGGCCTGATGCCGCTGCTCTGCGGCCCGGCGGCGGATCTGCCCGTGCACGCCGACGGCGACCAGCACCTCGGCCTGCGGGCCGACGACCTAGACTTCCGGCCATGACCGACCCCGGATCGTTCCTGCACCGGTCGCTGCCCGAGGCGGTGTACCTGGTCCTGCGGCGCAAGATCCTCAACAACGAGTACGCCGCCGGGCAGCGCCTCGTCGAGGCCCCGCTGGCCGAGGAGCTCGGGGTCAGCCGCTCGACCGTCCGCGAGGCGCTGCGCCAGCTCAGCGTCGACGGCCTCGTGGACATCTCGCCGCGGCGGCACAGCGTCGTGACGCGGATGTCCTACGAGGACATTCGCGACGCCTGCTATGCCCGCTTCGTCCTGGAGGCCGGCGCGGTGCGCTGCATCACCGGCAACCGGGACGACGTCCTCGGCCGCATGCAGCAGGTGGTGGACCGGATGGCGGACACCGCCGCCGACGGCGACGTGGCCACCATGATCGACCTCGACACCGAGTTCCACGGCTGCATCATCGACGCCGCGGGCAAGCAGCGCCTCGCCGTGCTGTGGCGCACCCTGGACGCCCAGATGGGCGCCCTCATGCGCTCGTCGATCGACCGCCAGCACATCGGCCTGGACGAGGCCGTGCGCCGCCACCAGTACGTGATCGACGTGTTCCGGGTCGGCTCGGGCGACGAGATCGTGGCGATGCTGGAGGACCACTACCTCGGCGCCGTGGACAGCATGGCCGAGGCGGGCGTCCTGGAGGGGAAGGCCACCGGCACCTAGGCCGCCGCGCGGTCGCCCGCCGCGCGGCGGCGCAGCGGGGTCTGCTGCATCTCCGGCGGGTTGTAGGCCATGTCGAGGCGGCCCACGTCGGTGCCGGGCGCGACGACGGCGTCGATCTCGTCCAGGATCGCGTCGTCGAGGGCGACCTCGGCCCCGGCGAGCAGGTCGTCGAGCTGCTCCATGGTGCGCGGGCCGATGATGGCCGAGGTGACGCCGGGGTGGGCGACGGCGAAGGCCATGGCGAGGTGGGTCAGCGACAGCCCGGCCCGCTCGGCGAGCGGGATCAGCCGCTCGACGGCGTCGAGGCGGCGCTCGTCGCGGTAGTGCTGGAACGGCAGGTTGCTGCGGTGGGTGCCGGCCTGCTGCCCCTTGCGGAACTTCCCGGTGAGCATGCCCTGGGCGAGCGGGCTCCAGACCAGCGTGCCCATGCCGTAGCGCTGGGCGACGGGCAGGATCTCGCGCTCGATGCCGCGGTCGAGGATGGAGTACGGCGGCTGCTCGGTGCGGTACCGCTCCAGCCCCCGCCGCTCGGCCGCCCACTGCGCCTCGACGATCGCGGAGGCCGGGAACGTCGACGAGCCGATCGCCCGGACCTTGCCGCTGCGCACGAGGTCGGTGAGCGCGGACAGCGTCTCCTCGATGTCGACAGTCGGGTCGAGGCGGTGCACCTGGTAGAGGTCGATGTAGTCGGTCCGCAGCCGCCGCAGCGAGTGCTCGACCTCGGCCATGATCCAGCGGCGCGAGGTGCCGCGCCGGTTCGGGTCGTCGCCCATAGCCCCGTTGACCTTCGTGGCGAGCACGACGTCCTCGCGCCGGCCCTGCAGCGCCTTGCCCACGATCTCCTCGGACTCGCCGCGGGAGTACACGTCGGCGGTGTCGATGAAGTTGATGCCCGCGTCCAGCGCCCTGTGGATGATCCGGACCGAGTCCTCGTGGTCGGGGTTGCCGATGGCGCCGAACATCATGGCGCCCAGGCAGTAGGGGCTGACCTGGATGCCGGTGCGGCCGAGCGTGCGGTAGCGCATGCTGCGCCTCCTTGCGTACGATGAGCAAAGCGGAACGCTTTATCAGTTACTACGATACGGAACGTCTTCTCACTTATGCAACCGACACCCGGCAAGCGCGTGCGCGCCGACGCCCAGCGCAACTTCGACGCGCTGGTCGAGGCGGCCCGCGAGGTCTTCAAGTCCTCCGGCGTCGACGCCCCGGTGCGCGAGATCGCGACCCGGGCCGGGGTCGGCCTGGCCACCTTCTACCGCCACTTCCCGGAGCGCTCCGACCTGGTGACGGCGGTCTTCCGGCACGAGGTCGACGCGTGCGCCGACACCGCGGCCGTCCTCGCCGCCGAGCACCCGCCGCTTCCGGCCCTCGTGCGGTGGCTGCACCGCTACACCGGGTTCGTGAGCGCGAAGCGCGGCCTCTACGCGGCCCTGCACTCCGGCGACCCGGCGTTCGAGCCGCTGCCGCTGTACTTCCGCGAGCGCTTCGAGCCGGCCCTCACCGGGCTGCTGGCCGCCGCGGCCGAGGCGGGCGAGATCCGGGCCGACGCCGAGCCCATGCACGTCCTGCACGCCATCTCGCGCCTGTGCACCGGCGTGCACCCGGACGCCGACCGGTACATGGTCGACCTGCTCATCGACGGCCTGCGCTTCGGGGCCGGGTCCAGGGACTGACGAACTCGCGCACGATCCGGTTCCAGGTGCGCCAGTGCCGCAGCATCGTGTGACCCCCGCCCGGGACCGGGACGAACCGGGCGCCGTGCGCGACCACGAACCGGCGCGACGCGGCCGGGTCGGTGATCCGGTCGCGGTCGCCGTGCGCGACGAGCAGCGGCAGGTCCGCCGGCACGGGCAGGTCCTGGTCTGGCGGCTCGATCCAGGGGGCGAGCGCGCAGACGCCGCCGACGCCCGGCTCGGTCGCCACGTGCAGGGCCACCCGGCCGCCCATCGAGTGCCCGACCAGGACCACCGGCACCCCCGGGTGACGCCGGGCGGCCTCGGCCAGGGCCCAGCGGGCGTCTCCGACCGGGTGCCGCTCGGGCTCGTTCCAGCCCCGCATCCGGTACCGCAGCCGCCACACGGCCACGCCCGGCCCCGCCACCGCCCGGCCGAACGGGAGCATCCGCAGGTAGGCGACCCCGTAGCGCCGGGCCGCGGCCGTGCTGTCCGCGTTGCCCCCGGGCAGGAGCAGGACCAGCACGCGCGGTTCGGCGGCGCCGCGGACGCTCAGGTGGGGCTCGCTGCTCATGCCGCTGATTCGACACCATGCGACCCCCGGCCGGGCAGGACTCCGGTCACATCCCCATCCGGCGGGTGGCGGGGCGGAGCGGGCTCCTTCCCCTGCCTCCCGGATAGAGTTTGCCGCTGTGCAAGGGGTCCGCGTTTGCCGTACAGTTCGGCCGACCCCCGCTCGGTGAAAGGACCGCCGCCATGCCGAACACCGACCGCGCCGCGACCATCCTCCTCGTCGAGGACGACCCGGGCGACGAGCTCATGGCGCGGGAGGCCTTCGAGGACGACGCGCTCTCCAGCGACCTGCACGTGGCGCGGGACGGGCAGGAGGCGCTCGACTTCCTCTACCGGCGCGGCCGCCACGCCTCGGCGCCGCGCCCCGACTTCATCCTGCTCGACCTGAACCTGCCCCGCGTGGACGGCCGGCAGGTGCTGCGGCAGGTCAAGTCGGACGCGGCGGTGGCGAGCATCCCCGTGGTGGTGCTGACGACCTCGAGCGCGGACGAGGACGTGGTCGCCTGCTACGGGGCGCACTCGAACGCGTACATCACGAAGCCGTCCGGCTACGACGAGTTCGTGGACGTGGTGCGCCAGATCAACCAGTTCTGGATGGACACCGCGCGCCTGCCGTCCTGACGGCCTCAGCTCTCGATGGTCAGGATCGCGTCGAGGCCGGTCAGGGCGAAGACGCGGGAGAGGGTCGTGTTCGGGGCGCGGACCACGAAGCGGCGGCCCTCGCGCACCGCGTGCTTGTGGGCGCGGACCAGGGCCGCCACGCCGGAGGAGTCGCAGTAGGCCAGGCCGCTCAGGTCGGCGATCAGGGTGGCCGCGCCCGACCCGAACGCGCCGGTCACGGCCTCGCCGAAGCGCTCGATCGAGGTGTAGTCGAGGGCACCCGCCACCGACAGCACGACACCGCCGGGCCCCGTGCCGGCCGTGATCGTCAGCCCCGAACCGGAACGCCTGTCACCATTCATGAGGAGGGCAGCGTAACCCGGGCCGGGGCGTCCCGCAGCTTGGGCGGTTGCGTGCCGGTTTGTGCCCCCGAATCCTGCGCAACTCCGGTCAGTCCTTCAGCCCCAAACCCCGACGGCCGGTGGCGTTGAGCTGCTGCGGTCCGAAGCGGTCCGGCCAGGTGCGCTCGTAGTGCTCCTCGGGGAAGTCGCCCGGGCTGGAGCCGGTCGCGAAGGCGTCGCGGACGCTCGCCGCGTAGCGCTCGTTGCGGCCGCACCAGGGGGCCGCGGGGATGTACATGACGTTGCCCCAGCCGCGCTGGTGCTGGACCGGTGCCACGCTGTGGATCATGTCGCAGTGCCACCACACCGAGTCGCCGGCCCGGACGTCGGGGATGCCAGCCTGGGCGCGCAGGAGCAGCGCGTGCCAGCGCTCGGAGGCCGGGAACACCTGGTTGACGGTGACCCCGCACATGTCGTCCTCCGGGACGTCGCCGAGCAGGGGGCGCAGCATGAGGTACGCCATCGCCGACGGGATCGGCACAGTGTGCAGCACGCCCTGGTCGTGGTCCATGTCGGACAGCGCCGTCCAGCCCTGGAACGTGCGGAACGCCGAGCACATCGTCGAGCCCGGGTACTGCGGCCCGTCGGTGCGGTAGGCCGCGTCCCACGGGTCGTACCGCTCGACGTTGCCGTCGAAGAGGTGCCGGAACGCGCGCTGGTACGCCTCGGTCATCCACAGGTCGAGCGTGCCCGGGTCGAGGTGCGTGCCGAGCCCGCCCGAGTCCGCGCCCTCGGGCCGCCGCCGGATCCGGTCGGGGTAGAGCGAGTCGCGGTCGGGGTCGAACCAGACCTGCCCCTCCGAGTCGTACTTCCACTGCCGGTTGAGCAGCGCCTGCACGGTCGCCATCCGCTCGCTCTGCCGCGCCTCCATCTGCGCCGGCGACCAGTAGATCGGGTAGATCTCGGGCCGGGACCCGACGGTGCCGAAGAAGTCGTCCCCGGGCCCGCGGTAGTGCTCGAAGAACGCGTTGCGCTCGACGTACTCGACGATGCCGCGGTCCCACCCGAGCGCCTGCTCCCGCTCGAAGTGCCCCCGCACGACGAGGCACCCGCGCCGCTTGAGCAGGTCGAGCCGCTCCGGCGGCACGGTGCCGGCGGCGATGTCCGCGTAGTCGATCACGGGCCACACCTGCTCGCCGTTCTTGAGCGCGGCCTCGATCTGCTCGACCTCGGCCTCGATGCGCCGCTCGAGGACGGCGAACACCTCCTCGACCGTGCGCCCGGAGGCCGCGATGCGGGCGCGGATGGCCCGCTTGATCTCGCGGATCGCGCCCGGCAGGTCGGCCGGGGTCTCCTCCCAGTGCGGCAGCGCGGGTGCGGACACGGCGGGCTCCTTCTAGTCAGGTCTCCTTATTTGTAAAGCCGACGGTACGCGCCCCGCGGTGTTCTAGGCAAGGCTCCTGCCTAGCATTGGCACATGGACCCCGCGCCGTCGTCGTCACCGTCCCTGGACCTGGTGCGCTCGCTGACCGACGAGCGGGTGCTGCGGGCCCTCATGCGGCACCGGCGGCTGACGCGGGCCGAGCTGGCCGCCGAGACGGGCATCTCGAAGCCCACGGCGGGGGAGAGCGTGCGCCGGCTGGAGGCGCGCGGCCTGGTCGCCGACACCGGCGAGCGCACCCCCGGCGGCCGGGGCCGGGGCCGGGTCGGCTCCTACTACGCCCTGTCGCCCGCGGCCGGCGCGGCGCTCGCGGTCTCGATCGCCCCGTCGGGCATCACGGGGGAGCTGCTCGACGCCTACGGCGAGACGATCGCCCGGACCTCGCACCCGCTCGGCCGCCCGGCGTCCCCGTCCTCGGTCGCCGCCGCGCTGGCCGCCGCCGCCTCCTCGCTGGGCGCCGCCTTCTCGCCGGGTGGGGCCGCATCGCCGGATGGGGCCCGCCCGCGCCTGGCCGTCGTCAGCGCGGCCGATCCCGTCGACCGGGCGAGCGGCCGGCTCGTGCACCTGCCGGACTCGCCCTTCCTGGTGGGCGAGCTGGACCCGGTGGGGGTGCTCGCCGGGCACGTCGCCGGCCCCGTGACGGTCGACAACGACGTGAACTGGGCCGCGCGGGCCGAGCGGGAGCACGCCGGGGACGACTTCGCGTACCTGTACCTGGGCGAGGGTCTGGGCTGCGCGACCGTCGGCGGCGGCGCGGTGACCCGCGGCCGCGGCGGGCTGGCGGGGGAGATCGCGCATCTGCTCACCGCCGGCCCCGGCGGCCGCGCGGTGCCGTTCATCGAGGTGTTCGGCGCGATGGGGGTGCGCCGGCCCGGCTCCACCGCGATCGACCCCGACGCCCTGCTGGCCGCGATGGCTCGTGAGTCCGACCGTCTCCTGGTGGCCCGGGCGGTCGCGGGGGTGGTGGCCGCGATCGTCGCCCTGGCCGATCCCGGCCTGATCGTGCTGGGTGGCCCGTGGGGCCCGGCCGTGCTCGCCCCGGTGCGGGAGGCGGTGGGCGGGCTGCCGCGCACGGTCCCGGTGGAGGCGGCCGTGCTGCGGCAGGAGCCCGCCCTGGCCGGGGCCCGCCAGGACGCCCTGGACCGCCTGCGCGGCGCCATCGTCGCCGACGCGGCCGGCTAGCTCAGGACAGGAGCAGGTCCTCGAGGCTCGACAGCAGCGTGCGGGCCGAGTACGGCTTCGTCAGGTAGGCGTCGGCGCCCGCCATGCGGCCCTCGGTCTCGAAGTTCACCTGGGTGCGGGCGGTGAGCATGATGATCGGCACCGCCACCGTCGTGGAGAGCATGCGCAGCGTGCGGCACACCTCGACGCCCGACATGCCGGGCATGGACACGTCCAGCACGACCGCGTCCGGCGGGCGCCGCTGGATCAGCGCGATCGCCGACGGCCCGTCCGCCGCGGTCGCGACCTCGTAGCCGCCGTTGCGCAGCTGCGTGGCCATGAGCTCGCGCAGGTCCTCGTCGTCGTCGACCGCCACGACATATCCGTTGTGCCCGCCGGCCGGCTCGAACATGCCGTACCCCCTCGTGAGACGTCCCTGCCCCGATCCTCCGCCGGCCGGGGAGCACGGGGCGCCCGTGCGGGGTGCAAGGCGGTTGCAGAAGCGTCCCGGCCTCAAGCCTCGGGCAGGGCCTCGCGCTCGGCCTGGGCGACGAGCTCCAGGGAGTCCTCGGGGCCGAGGCGCCGCTCGCACAGGTAGCCCAGCATCGACCACGTCGCGTCGGAGACGTCCTGCTCCGAGTACGGCTCCAGCAGCCCCTCCTCGCCGAGCTGGGTGCGCAGCAGGGCCTCGCCCACCGCGGGGTCGACCTCCACGTCCTGCGCCATCGTGGCCACGAACTCGGCCACCGAGTCGCGCGGCGTGTCCTCGTCGAAGAGGCTGCGCACGGCGAGGCGGATCGCGGCCCGCAGCACCGGCGCGTCGTGCTCGTCCGGCGGCAGCTCCGCCGCCCGCGCCGCCGCGTCCTCGTCGCCGGCCAGCAGCGCGACGAACACGGCCCCCACGCGGGACCGTGGCGTGTAGCCGTCCTCCTGCTCACTCCCCATGCGACCGAGCGTAGCCAAACAATGCCGCCGCCGAGGACCGCGCCGATCGCCCCCGGCCGTGGGCAGCGTCACCCTGGAGGGGATCGGGCGGGCGGCTTGAACCAAGATGCACAAGGAGTGCAAGATGTGTGCCATGTGGGTGTTCGGGGTCGATCGGCAGCAGCTCGGCGTCACCACCGTCGAGGAGGTCGCCGCGCCCCGGGCCGGGGACGGGGAGGCCGTGCTGCGCGTCGACCGGGTCGGGGTCACCGCGAACAACGTGACCTACGCGGTGCTCGGCGACGCCATGCGCTACTGGCAGTTCTTCCCGCCCGCCGCGTTCGGGCTGCCGCCGCGGTGGGGCCTGGTGCCGCTGTGGGGTTTCGCCGAGGTGGTCGAGTCGGGTGTACCGCACGTGCACCCCGGATCGCGCGTCTACGGCTACCTCCCGCCCGCCGGGCACCTCGTCGTGCGGCCGGGCCGGATCGACGAGACCGGGTTCCGGGACACCAGCGAGCACCGGGCGGAACTCCCCTCGCCGTACAACGCCTACCGGCTCACCACCGGCGACGCCGCCTACCGGGCCGATCGCGAGGACCTGCTGGTGCTCTTCCGGCCGCTGTTCTTCACCTCGTTCATGCTCGCCGACCAGGTGCTCGACCACGACGCCTACGGGGCCGAGCGCGTCGTGCTGTCCTCGGCCTCGAGCAAGACGGCCTTCGCGGCCGCGTTCGAGCTGCGCGGGCGCGGCCCCCGCGTCGCGGGGCTCACCTCGCCCGGGAACGTCGCGTTCACCGAGGCGCTCGGCTGCTACGACGAGGTGCTGTCCTACGACGAGGTCGGGGCGCTGCCGGCGGTACCGACGGCGTATCTGGACCTGTCCGGCGCGGCGGCGACGCGGGAGGCGCTGCGGGCGCACCTCGGCGAGCGGCTCGTGCGCGACATCGCGGTCGGGCTCACCACCCAGTCCCCGAACGCGCTCGCGGCCGGCGAGGTGTTCTTCGCCCCGGCCCGGATGCGCAAGCGCTCCGCCGACTGGGGCCGCGAGGGGCTCGACGCGCGCTTCGCCGAGGCCTGGGAGCGCTTCGCCGCCGCGGCCGCGGGCTGGGTCGACGTCCGGACGGGGCACGGGCCGGAGGCGCTGCGGGCGGCCTGGCTCGAGGTCGCCGCCGGGCGCACGCCGCCCCGGATCGGGCACGTCATCCGGGCGTGAGCGGCATGACTTGACACCCTGAGCCGCCGCGGTCGCGGCACGGGGCTAGCGGATCGAGGTCCAGCGGACCACGGCCTCGGTGCGGCTGCGCACCTGCAGCTTGGCGAAGACGTGGTTCAGGTGGTTCTTCACGGTCTTCTCGGTCAGCCGCAGGCGGTGCGCGATCGAGGCGTTGGACAGACCCTCGCAGAGCAGGTGCATCACGTCCTCCTCGCGCTCGGTCAGGCCGAAGTGGCGGCGGGCCGCGGCGCGGCGCTCGGTCTGCTGGTGCCGGCTGCGCTCGCGGGCCTGCTGGTCGCGGACCATCGACGCGGCGACGGAGGCGGCGACCGGCGACAGCCAGCCGCGGCCGCCGGCGACCTCACGGACCGCGCGCTGCAGCTCGGCCGGGTCGAACTCGCCGTGCACGAGATAGCCGCGGGCGCCCTGGTGCAGCATGCCCGCGATGAGCTCGGCGTCGTCGTCGCTGGTGAGCACGAGGACGCTGCTGTACTGCGCGATCGTGGCGATGACCGACAGCCCGTCCGCGATCGGCATGCGGTGGTCGAGCAGCGTGACGGTCGGCTGCAGGCGCCGGGCCGCGGCGATCCCCTCGCGCCCGTTGGCCGCCTCGCCGAGCACCCGCACCCCGTCGCCGCCGTCGAGGATGCCCCGCAGCGCGCCGCGCACGATCGGATTGTCGTCCACGATCAGCACGCCGATGTGGGGCGCGCCCGGCCACGTCACGCGGCACCGACCGGGGCGCCGAGGGCGACGCGGACGGTGATCGTGGTGCCGGCCCCGGGCGCCGAGTCCACGTGCAGGTCGCCGCCGGCGTTGCGGGCCCGTTCGGTCATGCCCACGATGCCGAAGTGCCCGGCGCTCTGCAGGCGGCTGAGGTCCCGCGGCACGGCGAAGCCCTGGCCGTCGTCGGAGATCTCCAGGAGCACCCCGCGCCGGGTCGGGGCCAGCCGGACGACCACGCGGCGGGCGAGGGCGTGGTTCGCGATGTTCGCGAGGGCCTCGCGCAGGATGCGGCTGAGCTCGTACGACACCGGAATCGGCGGATCGACGGGCTCCAGGATCGTGCGCACCGGCACCCCGGCGGCCGCGCTCCAGGCGTCGCACAGCTCGCGCACGCTGGTGGCGAAGTCGCGGTCGGGCACGTCCAGGCGCATCTCCTCGAGCAGCTCGCGGGCCTGCCGGGCGGCGGCGGTCGCGCCCGCGGCGACGGTGCCGGCGAGCTGCTCGGCCAGGGCCGGCTGGCGGCGCAGCGAGGTGGGCAGCGCGAGGGCGGCCAGGGACACGCCCCGCAGCGTCTTGCTCACCGAGTCGTGCAGCTCGCGGGCGAGGCGGGCCCGCTCGGACGCGGCCGCGGAGCGCTGGGCGGCGTCGACGAGGCTGCGCGACAGCTCCAGGTAGCGGGCCAGCGCCGAGGTCAGCACCGACGTGCCCAGGCCCGCGAGGGCGCCGGCGACCGGCAGGGCGACGACGAACGCGGCCATCTCGGCGGGCGGGTCGAGGCGGTGCAGCACGCGGCCGATGACGGCGAAGCCCAGCGCCCCGTGCAGGATCCACACCGGCACCGCCCGCAGCCCGAGCAGCACCCCGGCCAGGGCACCGGCGCCGGCGGCGAAGCAGAAGTACGCGATGCCGCCCCGGCTCAGGGCCAGCACGGCGAGCACGAGGACCGCGTCGGCGGCGACGGCGGTGACCGGCAGCGCGGCGAGGCGGGGCCAGCGGGCGAGCAGGCCGAGCTGGACGCCCGTGCCCACGGCCACCAGCGCCAGCACCTCCACCAGCCGCCACCGGTCGCTCACCAGGAGCAACCCGGCCGCGGCCGCGATCACCGCCGCGAGCGCGCGGCCGACGAGCACGGCCCGGGCCAGCGCCGCCGCGGCCACCGCACGGTCGGTGTTCACCACGGCAGGGACGCTACTGGGCGCCTGCCCGCGCGCGCAGCGGGGGCTCGGGATTTGCGCCGCAGTTAAGCGAAACCTAAGTCAGGCGATCACGATCTCGTCGAGGTCGGGCGCCGGTGACTCGTCGTTGAACAGCGTCAGCCGGACCTCCCCGGCGGGCAGGTTCGCCGTGAACCGGAACGACTGCGGGACCGTCCAGTCCGGGCCGGTCACCGGGAACGCGCGCGGGGCGGCGGTGCCGATGCGGACCTTCAGCGTCCGGTTCCCGTCGGCCTCGTAGTACACGGTCACGGTCCGGGTGCCGGCGCTCGGCAGCGTGACGCGCACGACGAGAGTGCATTCGGCGCACATGTACCGCACCCGCTTCCCGCCCCGGCAGGTGCCGCACGCGGTCGCGGAGGCGCCGCCGGTGAGCGTGTTCGCGGGGTCCTCGGCCTGGATGCTGATCGGCGCGAACCCGGGCGGCGGGGAGGCGCTCAGGCCGAGACTCAGGCCAAGACTCGGGCTCGCGCTCGGGCTCAGGCCGGGCTGGAACGCGCTGGCGACCGCCTGCGGCGTCCGGCTCGGCCCGGGCTCGGCCCGGTCGTGGTCCGGGGCGATCAGCGGCGGGACCGCGACGGCCGCGCCCGCGATGCCGACGGCCACGGCCGTGACGCCGATCCACTGCCGCGGTCGGCGCGTCGGCAAGCCGCCGTCAGTCACGCGTGCTCCTCGTCCCTCCGGCGACCCGCGCCCGACAATACGCCACGGCGCCGCCGCCCCCTGCGGGACGACGGCGCCGGGTCTTACCGGTGGGGTGTTCTTTTCCGGTGGAGTGTTACGGCAGGACGTAGTTGTTGTTCAGGACGTACGGCGCGGGCTGCTGGTCGTCGCGCCCGTCGTGGCCCTGGGCGTCGCACTGCCGGGCCGCCACGATGCACCCGTCGATCATCGCCTTGAGGGTCCGGTCGTCCCACGCGTTGACGAAGTCGTAGTGGAACGTGGGGCCGGCGCCGCTGGCGAAGTGCACCTTCGACATGTCCCCGTTGACCGGCCAGGCCATCTTGAACTCGAGCTTCGGCACCGCGACCGGGTGGTCGTCGGGGCAGACCACGCCCGCGGCCGAGTGCGTGTCGATCGGGTAGGCCATGTGCGACTGGTGGTCAGGCGAGTCCAGGTGCAGCCCGTCCCAGCAGCTCGGGGCCTGGTAGCGGATGTTGAGCTTCACGCTGCGGTCCGTCGGGCAGCTCAGCGGGATGTTCTTGTTCTCGTAGCTGTCGCCGCACTCGAAGCCCTTCTCGGTCGCGGCGAGGAACTTGTCGGCGTCGGTGTTCTTGGCGTTGCCCACGACGAAGCGCAGGCCCTTCGGGAACGGCCGGATCGTGCGGTAGTCCTGCACGCCGGTCTTGTAGTAGATGGTCTGCAGGCCCTCGGGGTTGACCGCGACGTCACCGTTGTAGAGCGTCGGCATCCAGTACGCGGACAGGTCGCCCTTGGCCTTGCAGGTGGTCGAGCCCGCGACGAGCGAGTCGACGGTCGTGTTCGCGTTCGTCGTGGTGTTGCCCATGAAGGTGTGCATGTGCGACGCGCCCGCGAGCCCGGGGAACACGATCGGGTCGTCCTGCAGGTTGCTGCGGCTGACCGAGCAGTTCGCCTGGAACTCGTGGAAGCCGCCCTTGTTCGGCGGCACCTCGTGCGACGGCTTCACGTTCGTGACGGGGTTCGGCGCCATGATCCAGCCGGCCTGGGCGGTCGCGGTGGACGTCGGCGTGGCGCCGCCGGTCGGGACCGGCCCGGCGCTGGACGGGCCGCCGGTGACCGGGCCGACCGTCGCGGTGGCCGGGGCGCCGGAGGTGCCGAAGACCTGGAACTCCCACAGCGAGAAGCCGTAGCCCGAGGAGCGTGCGGTGCCGTAGAGCCGCACGTAGCGGCTCATGGCGTTGACCGTCAGCGTCTCCTTGCCGCCCTTCGACGTCGTCGTGGAGTACACCGTGAGCCAGGCGGTGCCGTCGGAGGACGTCTGGATCTGGTAGGCGGTGCCGTAGGCGCGCTCCCACTGCAGCACGACCTTGCCGATCGCGGTGGGGGCGCCGAGGTCGACCTGCAGCCACTGCGGATCGCTGAAGGCGCTGGACCACCGGGTGCCGGTGTCGCCGTCGACGGCGGCCGAGGCGGGGTAGGCGCGCCCCTCGCTGGAGGAGGCGGTCGCCGGCTTGCCCTGGGACACGGGCGTGGCGTCGGCGCTGGCGGAGCGCAGCGGCCCGGTGGCGAACCAGCCGAGCAGGCCGACGAGCGCCACCGCGATGCCGGCCAGCACGAACAGCCGCGATCGGGGCTGGTGCCGGAGGGACAGGGTCATCGATTCTCCCGTGGGGGTTGGATCACCACTTGCGTCAGGAACGCTAGTGATCGCCGCCCCCGCGATCCTGGGCCCAAAGGCCCAGACCGGGTCCCAATCGACGGGCTCCCGCGCGGAGCGTCCCGGCCCGCATCTGCCGGGGTCAGGTGTCCAAGGGCTGCCAGAGGCCCGCGGCCACGCCGAAGGCGCCCGCCGACAGCACGGCGAGCGTGGTGTCGTGGGCCATGAGGCTGGCCGGGAGCGCGCAGCCGGCCGAGAGCAGCGCGCCGGTCGTGAGGCGGGTGCGCCAGCGGCGTACCGGGCGCAGGGCGGTCAGCGCCCGCGCCAGCTCCGGGTCCTCCCCGGACAGCGACTGCTCCAGCTGCCGCAGCCGCCAGTGATCATCGGACACCCCGTGATTCTCGGGGCGAAGTACGACGAACGTGCGGAGACGGTATGACGAACACGCGACGAGGCCCGGGCGAACCCGGGCCTCGTCGGTGCACGTGCCGCTAGCCGAGGTACTTCTCCCACGGGCCGGTGATCGCGAGCGTGATGCCCGGCGCCTGGATGTTCACGAACAGGATCTTGCCGTCCGGCGAGAACGTCGGGCCGGTGAACTCCGAGTAGGTCGGGGAGCCGCTCGACGTGCCGTTGCTGAGCATGTTGCGGGCGATCGCGTAGGTCGGGCCGCCCGGGATGGAGCTCAGCACGTGCGAGGCCTTCACGCCGTCCTCGGCCAGCACCAGCGAGCCCCACGGGGTCACGGTGACGTTGTCCGGGCCGTCGAAGACCATGTCGGCGTACTTCGGGTTCGGGCCCTCGCCCTCCGACTCCGGGTTGTGCGGGAAGTACGTCACCAGCGTGATGGTCTCGTCGCTGTAGTCGTAGAACCACACCATGCCGTCGTGCTTGGTCGCGCCGGCCGGCAGGTCGTTGGCGCCGAAGGCGAAGCTGTTGACGATGTAGCAGCCCTTGTTCGTGCTCCACACGCCCTCGAACTTCTTGCCCCGGGTGACCTGGCCGTCGGCGAACTGGGTGCGGACGGTCTTCGTGCGCGCGTCGCGGTCGGGGACCTCGACCCAGCTCACCTTGAACGGGCGGCCCAGCTGCGCCGAGGTGAGGAACGCGACGTCGGGCAGGATGCTGCCGTCGTCGAGGCGGATCTGCATCGCCTCGAGCTTGCCGGCGTCGTCGGCGAGCGTGTTGGCCAGGCCCGCGTGCAGGCGGGCGCCGCGCGGGGCGGTCCAGCGGTAGAACAGGCCGTTGGGGCCGGAGGCGTCCTCGGAGAGGTACACGTGCTTGAGGTTCGGCTCGACCGCGAGGGCCTCGTGCTCGAAGCGGCCGAACGCCTTGATCGGCTTCGGCAGCTGGTGCTTCGAGTCGCTGGTCAGCACCTCGAAGACGTAGCCGTGGTCCTTCTCGTAGGTGCCCGTCTGGCCCGCCGCCGACCACGTGGCGCCGGCGTTGATGAAGGTCTCCTCGCAGGTCAGCCAGGTGCCCCACGGCGTGACGCCGCCGGCGCAGTTGCGCACGGTGCCGGAGATGCCGACCCATTCCGCCCGCTTGCGGCCGCTGCGGTCGGTGGTGATGACCGTGCAGCCGCTGGCGTTCTTCGCGCCCGGGTCGTAGACGGTGCCCTCGATGTGCGGCACGCCGTAGGCGGACATGTACGGCGTCATCTCGTGGTTCTGGATGATGGTCAGGCCGTTGCGGTCCGCGCCCACGACCCCGGTGCCGTCGTGATAGGCGGGCGTCTTGCCCTGGCCGAAGGACATGTCGGTCTCACCCTCGCGGGTGACGATCGCGTATGAGAAGCCCGCGGGCAGCGCCAGGATGCCCTTGGGGTCGTCCTGCAGCGGCGGGAAGGCGCGGCCATTGCCGTTCGGCCGGCCCCCGTCGTTGCCGCCGTTGTGGGCGGCGGCGGGCTCGGCCAGGGTCGGGAGCGCACCCGCAACGGTCAGCCCGACACCCGCGGCGGCCGTGCCGGACAGCACTTGACGACGAGAAATGGTCATGAGGGCACTCTGCTACGCCACAGCCGAATGCAGATGCGTGAGTGTGTGAGTGGCGGGTGGACGGGCGATGAACGGCCCGTGAATCCGCAGGCAGGTTCTACCGCCTCGCCATCGGCCCCGGTCGTTTTGCGCGGCCGATCGAACCTTCGGCGGTCCCCGTCCGTAGTCGCCGGTAGATGGCCGACTCCCGGGCGGTGGTGGACGAATGACGGCTTCGCGCTACGACGTGCCGGTGACCGCGGTGCCGGTCACCTCGGTGATCGGGGCGGAGCGGGGCTGGGACGGCTGGGGCGACGGTCCGGTGCCGCCGCCCCGCCCGCCCGAGTGGAACCGCCCGTCGCGCGCCTACGACCGGTGGCCCGATCCCGGCTGGGGCCCTCCGCCCGAGCCGCGGCGGGTGCTGCGGCGCGGTGGAGCGGTGCTGCGGTGGGCCGTCGGGGTCGTCATGCTCGTCGGGCTCGCCGCGCTGGTCAGCGTCGCCGGGCTGGTGGCCACGCTGGAGGCGCGCTCGGACAGCCCCCGGCCGCGCCCCACACCGACCGCCGCGCGGCCCGGCGCGGTGGTCCCGGCCCCGCCCGGCGACGCGCTGTCCGCCACTCCCGAGGCGTCGCCGGCCACCTCGGCCCCGGCCGCGCCGCTGGACACGGCGACGATCGTGGCGACGGTCAACCGCAGCGTCGTGAACATCACCAGCACCCTCGGGCTGCGCAACGCCCGCGCGGCCGGGACCGGGGTGGTCATCGGCTCCACCGGGCTCGTGCTCACCAACAACCACGTCATCGCGGGCGCGACGGCGATCAGCGCCGTGACCGTCGCCAACGGCCGCTCGTTCGCCGCGACGGTCGTCGGCTACGACCGCACCCACGACATCGCCGTCATCCAGCTCGCCGGCGTCTCCGGCCTGACCCGCCTCGGCGTCGCCGACTCGTCCCGCGTCCAGGTCGGCGACGAGATCGTCGCGGTCGGCAACGCCGGCGGCAACGGCGGGGAGTCGGTCACCGGCTCGGTCACCGGCCTCAACCGCACCATCACCGCCCAGGACCCCGAGGGCGGCGGCTCCCAGCGGCTGTCCGGCCTCATCCAGGTCGCGGCGGACATCAAGCCGGGCGACTCCGGCGGCCCGCTCGTCGACCGCGGCGGCCGGCTCATCGGCATCAACACGGCCGCGTCGACCGACACCGGCCAGGGCGTCGGGTTCGCCATCCCGAGCAACGCGGCCCTCGCCATCGCCCAGCGCATCACGAACGGCGAGTCGTCGGACACCGTCCACATCGGCCCGACCGCCCTGCTCGGCGTCACGGCGTCCGACGCCGGCGGCAAGGCGGGCGGCGCCGAGGTCTCGGGCGTCCTGGCCGGCAGCCCGGCGGAGCGCGCGGGCATCGGCGCGGGCGACGTGATCCGCACCGTGGACGACGAGGACGTGGCCGGCGCGTCGTCGCTGACCGCCCTCATCGACGCCCACCAGCCGGGCGACACCGTGCGGGTGACGTGGATGGACCGCGGCGGCCGCACGCACACGGCGAACATCCGCCTCGCGACCGGCCCCGCCGGCTGAGCCGTGGCGGGCGCACCCCGGCGGCACCGCGCCGGGAACCCGGGGGCTCCGGGCGCTGCCGACCATCATGGCAACGCCATCCGCCGACCTCGGAGGTACGCCATGGGGATCGTCCGACCGCTCACCACCGGGATCGTCGCCGTCGCGGCGTTCCTGGCCCTGCTCCCCGCCTCGGCCGAGGCGGCCCCGCCCGGCAAGGGGCAGGTCCTGCAGTCCGCCGCGTGCAAGTTCCGCTCCCCGGCCTGCCGCTGGAACTGACCCCACAGAGCAACTCGTCGAACGGAGCAAGTCGTCAAGACATTGTCATGAACCGGCGGTAGCGTCGTCGTACTGCGGGGCCACAATGGCCCGCGATGCCTGCCGCGAACCGGACTCACCTCGCCGGCGCGCTCCGTGTGCGGACCGCGCCGGGCGCGCGGGCCGGGCGGGTGCTGCAGCTGGCATCCGTCCTGCCCGTGCTCGCCGTCACCGGCTGGCTGCTCGTGGCCGTCCCGCTGGCCGCGCTCGGCGCCTTCCACGCGTGGACGGTGCTGCCCGCGGCCGCGGCGGCCGCGGTGCTGCTCGTCCGGCTGGCCCGGCCCGCCCTGGCGGCCGCCCGGACCCGGCCCGCGCCGTGGTGGGCGGTCGCGTCGACGCTCGCAATCGCCGCGGCGTTCGCGGCGCTGGCCATGGCCACGCACAGCGAGCAGGCGGTGCTGCACCGCGACGCGGGCACGTACGCGCAGATCGGCCTCTGGCTCAGCGGCCACCCCGGGCTCACCGCGCCGGTGCCGGCCGAGGCCTTCGGGGGCGCCGCCGACGAGGTCACCTTCGCCCATCCCGGGTTCTACGAGCAGGACGGGACGATCGTCCCGCAGTTCATGACCGGCTGGCCGACGCTCCTGGCCGCCGCGCACTGGGCCGGCGGCTGGACCGGCATGTTCGTGCTGCCCGGCCTCGTCGGCGGCCTCGCCGTCCTCGCCGTCGCCGGGCTCGCCGCGCGGATCGCCGGGCCGCGCTGGGCCCCCGTCGCCGCGCTGCTGCTCGCCGCCGCCTGGCCGATGCTGCGGGTGAGCCAGACCACCTACTCCGAGCCGCTCGCCGCGCTCATGCTCGCCGGCGGGCTGGCCCTGCTGCTGGACGCGTGGCAGAGCCGCCGGGCACCGCTCTTCGCCCTGGCCGGGCTGGTGCTGGGCGGGGGCGAGCTCGTCCGGCTCGACATGGCCGTCGACTTCGCGCTCGTGCTGCCCGCGATCGGGTGGTGGTGGGTGCGCCGGCAGCCGGGGGCCCTGGCCTTCGCGTCGGGGGCGCTGGTGGGCGGCGGGCTCGGGTACCTCGACGCCCGGTACGTGACGTGGCCGTACGTCCAGGTGAACTGGTCCTCGGCCCGGCCGATGGCGCTGCTGCTGGTCGCGGCCGTCGTCGGGACCGTGGCCGGGGCGATCCTCCTGCGCCGCCGGTCGCTGCGGCTGAGTCCCAGGCTCGCCGTCGCGCTGGTCGTGGCCGGTGGGATCGCCCTCGCCGCGCGGCCCTGGTACTGGACGGACCACTCGGTCACCGCCGCGTCGACGATGGACTACGTGGCCTCGCACCAGCGGCGGCTCGGGCTGCCCGTCGACGGCACCCGCGGGTACGCCGAGCAGAGCCTGTCCTGGGTCTCCTGGTACTTCGGCTGGCCCCTGCTCGTGCTGGCCTGGGGCGGGCTGATGGCGGCCGCCGCCGGCGTGGCCCGCGGGCGGCAGTGGCGGCTGCTGCCGATCCTGCTCGTCTACGGCGGCTCGGCCGCGGCGACGCTGCTGCGCCCGGCCATCACGCCGGACCACCCGTGGGCCGACCGGCGGCTCGTCGTCGAGGTGCTGCCGGCCGTGGTGCTGCTCGCCGTCGTCGCGCTCGCCGGGCTGGCCCGGATGCGGCTGCGGGTGCCGTGGATGGCGGCCCTGCTCGCGCTGGCGATCGGCCCCGCGCTGTGGGTGACGGTGCCGCTCGCGCCGCTGCGCACCGAGGTCGGCGAGCCGGAGGCCGCGGCGCGGCTGTGCCGGGCCCTGCGCCCGGACGACACGGTGATCATGATCGACACGCAGTGGGCCCCGACCGTGCGCAACCAGTGCGGGCTGCCGGTCGCGCAGCTGCCGGACCCGACCGTCGACCGGCTGCGGATGGTGGCCGCGGCGGTGCGGGCGGCCGGGCGCGACCCGGTGCTGATGTCCACGTCGACGTTGCCGCTGCTGCCGTACGGCCTGCCCCTCGAACGCGTCGTGTACCAGGACGAGCGCGAGGACCAGCATCAGCTCGCGCGGCGCCCCGACGGCACCGACCCGCGGCTGCTGGAGTGCTGGCTGGTCCGGGCGTAGGCGAGGCCGGCGAGCATCAGGTCGGCCGCGGTCATCACGGCCCGGGACAGCAGCGCGACGGCCGCCGCCGCCCCGCCGCCCGCCACGGTGGCGAGCAGCCCGACGAGCACCAGGTCCCGGGCGCCCGCGCCGGCCGGGGCGATGACGACCAGGAACCCCAGGCACCAGGCGAGCGCGAACCCGCCCACGCACACGACCAGGGCCGGGCCCGCCTGCTCGCCCAGGGGCCGCAGGGGCCGCAGCAGCAGCCACACGTGCGCGCCGAACAGCAGCCACGTCACGATGGCCCACCCGGCCGCGGCGAGCACCGCCCGGCCCGGCAGGGGCCGCTCGAGCGGGGGCCGGCGGGTCAGCCGCAGCGCGCGGGCGATGACGCGGTTGAGCACGGCCGGGTGCAGGGCGGCCGCGGCCACCGGGGCGGCGACGAGGAGCCAGCGCAGCCGGCCGTCGGATCCGGCAAGCGCGAGCGGGAGGGTCGCGGCCGCGGTGAGCAGGCCGGCGACGAGGGAGACGCCCATGGTGAGCAGGCCGGCGGCGGCGGTCCGCGAGCGGGGCACCCCGTGCGCCCGGGCGAGCTCCATCTGGGCGACGATCGGCCAGACGGAGCCCGGGAGGTACTTGCCGAGCTGCCCGGCGAAGAAGACCCTCGCGGCCGGGAGTGCCGGCAGCGGGGAGCCGAGCCCGTCCAGCACCGCCCGCCACGACTGGAGGGTGGCCAGCAGCCCGGCGACCGCGGCGGCCGCGCCGAGCCCGACGGCCGCGACCCCGACGTCCCGCGCGGCGGCGGCGACCGCGGCGCGGTGCGGCCAGATCGCGGCCGCGCACCCGGCGAGCGCCGCGGCGAGGAAGCCCCAGCGCAGCCAGCTGCCGAGGACCTGCCGCGCGAGTCGGAGCATCGGCCGAGCCTGACGGGTGGGCCGCGGCGGCCGTCGCCCGCTCACGCGTCCGGGCGCGAGCGCACGACGAGGTCGGCCAGCAGGGCCACGGAGGCGATGATGAGCCCGGTCAGGAACACCAGCACCGTGTTGGTGGCCAGGCGCACCGGGTGCACGACGACGTCGACGACGCTCTTGACCGCCCCGACACCGATGAGCACCAGGGCCGGCGGCATCAGGGCCTTGAGCGGGTTGAAGTACATCACCATGCGCAGCACCTGCAGCAGGTACCGGTAGGCGTCGCGCACGAACCGGAACTTCGAGCGCCCGGCCCGCTTGCCGTAGTCGATCGGCACGTAGGCGACCCCGTGCCCGTTGGACAGGAACGCCAGCGTGATCGTCGTGACGCAGGAGAACCCGGGCGGGAGCAGCCGCAGGTAGGGCGTGGCGACCGAGCGGCGGAACGCGCGCAGCCCCGAGTTGAGGTCCGGGATGTCCTGCCCGGCCAGCCACTCGGCGATCTTGCGGATGGTCCACTTGGCCGGGATCCGCAGCAACCGGTGGCTGCCCTGCTCGGAGGTGCGCGCCCCGACGACCTGGTCCACCGAGCTGTCCTCGCGCAGGCGGCGCACCAGCTCGGGGATGCGCTCGTTCGGGTACGTCAGATCCGCGTCGGTCCACACGACGATCTCGCCCCGGGCCATCCGCGACCCGAGCCGCCGCACCGTGCCCGCCCCGCCGTTGCGGCCCATCTGGACCACCTGCACCGCGGGCAGCACGGCCGCGGCCCGGCGCAGCTCGTCGAGGGTCGTGTCGGTCGAGGCGTCGTCGACGGCGAGCACCTCGTAGCGGAAGCCGGAGGCGTCGAGGGCCGCGCAGATGCGGTCGAGCTCCTGACGCACGTGCGCTGCCTCGTTGTAGCACGGCAGCACGACCGTCACGTCCATCACGTGGTCTCCGGTGCGGGCACGGTCTCCGGCGCGGGCGCCGGCAGGCCGCGCTTGCGGGCGATGCGCCGGCTCAGCGGCTCCAGCGAGCGGGCCAGGATCGGGCCGAGGACCGCGAGCACGAGCACGTACGCGGCGGCCAGCGGGCCGATACTCTCGTTGAGCCCGGCGGACACGGCCAGGCCCGCGATGACGATGTTGAACTCGCCGCGCGGGCTCAGCGCCACCCCGGCCCGGGCCCGGCCGAGCGGGCTGATCCCGGCCCGGCGGGCGGCCCACCAGCCGGTCGCGAACTTCGTGGCCACGCCCACGACCGCCAGCAGCACCGCGATGCCGAGCATCGGCGGCAGCGCGGCCGGGTCGGTGTGCAGGCCGAAGAAGACGAAGAACACCGCGGCGAACAGGTCCCGCAGCGGGCTGAGCAGCTCCCGGGCGGTGTGCGCGAGCGGGCCGGACAGCGCGATGCCGACGAGGAACGCGCCGACGGCGGCCGAGACCTGCAGCAGCTGGGCGACGCCGGCCACGAGCACGGTCAGGCCGAGCGCCTTGAGCAGCAGCACCTCCTCGTTGGGGGAGGCGACGAACATCTCGACGTACCGGCCGAACCTGAGCGCGATGACGAGGATGACGGTGATCGTCCCGGCCGCGATGGCCAGGGTCGTCAGGCCGGCCACGAGCCCGACCCCGGCCAGCAGGGCGGTCAGGATCGGCAGGTACACGGCCATCGTGAGGTCCTCGAAGACCAGCAGCGACAGCACGATCGGCACCTCGCGGTTACCGAGCCAGTTGAGGTCCTTGAGCACCTTCGCGGTGATGCCGGAGGAGGTCACGTACGTCACGCCGCCCAGCGCCACCGCGGCCACCGGCCCCCAGCCGAGGATGAGCGCGGTCGCGACGCCGGGCGCCGCGTTGAGCACGAGGTCCACGACACCGGCCAGGGCGTTGTGCCGCAGGGTGCCGACGAGCTCCGGCGCCGTGTACTCCAGGCCGAGCGTGAACAGCAGCAGGATGACGCCGATCTCGGCGCCGGTCGCGGTGAACTCCTCGCTCGTGGCCAGGGGCAGGATGCCACCCTGGCCGAATGCGAGCCCGGCGATGAGGTAGAGCGGGATGGGGGAGATCGCGAACTTGGCCGAGACGGCTCCGAGCAGGCCGAGGCCGAGGATGACCGCGCCGATCTCGATCAGGGCAGCAGCACCGTGCATGCGCGGTCAGCCGTTGGCGAGGATGTTGATGACCGCGTCGGTGCCGTCGGCCGTGCCGACGACCACGACGAGGTCACCAGGGTCGAACACGAAGTCGGGCCGCGGGCTGGCGAGGATCTGGCCCGCGCGGATCACGGCCACGATCGACGCGCCCGTGCGCGTGCGGGCCTGGGTGGCGCCGAGGGAGCGGCCGTCGTACGGCGAGCCCGCCGTGATCGGCACCTGGACCGTCTTGAGCCCGGTGACCTGCCGCTGCAGGTCGGCGAGGCGCTCGACGATGCGGGCGGTGCCGAGCAGCTCGGCCACGCCGTTGGCCTCGTCGGTGCTCAGCGCGAGGGTGGCCACCACGGTGTCGGGGTCCTCGCTGCTGTAGAGGACCACATCGCGGCGGCCGGAGACGTGCGACAGGACCGCCGCGTGCTGGCCCTTGGCGGTCACGAACTCGTGCCGAAGGCCGATTCCGGGCAGGGCGGTGCGTTCGACGTCCATCGTGCGTGCTCCCAGCTGACTTGCCTGCTTGAGGAGGCGGGCGGGCAGCCGTGTCCGCTGCCCGCCCGCCGGTGCCGCAGCAACCCTGGCGAATCGATATGACCGTGGTCCCGCGGCGCTATGACAGTCTTGTGACGAACTGCCCCGAACCGTTCAGTGGCACTGGACGGTTGTCGTGGCACTGGATGGTTGTCAGGCGAAGTAGCGCAGCCAGACGTACCCCCAGGCGATGACGGTCGTCACGATCGTGGTGATGATGCCGTACCGCGTGAACTGCCAGAAGCTGATCGGCTCCCCGGAGCGGGCGGCGATGCCCAGCACCACGACGTTGGCGCTGGCCGCGACCGCGGTGCCGTTGCCGCCGAAGTCCGCCCCGAGCGCGAACGCCCACCACAGCGACCGGCCCGTCTCCGGGTCCGGCGTGGTGGCCACGATGTCCTCGACGATCGGGGCCATCGTGGCGACGTAGGGGATGTTGTCGAAGAACGCGCCCAGGATCGCCGAGCCGAACAGCAGCCCCGTCGCGGCCGCGAAGTAGTCGTCGCCGACCTGGCCGGTCGCCCAGGTGCCGATGCGGTGGATGACGCCGGTCTCCACCAGGCCGCCGACCATGACGAACAGTCCCATGAAGAACACGAGCGTCGACCACTCGACCTCCTCGAGGTACTTCTCCGTCGCCACCCGCGAGACGAGCACCATGAGGCCGGCGCCGAGCAGCGCGATGATCGCGGGCTCGACGTGGATGACGGCGTGCAGCGCGAAGCCGGTCACGACCAGCGACAGCACCGCGAGGCAGCGCCACAGCAGCCGCCGGTCGGTGATCTCGGCCCGCGGGTCGAGCGCCATGATCTCGGCGACGCGCTCGGGGTGGTACTCGAAGCGCTTGCGGAACATGACCCACGCCAGCAGCACGAAGAGCGCGAACAGCACCGCCACGATCGGCGCCATGTGGATGACGAAGTCGTTGAACGTGAGCCCGGCCCGGCTGCCGATGATGATGTTCGGCGGGTCGCCGATGAGCGTCGCCGCGCCGCCGATGTTGGACGCGAGCGCCTCGGCGATGAGGTACGGCGCGGCGGGAATGCCCAGCTTGCGGCAGACCAGCACGGTCACCGGCGCCACGAGCATGATGGTGGTGACGTTGTCCAGGAACGGCGAGGCCACCGCGGTGATGACCATGAGCATCACGAGCAGCTTGTACGGCCGGCCGCGCGACCGTTTCGCGGCCCAGATGGCCAGGAACTCGAACAGGCCGGTCTGCTTGATGACCCCGACGATGATCATCATGCCGAGCAGCAGGAAGATGACGTTCCAGTCGATGCCGGCGTGCTCGGAGAAGAAGACGTCCTGGCCGGGCACGAGCCCGAGCAGGGCCATGGCCCCGGCCGCGCCGAGCGCGACGGCCACGCGGTGCACTTTCTCGGTGGCGATGAGGGCGAAGGCCACGGTGAAGATGGCGATCGCCAGGACGGCACTCATATGGATGTACCTCCTGAAGGCAAACGGGTTTATGCCGTCGACCCGGACGGGCCACGGCTGATGCGTTTCGGTGTGCCTTCAGGAACTGGGAGGACCCCGGCAGCCGGCGGGCTCGCCGGACCACCCGATGCTGGGCTTCGTCGTGGACTGTTCCGCGGGGCCGCCGGTGAAGCGCGGTTGCGCCTCGCCCTCGGCCGCGACCGGCGTCGCGGACACCGCGTCGCGCACGTCGGCGGCGAGCATGGCGTGGGCGGGCGCGGCGCGCTGCACCTGGAACGTGTCGCCGGGCACCGCGTGGTGCGCGAGGCTGAGCCCGAGCAGCAGCGCGCAGACCGCAAGGGCCAGTCCGGCCACGGCCGCGCGTGCTCGCATGCTCACCCCCTGCTAAAACGCCGAGAATACCAGGGGGTGTGAGTCCACTGTGGACGTTCGGCGGCCGGTCAGGCCGACGGCCGTGCCTCGGTCGCCGTGCAGTTGCGGCTGGTGCGGACCTGGTCCGGCGAGTGGTCGTCGCTGGTGATCCCGGAGGGCACCCCGTCGAACACGGCCTCCACCTTGTCCCCGTTGCCGCGGGTCCGCTTCGGGTCGAGCCGATCGTTGAGCTGCTCGTAGTGCAGGTGGTCGACGGTCGTGGACCCGGTGTGCCCGACGACCCCGATCGGCTGCCCGGGCGTGACGGCGTCGCCGGTGCGCACCCGCGGGGCGGCTCCGAAGTGCCCGTACTCGGTGAACCAGCCGCCGCCGTGGTCGATGATCACGCCGTACCCGAGCCCGCCGCGGGTCCCGGACGCCCCCGCCGGGGCCGGCTTGCCGTCGCCGAGCGTCGCGCTCCACCCCGCCCAGGTCACGGTCCCGCCGGCCGAGGCGAGCACGGTCCGGCCGCCGGTCGACCCCGACGTGGCGAAGAAGTCGATGTCGAAGTCGTCGTGCCCCGGGTACGTCGTGAGCGTCCAGACCTCACCGCAGGGGAACGGCATCTGGAAGGCGGGCCGCGGCCCCGGCGGCGGGGGCGGCGCCGGCGGCTCCCCGGCCCGGTGCCGGATCGCGACGTACGACACCACGACGCACCCGGCGATGACCGCGAGGGCCACGAGCCGGTAGACGCCGCGCGGCGTCACCCGGCCCGTCCGTACCGCACCATGGCCTCAACTGTGCCACGGGCACGCTGTGGTGATCCTGGCCACACGCAAGCCCCCGCGAGGGGGATTCGGACGCCTCGTGGGTATCCGAAAGACCTGTGGATGCCCCGCGGATGGCCCGGGACCAGCCAAATCGACACCTAACCGTCACGTGGCGGGCAGGCGGCGGACGGTAGGGTAGCAGTGCGGCAAGGGTGGGGCATCCGGGCAGAGCTGGGGGGCGTTGCAGGAGACCATGGAGCTTGATGGGCGGTATCGCCTGGACCGGGTGACCGGGACCGGGGGGACCGCGGAGATCTGGCATGGCGCCGACCGGCTGTTGCATCGGCCGGTCGCGGTTCGCATTCCGCATCTGAGCGCGGCCGACGTCACCGACCGGTTCCTTGCCGGCGGGCGCATCGCCGCGCGGCTCGTGCACGCCAACATCGCCGCCGTCTATGACGTGGGCGTCGCCGACCTGCCGGAGCGGGGCTCCACGCCCTACGTCGTCATGGAGCTCGCCGAAGGGCCGTCGCTCGCCGTCCTGTTCGGCGAGGGGGCACTGTCGTGGCGGGAGGCCGCCCGGATCGGGGCCCAGGTCGCGGCCGCGCTCGCCCACGCGCACGGGCAGTGGGTCACGCACGGTGGCCTGACGGCCGCCAAGATCCTGCTCGGCGAGCTCGGGGCGAAGGTCGTCGGGTTCGCCGGGGACGGCGAGTTCGAGCCCGCCGCGGCCGCCGCCGACGTGCGGGCCCTCGGCGGGGTCCTCGCCGGCTGCGTCGGGGGCCAGGTCGGCGACGGCGCCCCGGCCGAGCTGTTCGAGCTGGTCGACCGCTGCCTGCGCGTCGACGCCGCCGAGCGACCCTCCAGCGACGAGGTCGCGCTCATCCTCGCCGAGCTGTCCGGCACCACCGTCGACCTGCCGGCCTGGCTGAGCGAGGCGGCCGAGTCGCGCCGCACGGCGGTGCTGGCCAACCTGCGCCCCGACGCGCACCATGCCGACCGCCGGTCCCGCGCCGCCCGCCTGAGCCGCTCCCTGCGCTCCGGGGGCTCCGCCCTGGCCGACCGCTTCGGCAACGCCGCCCGCGCCATGCGTTCGGAGCGCGCCGCCCGGGCCACGGGCTCGGAGCGCGCCGGCACCGCCGAGGACCTGATCCGCCCCGCCGGCGAGCTTGCCTGGGCCACCGACCCCGGGCGCCCGGTCGCCGGCCGCCTCGATTTCGACCTCGACCTCGCGCACACCAATGCCGACGACGCCATCGTCATCCGCACGGCCGTGGACCCCGCGCACCCGGCCCCCGCCGAGGATCAGGCCTATCCGGTTCGACCGGCCTTCCGCCGCCCCGACTTCGTGCGCTCGGCCGCCGATCGCTCCGACCTCGCCCGGCTGGTCGCGGAGCGCTCCGGCCCGCCTGCGGAGGCGAGCCCGCCCGCGGCTGAGCTGTCCGGGTCTGCCCGTCAGCCCCGGCACGCGGCCGGTGAGGAGACCCGGCCGCTGTTCGCCGCGCGGAGCGGGGCCGGGGCCGGGATCCTGGCGCGGACCGGGCTGGTCGGCGACGGCGGGCTCAACGGGAGCCTCCGGGCGTTCGGGGAGTGGATGCACGAGCAGGCCGGGCGGTTCCGGTCGCGGCGCTGGGCGCTGCGCACCGGGGCGGTGACCGCCGGGGTCGTGGTCGTGCTCGCCGGTGCGGTCGGGGCCCTCGGGTCGTCCGGGACCGGGATGGTGCCGTGGCTCGGGCGGTCGCCCGAGGTCGTCGCGGTGCCGCCGGTCGACCTGCCGCCGACCGGGCAGGACGTCGCGCCGCCGGCCACCGCCGCGCCCACCGCGAATGCGCCCCGGCCCACGCCCACGACCGCGACGACGGGCAAGAACCGGCCGGTCACCAGCACGACCGGGCCCGTGAATCCGGCCCCGCCCCCGCCGTCGGTGCCGCCGGTCGAAAGCTCGGCGTCGCCGAGCGCCTCGGCCTCGCCGTCCGCGTCCGCCTCGCCCACGGTGTCGGTCTCGCCGAGCGGGACGCCGGAGCCGACCGGCTCGGCCGAGCCGAGCGCGTCGAGCCCGGGCGATCTGGTCAGCGCCCCGCCGGCCGGGGCCGACCCGAACGCGGCCGCGGGGCCGCCGCCCGGCTTCGTGGAGACGTCCGGCTGAGGCCTGTCGCATCACTGGGCGGGCCCGCACTCAGGGAACGTCCAGGTTGGGCCCGTATCCTCGGCCGCTGAGGGGAGTACCTCGCAAGGTCGTTCCGGTCAGTACGAGCCGCCGATGCGGTTCCCGGGCGGCCACCCGCCGGGCGGGTGAGGGAGACCTCGAACGTGTGACGCTGCGTTCGAGGAGACCCGCATGCCCGCCGAGTCCATCGCGTCCCCCCAGCTCTGGGCGGCGACCATCGCCGTCCTGCTCGGACTGCTCACCCTCGACTTCATCCTGACCCGTAAGCCCCACGACGTGCCGATGCGCGAGGCCGTGGCCTGGTCCGTGTTCTACCTCGCGCTCCCGGCCGTGTTCGGCGTCTACGTGTGGCTCGCCCACGGCAGCGAGCCCGGCGTCGAGTTCTTCACCGGCTACGTGGTCGAGAAGTCGCTCTCGGTCGACAACCTGTTCGTCTTCATGCTGCTGCTCGGCGCGTTCGCGGTACCGGCGAAACTGACCCAGCGCGTCCTGCTCTACGGCATCGTCGGCGCGCTCGTGCTGCGGGGCGTGTTCATCGCCGCCGGGGCCGCGCTGCTCAGCGCGGGGACGTGGGCGTTCCTGCTGTTCGGGGCCGTGCTCATCGTGACCGCGGCCAAGGTCCTGCGCGACGCGCTGCGGCACGACGAGCACACGGTCGACCCGGGGAACATGCGCGCCACGCGGCTGCTGCGCCGGCTCATGCCGGTCACGGACGAGTACCACGGCGCCCGCCTCACCATCCGTCAGGCCGGGCGGCGCGCGCTCACCCCGATGGCGCTGGTCGTGGCCGCGGTGTTCCTGACCGACGTGGTGTTCGCGGTCGACTCGGTGCCGGCGGTGTACGGCGTGACCAGCGACCCGTACCTCGTCTTCGCCACCAACGCGTTCGCCCTGCTCGGCCTCCGGGCCCTGTACTTCGTGCTGCGCAACGCCCTGTCGAAGCTGCGCCACCTCAACCACGGCCTCGCGATCATCCTCGCGTTCATCGGCGCCAAGCTGGTGCTGCACTGGGCGCACACGGTGTGGTCGTGGGTGCCGGACGTGCCGACCCCGCTCTCGCTGGTCGTGATCATCGCGACCCTGGGCGCGGTGACCGCGACGAGCATCATGGCCAACCGCCGGGAGCTCAGGCGCGCAGGAACGTGAGCACCGCGCCTGGCACGAAACCGGGAGGGGCCGGGTGCGCACCGGCGGTACCGTCGCCGCATGGACGACCTCGACACCTTCGATCCCTATGCGGGGGCCGCCGACTACGACGGCGCCGACCTGCTCGACGACGACCTCGCGCCCGAGGACCCGTCGGCGTCCGCCTAGGAGCGTTCGTCCGGGCGATGTGGGCCGCCCGCCGGGAGCTGGAGAGTGAGCCCGGCGGGCGGCCGCCCCCCTTGGTGCCGGGCAACGTCATCGCGCCTGCACAGCCAACCGTCCGGCGGCGTCCGGCGTCCAGCACTCCGGACGGGTCCGGACGGCTCAGCAGGGCTGGGTGAAGGGCGCCGCCGGCACGTACTGCTCCCACTCCGCCCGGCTGATCGCGGCCCCCGCCCCCGAGCAGATCCCGGTGCCGGCGTGCCGCGGGTCGGTGTCCCACCGGCGGGTCGTGCCGTCGTCGCCGCCCGCGGCCAGGGTGCGCCCGTCGGGGCTGAACGCGACCACGTAGTACGCGTCGTCGGTGCGGCCCAGCGTGGCCAGGGCCGCGGGGCGGGACGGCTCGCGCACGTCCCAGAGCCACACGGTGCCGTCGGTCGACGCGGCGGCGAGGCGGTCGCCGCCGGGGGCGAACGCGACCCAGTCCACGTAGCTCGCGGGGCCGGTGAGGCGGCGGGGGAGCGGTACCGGATGCGCGGGGTCGGCGAGGGTCCACAGCTGGATGCTCTTGTCGGCGCTGCCGGCCGCGAGCAGGCGCCCGTCGGGGCTGAAGGCGGCGCTGTACGCGTAGCCGGTGAACCCGCCGAGCGTGGTGAGCAGCCGGGGCCGGGCCGGGTCGGCGACGTCGAACAGGCGCACGCCGCCGTCGGTGTCGGTCGCGGCCAGCAGCGGGCGGCCCGGGCCGAACGCGACGGAGAGCACGATCGCCTTGGAGCCCGGGATCGTGGCGAGCGGGCGCGCGCCGGGCACGTCCCAGAGGTACACGTTCCCGTCGTCGCCGGCCGCGGCCAGCACGGTGCCGCCGGGGCCGAACGCGAGCGACTCGACGAGGTCCTTCCCGGCGGTCAGGGGCGCCCCGGCGCGGCTCGGGCGGGACGGGTCGGCGACGTTCCACAGGTCGATCTCGCCGGTGCGGGTCGCGGCGGCGAGCAGGCGGCCGCCGGGCGC
Source organism: Dactylosporangium sp. NPDC000244 (assembly GCF_040300725.1). NCBI lineage: Bacteria > Bacillati > Actinomycetota > Actinomycetes > Micromonosporales > Micromonosporaceae > Dactylosporangium > Dactylosporangium sp. NPDC000244. The sequence goes on from NZ_JBEPEH010000011.1 coordinate 163,096, forward strand.
GTAGGCGGCGGTGCCCGCGTACCCGCCGGCGCCGGGCGGGCGGCTCAGCGGCGCGGTCCACAGGACCGGGCCGGCCGGGTCGGTGAGGTGCCAGAGCCGGACGGTCTGGTCCTTGCCCGCGACCGCGAGGGTGGTGCCGTCGGGGCTGTAAGCGGTGGCGAACACCCCGCCGGACGGGCCGGTGAGCAGTGGCCCGGGCAGCGTCCAGGTGCGGATGTACCCGTCGGTGCTCGCGCTGGCCAGCCCGTGCCCGTCGGGGGTGAGGGCGACGGCGGTGACCGGGGCCGGGTGCGGCAGGCGCTGCCGGCGGCGGCCGGTGGCGACCTCGAACACGGTGACGCTCTTGTCGCTGGAGCCGGCCAGGAGGGTCTCGCCGCCGGGCGCGAACGCGAGCGCGTTGACCCAGCTCGCCGGGCCGGTGATGGGCGGGCCGTGCGCGGCCGCGCGGGCGGGGTCGGCGACGTCCCAGAGCCGGACGGTGGCGTCGCCGCTGCCGCTGGCCAGGAGCCGGCCGTCGGGGCTGAACGCGACGGCGAGGACCTTGCCGGTGTGCCCGGGCAGGGCGGCGAGGTGGGCGGGGGCGGCCGGGCCGGCGACGCTCCACAGGTGCACGAGCCGGTCGGCGGTGCCGGCGGCGAGGGTCCGCCCGTCGGGGCTGTAGGCGAGGGACTGCACGACGTCGGCCGCCTCGGGCAGGGGCGGCGCGGGCAGGACCCCGGCCGCGCCGACCTGCCAGCGGTGCACGGCGTGATCGGCGCCGCCCGCGGCCAGGGTGTGCCCGTCGGGGCTGAAGGCCAGGGCGTAGACGGTGCCGGCGGGCCCGTCGAGCGGCGGCAGGGCCTGCGGGTGCGCCAGGTCGTCGAGGCGCCACACGAAGACCTTCCCCTCCGCGCCGGCCGCGGCCAGCAGGCTCCCGTCGGGGCTGGCGGCGACCGCGTACAGGGCCTCGGCCGGGCCGGGCAGGGGCGCGCCGGCGGGGACGGGAGTGGCCGAGGTCCGCCAGAGCCGGACCGTGTGGTCGGCCCCGGCCGCCGCGAGCAGGCTGCGCCCGGGCAGCAGCACGACCGCCTGGGCCGCGCGGTCGAACGGGCCGAGCCGGGCCGGGGTGGGCGTGGCGGTCGCGTCGAGCAGGGCGGAGCGCGCCTCGAGCGTCGGTGCGGTGCGGTAGGCGGCCAGCGCCACCTGCCCGGCCAGGGTGGGGTCCCGCTCGCGCAGCCAGTCGGCGCGCCCGGCGATCATCCGGGAGAGGGCCTCGTTGCGCTGGTCGACGGCCGCGTGCCGCTGCTGGAACGCGTACCCGGCCAGCAGCAGTGTGCTGAGCGCGAGCGCGGACAGGGCGGCGATCGTGCGGTACAGCCGCCGGGTCGTCCGCCGCGCGTGCCGGGCGCTGGCCCGCAGGAACTCGGCCAGCGGCGGGGAGACCTCGGCCGGGTGCTCGTGGGCCCAGTCCTGCGCCGCGGCCAGCCTCGTGCCGCCGACGAGCGCCGCCGGGTCCCGCCGCTCCCGCTGCCAGCCGGCGGCGGCCGCGGCGAGCTGCTGGCGCACGACGAGCCCGGACCGCCCGTCCCGCAGCCACCCGTGCAGCCGGGGCCAGGCGGTGAGCAGGGCCTCGTGGCTGAGCCGGACGGTGCCGTCCTCGGCGGTGACGAGCCGGTGGCGCACGAAGCGCTCGAGGGTGGCCTCGGCCTCGGCGGCGTCGGCGGTGTCGAACGCGAGCTCGGCGAGCAGGCCGGCGGCCGCGACCACGCGCCGGGTGTCGACGGTGTCGACGCCGACGTGCACGAGCGCGGTGAGCAGGCGCCGGGCCGGCTCCCGGGCGGACTCCGGCAGCCCGGCCCAGACCTCCTCGGCGGTGGCCGCGACGGCGCCGCTGATCCCGCCGGCCCGCCGGTACCCGGCCAGGGTGAGCCGCCGGTCGGCCCGCCACATGGTGAACAGCACGTGCGCCAGCAGCGGCAGCGTCGCGTGCCCGGAGCCGGCCTCGGCCAGCAGCAGCTCGACGAGCCCGTGCTCGACGTCGACGCCGGCCCGCCGGGCGGGCTCGGTGATCACGGCGCGCAGCTCGTCGCGGGTCATCTCCCCGACGGTGAACTGGTGCTGCTGGGCCGCCTCCAGCAGCGCCGGATATGCCAGCGCCGGGGCGTAGAAGTCGGCCCGCAGGGCGAGCACGACGACCGCGCCGGGCGGCGGGGCGAGGCCGGCGACGAAGACAGTGGGGTCGGTACCGCCGGCCAGCAGCTCCTCCGCCTGGTCCACGACGAGCAGCGCCTTGCGGGCCACGACGGAGGGGAAGGCGGGGCCAGCGGCGCCGGGCGTGACGATCTCGGCCGTCCAGCCCTCGGCCCGAAGTGCCGCCACGAGCCCGGCCCGCAGCAGCGAGGACTTGCCGGAGCCGGACGCGCCCACGACGAGCATCGGCCCGCCCCCGCCGGCGTGCCGGGCCGCCACCCGTTCGCGCAGCGCGGCCGTCATCCGCTCGCGGCCGAAGAACCAGGCGGCGTCGGACGGCTGGAAGCTCGCCAGGCCCCGGTACGGCTCCCCGGCGGCGGCGCGGCTCACGGGCCGGTGCCGGATGCGGTGCCAGGCGGCGAGCCAGTCCGCGACCGCCCCGGCCGGGACCGCGCACGCCTCCAGCACCCGCACGAACAGCGGCTGGGAGCTCAGCGACGGCAGCCCCTTGCCGGAGAACCAGTCGCCGAGGGTGCTCAGCGAGTTGCGGGCGCCGGCCTTCGCGGCGACCTGGCGCACCGAGAGCCCCGCCCGTTCGCGCAGCGCGGTGAGAGCCTCGGCGAAGGCGGCGCGGTCGTCGATGCGCCCGGGGTCCGGAGTACTCATTGCGCAGCAGAAGGTACCGAACGCGACGTTTTCGGGGAACAGGACCTAGGATCCTAGGATGCGAAACCGGGTGTGATCCCGACTCGCAACCGCCGCTCCGGTCAACGTGGGCCCCACGGTGCCGACGATCCGGGTAGTGCGGCCCGCGGATGGCACGGGCGCGGACGGGAGCAGCCGTGTCACGATCGCAAGCCAGGCGCCGTGTCGCGTTCATCGGGCTGGCCCTGGTGCTGCTGGGGCTGACGGGCGTGAGCGTGGTCGGCACGGTGGCGACCCGGCACGTGGCGACGTCGGCGCGCACGGCGGCCTGGCTGGCCGAGGTGTACCACCACGCGCACGAGGCGACCGCGAGCGAGGAGATCTTCAAGCTGCAGTACCGCATCGAGCCCGAGCGGCACGCCCGCGTCGACCACGCCGACGCGGCGGCCTCGCTGGAGGCGTCGCTGCGCGACATCGACGCGCACGGCTCCGCGCACGACCGGGCCGTCGTCGCCAAGCTGCGCAGCCTGCACAAGCAGTACCTCGCCGCGGCCGAGCGGTTCTTCTCCGCCGTCGACCGCGCCGACCCGGTGCAGATCCGCCGCGTCGCCGCCGACGACATCGACCCCCTCGAGTCGCAGCTCGGCTCGATGCTGCACGACGCCGAGGAGGAGCAGGACGCGGCGGCCGGTGAGGCCAGCGACCGGCTCGACCGGGTGGAGCGGCTCGTGTTCGTGGCGACGCTGTCGTCCTTCGCCGTCGGGCTGGGCATGATCGTGGTCTTCACGCTCGTCGCGACCGGCTACCAGCGGCGCCTGGTGCGCCAGGCGATGCACGACGAGCTCACCGGCCTGCCGAACCGCAGCGTGTTCCTCGCCCGCACCGCCGAGGCCCTCGACGGCGCCCCGTCGGTGCTCATGCTCGACCTGGACCGGTTCAAGGAGGTCAACGACACCCTCGGCCACCAGTACGGCGACGAGCTGCTGCGGCAGGTCTCGGCCCGCACGACGGCGGCGGTGCGCACCGCGGACACGGTGGCGCGGCTGGCCGGCGACGAGTTCGCGATCCTGCTGCCGGCGACCGGCGCGGCGGACGCGGCCCGGCTCGCCGAGCGGGTCCAGGCGGAGCTGCACCGCAGTTTCGACCTCGGCGACGTGACGGTGGACATCGAGGTGTCGATCGGGGTGGCGTCGGCGCCGCAGGACTCGGGCTCGGCGGACGAGCTGGTGCGGTGCGCGGACATCGCGATGTACACGGCGAAGGACACCAAGGCCGGGGTGCTGGCCTACCAGCCGGAGATGCGCACGGAGGACTCGAGCCGGCTGCTGCTGCTCGGGGACCTGCGCCGGGCGCTGGAGGTCGAGGACCAGATCTCGCTGCACTACCAGCCGAAGGTGTCGCTGGCCGACGGGGCCGTGTGCGGGCTGGAGGCGCTGGTGCGGTGGCGGCATCCGGTGCGCGGCCAGATCGCCCCGGCGGACTTCATCCCGGTGGCGGAGACGACGGGTCTGATCAACCGCCTGACGCTGTACGTCCTGCGCCACGCCCTCGCCCAGTCGCGCGCGTGGCTCGACGCGGGCCGCGAGCTGCCGGTGGCGGTGAATCTGTCCCCGCGCTGCCTGCTGGACCCGGGGCTGGTCGACGACGTGACGCGGCTGCTGGCCGAGCACCGGGTGCCGGCCGGGCGGCTGCGGCTGGAGGTGACGGAGTCGGCGGTGATGGCGAATCCGGCGCAGGCCACGGCGACGCTGCGGCAGCTGCACGATCTCGGGGTGCGGCTGTCGATCGACGACTACGGCACCGGCTACTCGTCGATGGCGTACCTCAAGCAGCTGCCGGTCGACGAGCTGAAGATCGACCGGACGTTCGTGCTGCACATGGACACCGACCACGACGACGTCGTGCTGGTGCGCGGGGCGGTGGAGCTGGGCCACAACCTGGGGATGACGGTGGTCGCCGAGGGCGTGGAGGCCGCGGCGCACGCGGACGCGCTACGGGCGCTCGGGTGCGACATCGCGCAGGGGTACCACTACGCCAGGCCGATGACGGCCCCGGATCTGGAGCACTGGCTGCAGGCGAAGGTTCTAAGCTTTCTGTAGCTCGCCCTGCTCGTCGACCAGCCGCGTCGCGATGTTCGTCAGCGCCTTGTCGAGCAGGGCGTGGTCCCCGGGCTCGGCGAGGGTGATGTCCTCGAGGTGCGCGTCGAGCCACTGCTTCCAGGCGGTGCGGACCCGGTCGAGCTGGGCCTCGCCGGCCGGGGTGAGCTGGACGGCGTCGCCGTCGAGGCGGGCCAGGCCGGCGCCGGCGAGCTCGCTGAACGCGGGCGCGATGACCTCGCGGGGCATGCGGTGGCGGTCGGCGATCGCCGTGACGGTGGCCTCGCCGCGCACGGTGGTGTGCAGGTGGGTCTGGCCGACGGCCCAGGCCTGGGCGGGGCTGAGGCCGCCGCCGGCCGCGGTGAGGATGCGGTTGACGAAGCCGGGGTCGCTGCCGCGGGTGTGGCGGATGGTGTCGCTGATGGCGCGTTCGAGCTGGCCGATGCGGTCGGCGGGCGGGGCGGAGAACGCGTCGCCGACGTCGGTGGCGGCGGCGCGGGCGCTGTCGCGCAGCGGTACCTCGCGCAGGAACCAGGCGATGAGGAAGCCCAGCAGGGCGACGGGCACGACCCAGCGGAACACGTCGGTGATGCTGGAGGCGTAGGCGTCGATGATCGGGGCGGCCTGCGCGTGGGGCAGCTTGGCCAGCAGTTCGGGGTTCTGGGCGGCGGCCGGCGCGACGCCGGGGTCGCCGGCGAGGGCCTTGGCCAGGGCCGGGCCGAAGTGGTTGGAGAACAGGGTGCCGAAGATGGCGGTGCCGAAGCTGCTGCCGAGGGTGCGGAAGAACGTGACGCCGGACGTGGCGGTGCCGAGGTCGGCGTAGGGGACGGTGTTCTGCACGGCGATGGTGAGCACCTGCATGGACAGGCCGATGCCGAGGCCGAGGACGAACATGTGCAGCGACTCGAGCCAGACGCTGGTGCCGGGTTTCATGGTCGACATGAGGTAGAGGCCGGCGGCCATGACGGCGCCGCCGGCGATCGGGAACGCCTTGTAGCGGCCGGTGCGGCTGATGATGGTGCCGGACGCGATGGAGGTGGTGAACAGGCCCAGCACCATGGGCAGGGTGCGCACGCCGGAGTCGGTGGCGGTGACCCCGTCGACGTACTGCAGGTAGGTCGGCAGGAACGTCATGGCGCCGAGCATCGCGAAGCCGACGATGAAGCTCAGCGCCGAGCAGACGGTGAAGACGGAGTTGCGGAACAGCCGCATGGGCAGCATCGGCTCGTCGGCGCGGATCTCGACGGCGACGAACGCGGCGAGGAGCACGACGGCGGCGGCGAGGAGCCCGATGATGACGGGGGAGCTCCAGGCGTACTCGTTGCCGCCCCACGACAGCGCCAGGATCATGCTGGACGCGCCGGCGGCGACGAGGGCGATGCCGAGGTAGTCGATGACGGGCTTGATCGCCGCCCGGATCGACGGCAGCGCGCGGGCGGACATGGCGAGCACGACGACGGCGACGGGGACGTTGACGTAGAACGCCCAGCGCCAGCTCAGGTGGTCGGTGAACAGCCCGCCGAGGGTGGGCCCGACGACGGTGGTGACGCCGAAGACGGCCCCGAGGGCGCCCTGGTAGCGGCCGCGGTCGCGCAGCGGGATGACGTCGGCGATGAGGGCCATCGCGGTGACCATGAGCCCGCCGGCGCCGATGCCCTGTACGGCCCGGGCGGCGATGAGCGTGACCATGCCCGGGGCGAGGCCGCACAGCGCGGAGCCGGCGACGAACACGACCGTGCTGACCTGGAAGACGAGCTTGCGGCCGAACAGGTCGCCGAACTTGCCGGCCAGGACGGTGGCGACGGTCTCGGCGAGCAGGTACGAGGTGACGACCCACGACATGTGTCCGGCCCCGCCGAGATCGGCGACGATCGTGGGCAGTGCGGTGGAGACGATCGTCTGGTCGAGCGCGGCGAGCAGCATGCCGAGGAGGATCGCGGTGAACACAACGTTGATCTGACGCCGGCTCAGCACCGCCGGTGCGTGCTGGGCATCTTCGGCGAGCGCTTGGCTGCTCATGTCTGCCAGTTTCCGCCGGTTCACCCGTTCGGGTGGTCCGTTTTGGCCGATTTCGCCGGTCCGTTTCGTTGGCCGGGTTCGTTTTGGTGCCGATAAGTCGGGCGCTCCGCGCCACGACTTATCGGATTTTTCGCCTGTCGGGGTATTTGCCGGAATTCCTGGCCGCCGGCCTCATCAGGTGCGCAGGGTGCGGCTCGGCAGGTGGCCGTAGAGCGCGCGGTACTCGGCGGTGAACCGGCCCGGGTTGGCGAATCCCCAGCGGCGGGCGATCGCCTTCACCGTCACGCCCGCGCCGGGCTCGGCCACCTGCAGCTCGCGGTGCACGCGCTCGAGGCGGACCCGGCGCAGGTACTCCAGGGGGGTCTGGTCCAGGTGCCGGCGGAACGCGACCTGGAGTCCGCGCACCCCGATCCCGGCGGCGGTGGCGATCGTGGCGGCGGTGAGGGGCTCGGCGGCGTGGGCGTCCATGTAGGCCACGGCCCGGCGGACCGCGGCCGGCGGGATGTGCCCCGGCTCGGGCAGGCGCGCCGCTGTCATCGTGGTGTTCGGGAACACCGTGAGCAGCGACGCGGCGGCTAATCGGCGCAGCTGGTCCAGCAGCAGCGGCGGCAGGTCGGCGTCGGGCACGGCGAGGTGGCGGGTCAGGTGCACGGCGGTCGCGGCCCAGTAGCGGCGCATCGCCTCCGACACCGGCGTCACCGCCTCGAAGCGCAGGTCGGCGGCGGGCATCCCGGTCGCGGCCTCGGCCACGGGGGCGATGACATCCATCGGTACCCGCACGGTGGCCAGCGACGCGTCGTCGTACTCCGCGGCGAACTCGACGCCGAGCGGGTAGAGAAACCCGCCGTGGCGCGGCACCTCGGTGGAGTCCTCGCGCCCGTGCACGATCCCGCGGCCGTCGGCGACGAACCCGGCGAGCAGGAAGTTGACGGGATCGACGTCGGCCGCGTAGTGCATGCCGCCGAGGCGCATCAGGTCGGCGCCGAGCCCGTCGTAGTTCGCGGTCCGCAGCGACACGCCGCCCGTTTCGGTGTCGTCGAAGCGCATCCGGGGCCGGTGCACGGCGACCCGGTTGAGCGACTCCGCGGCCTCGTCCCGGTCACGGGTGCGGATCTCGAAGTATCTGGAACTCCCCACGACGACCTCCAGTCACAGCAGCCCCGTGGGCATCATCGTGCCGCAATCGACGCCCGTGTGGGTACGGTCCGCCAAGTTGGCCGTCCCGCGCTGAGCGCCACGGGCGGCGCGGCGGGGCCGGCGCGGGCGGTGGCGAGCATAGTGACCAGCGCGAACGTCCATTCGCACGGCAGTGGACGCACGAGCCCGTCCATGACGGCGGCGGTCGCGATATTTGGGATCCGAACGATCTGCCGTCCACCACCTGGGCGACGGCGATTTCGGTTTCCGGCCAGCCCGTTCGCCGCGGCGCAATGCCCGGCCGCGCCTCGGATTCGTGCGAAGCCCTCGGCGGCCGCGTCATCGCCACGGCCATCGAGATCGGCTGCTGTTGCATCGTCGGTGTCGGTGTCGGTGTCGGTGTCGGTGTCGGTGTCGGTGTCGGAGTTGGCGTTCGCGTCGGCCCTGGCGTCGGCGGGTGCGGCTGCGGGGCACGTGGCCCGCCGGATCGTGGACCGCGGCCGCGTCCACGTCGCCGGTCCATTGTGGACCGGCCGCAAAGCAACGTCGGGTTGTGCGCGCCACGCGCAATGTGCGAACGCGCACCGCGTGCCGCGGCCAAGACGAACTGCGCGAGTGAACGATGCGAGCCGCGCGAACGCGCATTGTGCGGTGTGTGCAGCCGGGCTGCGCGAGTGAACGATCCGAGCCGCGCGAACGCGCACCGCGTGCCGCGGCCAAGACGAACTGCGCGAGTGAACGATGCGAGCCGCGCGAACGCGCACTGCGCGGTGCGTGCAGTGCGAACTGTGCGAGTCGTGCAAGGTCCGACAAGGTCCGACGCAAACGAATTACTGCGACGCGGACGGCGCGGGGGAGAATCCACCCGGGCGGCTGGACCTGGGCCTGGGGCGCAAGACCAGCCCGGGGGAGGGGTCAGGCCAGGTAGCCCGCGGCCTGGAGGCGGAACAGCTCGCTGTAGCGACCGCCGGCGTCGATCAGCTCGTCGTGGGTGCCCTGTTCGACGATGCGGCCGTGGTGCAGGACGTAGATGCGGTCCGCGTGCCGAACGTTGGCCAGGCGGTGCGTGATGAGCACCGTCGTCAGCCGCCCCTGCCGGTCGCGGATCGCCTGGAACAGGGCGTCCTCCGCGCGCGGGTCCAGCGCCGACGACGGCTCGTCCATGATGAGCAGGTCCGCGGTGCGCAGGAACCCCCGCGCCGCCGTGATGCGCTGCCACTGCCCGCCCGAGAGGTCCTGGCCGTTGGCGAAGGTACGGTCCAGGAGCGTCTCATAGCCGTGCGGCAACTCGGCGATCATCTCGTGCGCGGCGGCCCGCACCGCGGCGGCCTCGATCCGCGGCTGGGACGGCTCGGCCGCGGCGTCACCGATGGCGATGTTCGTCGCCGCGGTGAACGGCCACTTGTGGTACTCCTGCGTCACCACGGCGATGCGCGCCTGCAGCGCCTCGGTGTCCCAGGCGGGCAGCGCGCGGCCGTTCCACTCGATCGCGCCCGCGTCGGGCGTGCGCAGCCCCGCGATCATCGACGCCAGCGTGGTCTTGCCCGAGCCGTTCTCGCCCACGAACGCGACGGTCTGCCCGGCGTACACCGTGAGCGACACGTCATCGACGGCCGGCGTGTCGCGGTCCGGGTAGGCCAGGCTCACCCCGCGCACGTCGAGGCGTCGCAATGCGTCCGGTTCGGCGCGGTTCTCGACACCGTCGTGCGGCAGATACTGCTCCGCCCGCGCCATGAACCCGGTGTAGTCGCCGAAATGCCGGCCGTCGGTGTAGATCCGGTCGATCTGCAGCGTCACGGTCGTGAGCGAACGCTGCGCGGTCTGCACGGCGATGACGCACGTGGCCGCGGCCGCGATCGGGATCTGCCCGCGCATGAGCAGCACCCCGAGCAGCGTGTAGACGCCGACGGTGGCGACGCCGCCGATGACCGACCCGACGCTCGTGGTCGTCGTGACCCGCCGGGCCAGGGCGAGCTGGATGTCGGTCTCGGCGCCCATCACGCGGTCGTACTGGTCGAGCAGGAACCGCCGCAGCCCGTAGGAGCGCAGTTCGGTCGCCGAGTCGCGCTCGGCCATGAGCCGGTGCAGCAGCCACAGCCGCCGGCGGCGCACCGAGCCCGCGATGAAGGTCTGGTACCGCTGATGCCCCGCCCGCAGTGACGCCCACGCGTTCGGCACGGTCGCCACGAGCAGCGCGAGCAGCAGCAGCGGATGGATGACGATCACGGCGGCGGCCACGGCGAGCAGCCCAGCCAGCCCGGCGAGGAGGTTCATGGCGCCCTGCACGAGCCCGACCGCCGAGTCGGTGCCGCGGGAGGCGCGCTCCATGTCGTCGGCGAACGCGTCGGCGTCGAACGCGTCCAGCCGCACGGCGGTGGTCACCTCGAACAGTGAGCGTTCGACCTCCCGGTCGACCCGCGGGGTGAGCCCGTTCTGCGCGTACCCGGACGCGATCCCGAGCGCCGCCCGCAGCCCGATCACGGCGGCCAGCGCGCCGAGCGCGGGCAGCGCCGCGGAGACCCGCTGCGGCGTCGGCCCGCCCGCGAACAGCTGCACCAGCACCTGCCGGGTCGCGAGCAGCCCGAACGACGCGAACACGCCGGAGCCGACGGTCGCGATGCCGACGAGCAGGGTCCGGGCGCGGTCGGCGCGCCAGCTGAGCCGGACGGCAGCGGCGAGCAGGCGGGGCAGCTCGGCGAAGACGGTCCAGGTGCCGGCCTCGGCCCGGGCCCGCGCCCCGCTCTCCCACCACATCGCCCGCAGTTCGGGCAGCACCGAGTCGGCGGGTCCGGCCTGGCGCGGCACGGTCCGGTCCCGGGTGTCGGTCGAGTCCTCGGCGCTGGGTGCGACCACGGCAGGCCTCCGTCCGTCGACATCCGACGATGCCTGACGGCGGGGGCGGGGTACAAGGCGACTCCACCGGAAGGGTGCCGTTGTTCATGTGTTCATTCATGAGTGGCACGCTGCGATGCAGTGGGTTGTCTCACGCACCTGATTCGCTATTGCAAACTACTTGCGATAGCGGAAGACTGCTGATCGTGCACATTCCCGATGGGTACCTGAGCCCGCAGACCAGCCTGGTGTTCGGCGTGGCGATGCTGCCGCTGTGGTGGCAGTCGGCCGCGCGCGTCAAGAAGGTCGTCAAGAGCCGGTACGTGCCGCTGGTCGCGCTCGGCGCCGCGTTCTCGTTCGTGGTGATGATGTTCAACATCCCCATCCCCGACGGCACGACCGCGCACGCCGTCGGCGGCGGGCTCATCGCGATCCTGCTGGGACCGTGGGCCGCGTGCATCGCCGTGTCCATAGCCCTGCTGATCCAGGCGCTCTTCTTCGGAGACGGCGGCATCCTCGCGTTCCCCGCGAACGCCTTCAACATGGCGATCGTTCTGCCGTTCGTCAGCTATGGGGTGTACCGGCTGCTGACCCGCAACGCCGCCCTGACCGCCCGCCGCCGGATGTGGGCCGCGGTCGCCGGCGCCTACGTCGGGCTCAACGCGTCCGCCCTGGCCACGGCGGTCGAGTTCGGCATCCAGCCCGACCTGTTCCACAAGGCCGACGGCACCCCGCTCTACGCGCCGTTCCACCTCTCGCAGGCGATCCCCGCGATGATGCTCGCCCACCTGGTCATCGCCGGCTTCGTCGAGGGCGTGCTCACCGGAGGCGTGGTCGCCTACCTGCAGCGCGCCAACGTCCCCCTGCTGCGCATCAACGCCCCCGAGGTGCCGCTCACCGAGGCCGAGGTGCGGCGCAAGCCCGTCTCCCCGGTGCGCGCCGCGCTGGTCACGCTCGGCATTATGGCCCTGATCAGCCCGCTCGGCCTGCTCGCGCCCGGCGGGGCGTTCGGCGAGGACGCGCCCGAGGACCTCGACCTGGGCAAGTACGGGCTCAGCGCCGTGCCGTCGGGACTCGCCAAGTACACCGACTTCTGGGGCAGCACGATCCTGCCCGACTACGGGGGCGGGAGCTGGTGGCAGTACATCCTCAGCGCTTTGATCGGCGTGGCCGTCGTCGCCGCCGTGGTCTTCGGCGTCACCTGGCTCATCGGGCGGCTGCGCGGCGGTGAGCGGGAGGCGGCCGACCTGGACACGCCGCCGGTGCGGCCATGACCGCCCCGGCCTCGACCTCGGCCCCCGCCTGGCTGCTGCAACCCGAGCTCGGTCTGTGCCCGTGCGGCTGCATCGGCCGGCGGCGCAAGGGCAGCTTCGTCGGCAAGACCCTCGCCGGCGCGTCCGGCGTGCTGCGGCAGGCGATCTATTCCGAGGACGTCGCCGCCGCCAAGGGCCTGCTGCAGCGCCTCGACCCGCGGGTCAAGCTGCTGTCGATGCTCGGGCTGCTCATCGCCGTTGCCCTCGTGCACTCGCTGCCTGTCCTCGCCGGCGCCTACGTGGTGACCGTGGCGCTCGCGGTCGCCTCCGGCCTGTCGCTCGGGTACTTCATCAAGCGCGTCTGGCTGTTCATCCCGATCTTCACCGGCATCGTGGTGCTGCCCGCGACCCTCTCCGTCGTCACCCCCGGTGACGTACTGCTGCCGCTGTGGCACTGGCACGGCCACACCCACGGCGTCACGGAGCAGGGCCTGCACGGCGCCGGGATCATCATCGCCCGCGTCGCGACCTCGATCTCCCTCGTCGTGCTGCTCACCCTGACCACGCCGTGGGCCCGGCTCCTGGCCGCCCTGCGCGCCCTCGGCGTCCCGAAGATCTTCGTGCTCATCATCGGGATGGCGTACCGCTACCTGTTCCTCCTGCTCGACGCGGTCGACGACATGTACACCGCCCGCAAGGCCCGCACCCTCGTCCCCGACGGCGGCCGCCGCCAGACGAAGGCGGGCCGCGCGTTCGTGGCGGCCGGCGCCGGTACGCTCTTCGGCAAGGCTCACCAGCTCTCCGAGGAGGTGCACCAGGCGATGACCGCCCGCGGCTACACCGGCGACGCCCGCACCCTGCACGGCTTCCGGCTCTCGCCCCTCGACGGCTGGTTCGTGGCCGGCGCCGCGCTCTTCGCCACGGCGCTGCTGGTGGCCGGCCGATGAGCGTGGTGTTCGACTGCCGCGAGATCCGTTATCGGTACCTCGAGCGCTTCCCCGCCCTCGACGGCGTGAGCCTGCAGGTCAACGCGGGCGAGACCGTGGCCCTGCTCGGCGCCAACGGCTGCGGCAAGTCGACGCTGCTCAAGCTCCTCGACGGCCTGCTGTTCGCCGAGAGCGGCACGTTCACCGCCTTCGGCGAGGAGGTCACCGAGGACAAACTCGAGGACGAGCAGTTCAACCACGGCTTCCGCGCCCGCGTCGGCTTCGTGTTCCAGAACTCCGACGCGCAGGTCTTCTCCCCGTCGGTACGCGAGGAGATCGCCTTCGGCTGCCTGCAGCTGGGCCTGGACCGAGCGACGGCCGCCCAGCGTGTCGACGACGTCCTCGCCATGCTCGACATCACCGACCTCGCCGACCGCGCCCCGTTCCAGCTGTCGGGCGGCCAGAAGAAACGCGTCGCGATCGCCTCGGTGCTCGTCATGAACCCCGAGGTCCTGCTGTTCGACGAGCCGACCGCGGCCCTGGACCCGCGCACCCAGTTCTGGCTGATCGAACTCCTGGAGCAGCTCCGGTCGGCCGGCAAGACCATCGTCCTGGCGACGCACGACCTGGACTCCCTGCCGTCGCTGGCCGACCGCTGCGTGGTCTTCGGCGAACACCACCAGGTCCTGGCCGACGCCCCGACGCCGACGATCCTGGACGACCGCGACCTGCTGCTGGCGGCGAACCTGATCCACGCCCGCTCGACGTCCCGCGCGTAGCCCGAACGCGCCCGGCGCTCACCCGACCCGACGCGGCGCAACCCGCGTCCTTTCGCTCCCTGACGAGGGCGCGTTCGTGTGGGACGAGCGGGGCCGCCTGCCCTTCCGCGGCGCAGGTGTCCGCCCCGCCATACTGCGCTGCTGCCGCACTGCGCTGCTGCCGCGCCCGGGCTGCTGCGGCACCCGTCGAGGCCGCCCGTCCGCCTCGGCGCCGGGCTCAAAGCCGCATTCGGGCAGACTGTCGCACCATGAGCATCGAGGTCCACGACTACGACCCGGTCTGGCCGCACCTCGCCGCAGCCGCGATCGCCGAACTGCAGGCCACGCACCCAGGCGTGTTCACCGTGATCGAACACCTGGGCAGCACCGCGGTACCCGGCCTGCCGGCCAAACCGGTGATCGACCTCATGGCGGCCGTCGACACCCTGGCCGCGGTGCCCGACCTCGGCCTCGGCTACAAGCCGATCGAAACCGGCATGCCCGAGCGCCTCTTCTACCGCCGCGAGCCGAGCCCCGCACCCGGGCGTGTCGAACCCGAAGCCAGGCCCGCGCCCGCGCCCACGCCAGCGCCCACGCCCACGCCAGCGCCCGCGCCCACGCCCACGCCAGCGCCCGCGCCCACGCCAGCGCCCGCGCCCACGCCCGCGACGGCGTCCATGCCCGCGTCCGTGCCCGTGCCGACGTCCGTGCCCACGCCCGTGCCGCCGTCCGTGCTCGTGCCGACGCCCGCGACGGCCGCCGCCGATCCCAACGCCCGGCCCGCGACGACCCCGGCGCCAGGCGACCACCGCGACGACCGACCCGCGACCGCCGAACCCGACGCCCAACCGGCGGACAAGCCGACCGGCGAACCGACCGGCCAACCCGCAACCGCCGCAGTCCCCACCCCGATCGTGGCCGCCGAGCGAAACAACGCCCTGCCCGACAAAGCCGAACCCGCACAGCAACAGGACCGCGGGCCGGCCGAGCGCCCCGCGGTCCACCTGCACATCGTGACCCTCGAATCCTGGCCGACCCGCAACGAGCGTCTCCTCCGCGACCACCTCCGGCGCCACCCCGCCGCCCGCGACGACTACGGCCGCCTCAAGCAGGCCCTGGCCGCCGCGAACCCCGACGGTGACACCTACACGCGCGCGAAGACCGACCTCATCCAGCGCCTGGTCGACGCGGCCCGAGCCGAACGCGGCCTCCCGCTCGAACCCGTCTGGGAAGAGTGACGGCGGGTACCTCGGTCGGCGCCGTTCCGTTCCAATCAACCGTAACCTACTGAGACAAGTTCACGTTTCGCTCGTCACGCACCGCGAAGCGAGGCAACGCACAGTAGTGGATTGCCGCCGCACCGAGCGCCACCGTGAGCACCGCGACCGTGGCGAGGAAGGCCCGGTCCAGGGCGCCGTCCGCCTGTCCCAGCAGGCCGAACACCGTGTGCGCGGCGAGCGCCCCGGTGCACGCCGCGATTAGGTGCGCCCGCGTCCAGTCCGGCGCGGCGCTCCACCGGCGCATGCGGTACACCAGCAGCACCACGACCGCCGTCGCGCCCGCCATCGGCAGCAGCGCCCACGTGCCGTGGGTGAACATCGGCTGCCTCGCGCCGCCGAAGGGCCAGGCGAGGCCGAAGAAGAGCAGCGCGGCGCCGCCGGTGGTCAGGGCCACGGCCAGGGGGCGAGCCGGTCGCAGCGCATCCGCCGGTCGCAGGTGTACCCGCAGTGCCACCACGCCCAGCCCCAGCGCGACGGCCGCGAAGACGAGCACCGCGCCCAGCGGCATCGTGTAGCCCGGGTCCTCCGTCGGCGGCACCGCCAGCCGCACGAGCCCGGCCCCGGCCAGCGCGATCAGCCCGGTCGCGATCAGCCCGCCGCGGCGCAGGTAGGGCCGGGTGCCGTGCCCGGGGAAGCACAGCTCGACGAGCACGACCGGGATCGTGACGCTGAAGACCGCGTGGTAGACGAGATTCAGCAGCGTGTAGTCCGTGTTGAGCCCGAACAGCCGCGGCGCCCAGTCCGCCGCGTGGTAGAGATGCGGGCTGGTCAGGCTCTGCAGCACCAGGCCCTCCTCGACCACCCCGTAGGCGACGCCCATCAGCAGCAGGTTCGCGTAGCCGCCGCCGGTGCGCCGCACGATCTCGCGGATGAAGAGCGCGCCGCCGCCGTACAACGGCGAGAACACGAGCAGGACCCACGCCATGCGCAGCGGGATCGTGCCCAGGGTGAGCTCGGCGACGAGCGGCGCGACGAGCACGAGCAGCCACGCGGCCCGGCGGTTGCGGGGGCGCTCGTCCGGCACCGCCGGGAACGCCGAGCGCACCACGCGCCGGTTCACCGCCACGATCAACGATGCCAGCAGCAGCAGTTGTACCGCCTGCACGCCCCGCATCCACGCCGGATACTCGCCGCTCAGGAACAGGTACGCCACCGCCACGAACCCCGCCGCCGAGACGATCCGCACCCGCCGGTACGCCCGCGCGACCCCGGCGAGCAGCTGCCGCGTCACCCACACGTACAGCACCGCGACCGCCAGGATCGGGATCGGCCGTGTCCACAATGTACGGTCGAGCGCGGCCGGGTCGGCGCCGGGGTGCCGCGCCTGCTGGTAGGTCAGGACGTCGTGGCGGAAGACGAGGGTGAGCAGGGCGAAGACGGCGCTCATCGACACGCTGGCGATGAGTAGGCCCACGACGATGCGGATCGCGTTGCGCTGCTTGGGATCCATGGTGTCGACGCTAGGCTGGACGGCGGCGGTCGGCGTCGGACCACGGACTGGTCTTCTGCCTCAGTCTTCAGGATGAGGGGCGCGGCTTGACCAGCCCGAGGTCGTAGGCGAGCACCACTGCCTGCACCCGGTCGCGGACCCCGAGCTTGCGCAGGATCGCCGACACGTGCGTCTTCACCGTAGCCTCCGTCACGACCAGCCGCGACGCGATCTCCGCGTTCGCCGACCCGCGCGCCAGCAGCCCCAGCACCTCCCGCTCCCGCTCGGTCAGCTGGGCGAGGACCCCGACCGGCGCCGGCGGCGTCGTGTCCGTGGCCACGAACCGGTCCAGCAGCCGCCGCGTCGCCGTCGGCGCCAGCAGCGCCTCCCCGCGCGCCACGACCCGGATCGCCTCCACCAGCTCCGCCGGCCGGACGTCCTTGAGCAGGAACCCGCTCGCCCCCGCGCGCAGCGCCGCATAGAGCGTCTCGTCGAGGTCGTACGTCGTGAGGATGATGACCCGCGGCGCCGGCCCGGCCGCGGTCAGCCGCCCGGTCGCCGTGACCCCGTCCATGCCCGGCATCCGCACGTCCATGAGCACCACGTCCGGCGCCGTCTGCGCCGCGAGCCGCACCGCCTCCGCGCCGTCGCCGGCCTCCCCGACGACCTCGAGGTCGTCGCGCGCCTCGATGATCATCCGGAATCCGGAGCGGACGAGCGCCTGGTCGTCCGCGATGAGCACCCTGATCGTCACGCCGCTCCTCCCGATGCCGCGCCGATCGGCAGCCGCGCCTCCACCCGGAACCCGCCGTCCGGATGCGGCCCCGCGCTGAACGTCCCCCCGAGCAGGCTCGCCCGCTCCCGCATGCCCGCCAGGCCCTGCCCGCTGCCCCGGTTCGCGGACGGGGAGGCTCCCGCGTTGCCGTCATCCCGCACGTGTACCACCAGTGCCTCCCCATCGATCCGAACCCGGACGATCGCCGTGGAACCCTGCGCGTGGCGCAGCGCGTTCGTGAGCGCCTCCTGCACGATGCGGTACGCCCCGAGCTGCACCGCCGTGGGCACCGGACCCGAGCCCTCCCGCACCACCTCGACCGCCAGCCCCGCCCCGCGCACCGACTCGGCCAGCCGCTCGAGGTCGTCCAGCGACGGCTGCGGCGAGCCCTCGGCGCCGTCGTCCTCGCGCACGGTACGCAGGAACCATCGCAGCTCCGCGAGGGCCTGCCGCCCGGCCTCCTCGGTGCGGCGCACCGCCTCCCGCGCCTTGGCCGGGTTCACCTCGAAGATGTCGTCGGCCGCGGCCGCCTGCACCACCATCACCGACACCGTGTGCGAGAGCACGTCGTGCAGCTCCCGCGCGATCCGCGCCCGCTCCTCCAGCGCCGCCTGCCGCCGCTCCGCCACCCGCCGCGCCCCACGCGCCCGCGCCTGCGCGCCCCAGCTCCACGCCAGCAGGCACGCCACGAGCCACAGGCCGGCCGGCAGCCACCGCTGCTGCACCAGCGCCGGCCCGCACACGGCCACCACGGCGAGCCCGAGCAGCCACAGCGACTCCGCGGCCGGGCGCATCCACGCGCAGGTGCACAGCACCACGAACGCGACCCCCGGCCCGAACGCCGGAAAGAGCACCTGAAACCCGGCACCGGCCGCGAGCACGATCGCCGCCGCACCACGCGGCCGCGCATCGAGCCAGAACAAAGCCGCCGCCTGTACCGCCATCAGCACGACGGCCACGACACGCGCCCCGACCGCCCCGAGCACCGCCGGCTCGAACGACAGCATCGGCGCCGACACGGCCACCGAGCCGATCACGAGCAGGCGGCGCCACTTCGGTGCCAGGCGTGCCGTGTACCCGTCGCCCCCCATGCCCAGCACCTTACGCAGATATTGCGTTGCCCGCCTTCGGCCCCGCTGCGTATCGTCGTCCATGTAAGCGAACGAGGCACACACCGAGAGGCCGCAGCGATGACGACGTGGACGGGAACCGAGACCGGGCAGCAGCAGCTGCTGGGTGCCGGCCTGCTCACGGGCGCCGGGTGGCCGGGACGGTGGCGAGGGTAGAGCTCGAACGAGAGCCGCTCTCAGCCGCCCGCCCCGCACAGGGACCGGGCGGCTTTTTCGTACCGCAGAGGGGCGTAGCTCAACTGGCTGAGCATCGGTCTCCAAAACCGACGGTTGCAGGTTCGAATCCTGTCGCCCCTGCGCAACGCTGTTCGTTGACAACTCCACAGCGGATGGATCTCGTGCCCTCCCGGCGCTTCGGCTCCGGGACGGGACGCGGGTTTTGCTTGGCGGGTTCGGCCAGCGGTCAGGCCGCCGCGTTCTCAGCGCGGAAACAGGGGTTCGACTCCCCTACTCGCTACCAGGCCATCGGGGTGTCCACGGTGACATGCTTGGCTTCCACCCAAGAGTAGCGGGTTCGACTCCCGCCGATGGTTCGAGGAGCGCGGGACGCTCCTGTGTGGACGTGGCGCAGCGGTAGCGCATCGCCTTGCCAAGGCGAAGGCCGCGGGTTCGAATCCCGTCGTCCACTCGTCGTGCGCCGGCCCGGAGGCCGGTCGGCACCGTTGGGGATTGGTGTAACCGGCAGCATGGCTGGCTCTGAACCAGCCGGTCCAGGTTCGAATCCTGGGTCCCCAGCAGACGTGACGACAACGAGAACTTCAGCCTGATGCCAGCGCAGCACGACCGGTGGTGCACCGGATTCGTAACCCGGAGGAGGGAGTTCGAGTCTCCCCGCTGGCTCCCGTCGTCCACGCGGCACGGCACACCCCGCCCGGGTAGCCCAAAGGTAGAGGCCGTCGGCTCAGACCCGACGTGTTGGGGGTTCGAATCCCTCCCCGGGTACCGAGATATCCATCCACTGTGGAGCGCCGCCGGAGAAGGGGTACCCATGCACAAGCTACGCACGCTGCACCTCGGCCCGCGGGACTTCCTGTGGCGAGCCGCGGTCTGGTACGTCCCGGTCGCCGGCGGCGGCCTGCACCGCACGGTTCGCGTCCGCGTGTGGGGCGGCGGCAAGACCGGCCGCGTGCTGCAGGCGCACCTGCAGCCGGCGGAGCCGGACGAGTCGTGCTTCGCGACGCCGAAGGATGTGCGCGCCATCGTCGAGTACGCGCTCGAGCACGGCTGGCGTCCCGAGGCGCGCGGCGGCATGTTCGTCGTGCGCGGAACGCTCGCACCCCGCGGCGCGCCGTTCCCGGCCGAGGTCGTGGCGGCCGGGACGGAAGCGGTCGCCGTGGGCTGAGCGCGCGGCCTGCCGGTCGAGTCCGCGCGGTGTCGGACGTGCGCGGCTGGGCGGGTCCGCGCGGTGTCGGTTCGCGCGGTGTCGGACGTGAGCAGCCGGTCGGGTCCGCGCAGTGTCGGACACGAGCCGCTGGTCGGGTCCGCGCGGTGTCGGTTCGCGCGGTGTCGGACGTGAGCAGCCGTCGGGTCCGCGCAGTGTCGGACACGTGCCGCTGGTCGGGTCCGCGCGGTGTCGACTCGCGCGGTCGTTGGGGGGCCGTCGGTAGGGCGTTCGCGCATTCGTCGTGTGCGTTCGCGCGCGAGGCCGCGAGGTGGTTGCGCGCGGCCGGGCAGGTGCGGTCGGGGGGGACCGCGCGGGCCCGGCCGCGGTCGCGGTGGGGTGTGGGCGGCGGTCACTGACCGGTGATGTGCTCCGGCTCGATGGTCACGAGGAGGCGGACCTGGTCGCGGCCGCCGAACCACGGGTACGGCCCGCCGAGGTAGCGCTGGGCCAGCACCTCGATGTGCTCGGCCGCCCCCTCCTCGGTGACCGCGACGACGCGCCCGCGGACCTGGAAGTAGCGCCGCGACTCGTCCGGGTCGCCGATCGCCACGGCGACGCGCGCGTCGCGCTCGATGTTGCGCACCTTCTGGTGCCCGCGGACGGTGTTGATCAGCACATGCTTGCCGTCGGTGTCTGCCCAGGTCTGGGTGATCTGCGGCGAGCCGTCGGGCATGAGCGTGGTCAGGTAGCAGAGACTGTTGCGCTCCAGTAGGTCGCGCAGCCCATCGGGAAGATCCACGCGGCCAAGGCTACCCGCCGCCCGCGCACTCGGCGTCCGGCGGATCGGTTCATGCCGCGCGCAGCGGCGCCGTGCATCGCGTGCAGCACGCGCAGCAGCGCCGTTCATGCCGCGCGCAGCACGCGCAGGAGGCGCGCAGGAGGCGCGCAGCACGCGCAGCGGCGCCGCTCATCCCGCGCGCAGCACGCGCACCCCGCGGTTCATCGGGCGCGCAACACGCGCAGCAGCGCCGCTCATCCCGCGCGCAGCACGCGCAGGAGCGCCAGGGCGTACGCGTCCTCGGGCGAGGCGCCGAACGAGTCCGGCCGGTCCGACACGGTCACGCGCCAGCCGTCGCCGGAGCGCTCCAGGGCCCGGAAGCCGGGGCCGAGCAGCTCGCGCAGCTGATGCTCGTGCGGCAGCCAGACGGCCTCGTCCCGCTCGACGTCGTCCAGCGCCCACTCGGTGGTGCCGTTGAAGCCGATTACCGCCTCGCCGCCGGGCAGGTCGTGCAGCTGGATGATCATGTCGCTGAGGACGAAGGCCTGGTCGTCCAGGCCCCGGTCCGGGATGGCGAAGCGGTCGCCCGGGGCGGGGTGCCACCGCAGGCCGGCCTCGCGCAGCTCGATGGCCAGTTCGACGCTGATCACGGTTCCATGGTGCCGCAGCCACCGCGATGCCGGGCGGGCCGGGGTCCCGTAGGGTCGGGGCATGATCGTGATCACCGGTGCGGCCGGGGGAGTCGCGGGGCGGCTGCGGCTCGACGGGGACGTCCGGCGGACCGACCTCGCCGCACGGACCGACCTCGCGGCACGGACCGACCTCGCGGCACGGACCGACCTCGCGGCACGGGACGGGAGCGCGGCACGGGCACGGGACGTGAGCGCGGCACAGGCACGGGAGCGCGGCACGGGACGGGACGGGAGCGCGGCAAAGGCACAGGACGGGAGCGCGGCACAAGCACGGGACGGGAGCGCGGCAGGGGACGGGAGCGCGGCACAGGGCGGGATCGTCACCGGGGACCTCGCCGACGCCGGGTTCGCCCGCGAGGTCATCGCCGGGGCCGACGCGGTCGTGCATCTCGCCGGCAACGCCGATCCGAACACGCCGTGGGCGGGACTGCGCGTGTCGAACGCCGACGTCGTTGCGAATGTGCTCGATGCCGCCGTGGCCCACGGGGTGCGGCGGGTCGTGCTGGCGTCTTCGCTGCACGCGATGGCCGGGCACGTCGACGCCGGGAGGACGTTCGTGCCGGAGGACCTGCCGCCGTACGCCTGCTGCCCCTATGGCGCCGGCAAGGTCCTCGGCGAGCAGCTGGCCCGGTGCTACGCCGACGTGTGGGGGCTGTCGACGGTGTGCCTGCGGCTGGGCGGCGTGGCCGAGCGCCCGCTCGCGGCGAGCTGGCGCGGCGGCTGGCTGAGCCCGGGCGACCTGAACCGCCTGGTCGCGGCGGCGCTCGCGGTGGACGTGGGCTTCGGGGTGTACCACGGCGTCTCCGCGAACACCCCGCGCGTGTACGGCTGCACCCTGCCCGGCTACGCCCCGGTGGACGACTCCGCCACGTTCAGCAACCTCCCTGACGACCTGACTCCGCCGCCGCAGGACCGTCCCCGCTGGGGCATCGCACACCGCAGCTGAAGCGCCCCGCAGCTGAGACGCCCCGCAGCTGAGACGCCCGGGAGCTGAGACGCGCCGGAGCTGAAACGCCCCCGGGTGTGCAGGTGTCGGGGAGGTTCGGTGCACGGACGCGGATCCGGGCGCCCCGCGGCCTAGCGTCGAGTGCGTGCAAAGCATCGATGTGCTGGTCGTCGGGGCGGGCCTTGCGGGCCTGCATGTCGCGCGGCTGCTCGCGCGGCAGGGGCTCGATGTCGTGGTGGTCGACAAGCGGCGGTCGCTGGCGGCCGGGGTCCGCACGACAGGGATCTTCGTGCGGCGCACGCTCGAGGACTTCGCGCTGCCCGAGCACCTGCTCGGGCCCGGAGTGCGGGACGTGGTGCTCTATCCGCCGTCCCGCCGGCGGCCCGTCCGGCTCACGAGCGACCGGGACGAGTACCGGGTGGCCGACATGCCCGGCGTGTACGAGCACGCGCGGCGGGAGGCGGAGTCCGCGGGCGCCTCGGTCTGGCTCGGGACGCGGTACGACGGGTCCGCGAACGGCCTGGTCCGGCTGCACGGGCGGGAGCCGGTGCACGCGCGGTTCCTCGTGGGCGCGGACGGGGCCCGTTCCCGGGTCGCGCGGGACCTCGGGCTCGACGTCAACCGGCGGATGCTGGTGGGTGCCGAGATCGTCCATCCGGTCGCCGGGCTCGGGCAGACGCCGACGTTCCACTGCGTGCTCGATCCGCGGGTCGCGCCCGGGTACCTCGGGTGGGTCATCGACGACGGGCGGCACGCGCACGTCGGCGTGGCGGGGTACGCGCGCCTGATGGGCAAGGGTGTGCGGCACCTGCTCGACGAGTTCGCGGGCGACGCGCCCGGGCGGGCGGAGGTGGCGGGGCCGGTCGAGCGGCGGGGCGGGCCGATTCCCGTCGGCGGGGTGCTGCGGCGGCTGGCGTGCCCGGGCGGGCTGCTCGTCGGTGACGCCGCCGGGGCCGTGTCGCCGCTGACCGCGGGCGGGCTCGATCCCTGCCTGCGGCTGTCGGAGCTGGCCGCGGCGGTCGCCGGGGCGTATGTGCGCAGCGGGGACGAGGGGGTGCTGCGGCGGTACGACGGCGGCCTGCTGCGATCCCGGTTCTGGGGGCGGCTGCTGCTGCGGCGGGCGTTCGGCGGGCTGCGCTCGGCGGCGCTGGTGGAGGCGGCGGTCGCGGGGATGCGGGGCCGGGCCGGGCGGGCGGCGGCGGCCCGGGTGCTGTTCGGGGACGGGTCGTTCCCGGACGTCGGGCCGCTGCCGCACGGGGAGAGGGCGCGGCTGGCGGAGGGGTGAACGCCGCCGGGCGGGGTCAGGACGTGGCGGCCAGGCGCTGCTCGAAGTACGACATCCGGTTCCCGGCCTCGAGGACCCGGGCGAGTTCGGCGGCCTCCTGCCACTGCCGGCGCGCGCGGCCCCGATGGCCGGCCGCCTCGTCCAGCGCGGCGATGCGCGCGTGGACCTCGGCCTGGGCCAGGCGCGACGCGGTGTCCTCGGGGTCGAGGACCG
Organism: Dactylosporangium sp. NPDC000244; assembly: GCF_040300725.1. Classification (NCBI taxonomy): domain Bacteria; kingdom Bacillati; phylum Actinomycetota; class Actinomycetes; order Micromonosporales; family Micromonosporaceae; genus Dactylosporangium; species Dactylosporangium sp. NPDC000244. The sequence goes on from NZ_JBEPEH010000011.1 coordinate 186,783, forward strand.
CGCGGCGGCGCCGGCTGGCGAGGGCGAGGCGGTAGAGGGCGCGCGCGAGCACCGGGTCGCCGGTGTCGCGCAGCCAGTCGCCGAGGCGCTCGCGGGACTCGGCGAGGTCGCGGTGCAGGGCGCCGGTGCGCGGGAAGCGGTGCACGAGCGCCTCGGTGACCTCGGTCGATCGTTCGAGGTGCCCGCGGACCTCCTCCGGCCGGGAGTTCGCGAGCGCGTAGTCGGCCTGCCGCCGGAACGCGGTGGCCAGGTCCCGCTGCGCGTCGACGCTGCCGGTGTCGTCGCCGGCGAGCCGCTGCGCGAGGGTCATCGCGCCCGCGAAGTGCCCCGCGGCGCAGGCCAGGTCGCCGGCGCGCAGGTCCATGTCGCCGAGGCGCCAGTACGACCGCAGGAGTTTGCGCTGGAAGCCGGTGTTGCCGGAGTCCGCGTCGGTGAGCCGGTCCGCGATCGCCGCCGCTTCCATCGTGAGGTCGCGGAAGTGCTCGGCGTCCAGGTCCGCGAGCGCGTACAGGCAGTCGAACAGGTTCGACTGCAGCGAGCCGTTGTCCGGATCGCCGGAGGCGAGCTGCCGCCAGACGCCGAGCGCCTCCTCCAGCAACGGCCGGGCCTGTTCGGGTCCGGTCGTTTCGGCGACGGTACCGAGGCAGACCGCCAGATCCCACTGCAACGACCCGTTCTGCGGGTCGGTCGCGGCCAGCTCGCGGCGGATGCGCAGCGACTCGGCGGCCGCCGCGCGGGCCCGGTCCGGGTCGGAGTCGTCCAGCGCGACGCGCACGAGCTTGAGCTGGCTCAGGCCGACGTTGCGCCGCAGCTGCAGGTCGTCGGGGTCGGCCGCGGCGAGCCGGGTGTCGATCTCCAGCGCGCGCTCGTAGGCGCGGCGGGCGTCGGCGAGGCGGCCGAGGCGGTGCAGCAGCCGGCCCTGGCTGTCGAGGGCGGCGCTGAGCGAGATCTGCGCGCCGGCGTCGTCGGGCTCGGCCCGGGCGGCGCGGCCGGTGATCGCGACCGCCTCCTCGCCCTTCTCGGCGGCCGCGGCGGTGCTGCCCGTGGCCTCGAGGGCGTCGCGCTCGCGGGTGAGCAGCGACAGGTACGCCGGATGCCGGGCCGGCAACCGCTCGGTCACGTCGCCGAGCAACGCCGCGACCGACACCTCGCCGGAGAGCTTCGGCAGCACCGCGCCGGCGAAGTCGGCGAGGTCGTCGCCGCTGAGGTGGTACACCCCCTCGAGCGCGGTCGCGAAGTCCGCCCGGTCCGCGTCGACGAGCCGCCGGCAAGCGGCCGCCGCGCGCGTGTGGCGTTCGGCCAGCCGGTCGCCCTGCGCCTTCGTGAGCGCCTCGCGCAGCCAGGGCTCGACGACCGCGCCGTCGTCGGACACGCGGACGAGGGTCAGGTCGCGGAGCCGGTCGAGGTGCGCGGCGATCGCCGCGGTGTCCTCAGTGGACGGTTCGCTTCCGAGCGCCGCGAAGGCGAGGTCCTCGGTGCTCATCGCGATCCGGGACACCGCCACCTGCAGCAGCGTCTCGCGGGCGCCGGCGCCGGCGAGGTCGAGCAGCTCGGTCAGCAGCACGTCCTGCGCGCCGAGCGCGACCGCCTTGCGGGCCGCCTCGGACGCGCCCGCGCGTTCGACCTGTTCGTTGCTGCTCAGCGTGCGCAGGCGCTCGGTCACCTCCGGCAGGCGCGCGCCGCCGTGCAGCAGCGCGTCGACGAACTCGACGAGCCGCGGGTGCCCGCCGACCGTCTCCATGATGAGCACCATGTCCTCGGTGGACAGCTCGCGCAGGCCGGGCAGGCGCAGCATGAGCCGGACCAGTTCGGCGTTGCTGAGCGGGCCGACGTCCACCCGGGACAGCGCGGGCGCTCCCGGCACCGGATAGCGGCTCGTCACCAGGATCTTGCCGCGCTCGGCGGCAGCGGCGAGGGTCGCGAACACCTCGCCGAAGCCCGGGTCGGCGAACGCGTCACCGCCGACGGTCAGGTTCTGCTCGAAATCGTCGAAGACGAGCAGAATCCGCCGCGCGTGCAGCGCCTCGGCCAGCTCGTCGGGGTCGCTCACGCCGACACCGGCCGCGGCGAGGTCCTCGAACAGCCGCGGCGGGTTCCACGCGCCGACGTGCACGACGATCGCCCACGGGTCGGCGTCGTCGCGCAGCCGGCCCGCCACCCGTCCCGCCAGCGCCGTCTTGCCGATCCCGGCCGGCCCGGTGAGCACGACGCCGTTGACCAGCGGCGCGGCGACGATCTCGTCGCGCAGCGTCTGGGTCACCACGCGCAGCAGCCCGCGCCGCCCGACCAGGTCCCCGAGCAGCAGCTCGCGCACGCCCGCGCCGGTCGGCAGATCCGTCGGATTTTCCAGGTGTACCGCCGGTGCCGCGCCGTCCCACAGGGGCCCGTCGGACGCGGCGAACAGCGCCGGCACCGCGTACTCGGGGCGCTTCGGCGGCTGAGCCCCGGCCGTGGCGTCGAACAGCTCGGCCCGCGCCCGCGCCACGGCCGCGGCGACGGTCGCGTTGTTCTCGGCGAGCGCGCGGTACACGCCGGTGAGCAGGCGCGTCGCGTACCAGTCGGTGATCGACGTCTGCATCGCCAGCACGCGATCGGCGCCGTGCCGCAGCAGGGTCACGGCCAGCCCGGCGTCGGCGTCGGCGGCCCCGCCGCAGCTGGACAGCACGATGAGCGGCAGCGGACGGCCGCCCCTGCGCAGCGCGCGCACAAGATCCTCGGCGCGCACGTCGACCGCGTTGCCGTCGCGGTCCTCGAGCTCCACGCCGTACGGCGAGCCGTGCGCGGACAGGTGCAGCACGTGGTAGGCGTCGCGGCGCAGCGCCTCGGCGATCTCCGCGACCCCGGCGACCTCGAGGATCGTGATCTCCGCGCGCCCGACCCCGCCGACGACGGACACGATCGCCTGCATCTCCGCCTCGACGTCCAGCGGCGGGTTGCCGGTGCGCTCGGGCGCCCCGACCGCCACGAGGATCTTCAGCGGCCCGGGTGACGCCGGATGCCGCGGTACCCGCACGCCGGTGACCATCCGCGTCAGCCGCACCCCGTCGACGGCGACGAGCACCCGCTGATCGGTGAGCCGCAGCAGCTCGAACGGCAGCTCGTGCGCGGGCCCGTCCGCCTCGACGACGACGTCGAGCACGGTGCCGCCGACGCCGGCGGTGAGCAGGACGGTCACGTAGTCCAGCGCGTCCGCGTCGAACAGCGCCCGGCTCAGCCGCTGCCCGAGCCGCGCGAGCCGCGCCTCGGCGTCGGGCAGGTCCAGCAGGTCCCACACCTCGTCCCGGCCGAACGGCAGCGGCTCGTCGCGCTCGCACACGAGCTCGCCGGCGAGCGTGACGGCGCACCGGACCCGGCTGCCCTCCACCGCCACGGCGAGCCGCAGCTCGTGGCTGACCGTCTCGGCCGCGCGGCGCGCGCGCAGCCACGCGAGCTCCTCGTCGCCGACCTTCACGATCGCGCGCCGCTCGTCGCCCACCTCGAGCACCACGGCGTCGGCGTCGGCGCCGTCGCGGGCCTCGAGCCGCGCGTCGAAGCCGGCCGCCCGGACCAGAATCCAGAGGTCCCGCACCGCGTCGACGTGCGCCGCGTCCCCGGGCGCGTAGACGATCGTGAGCACAGCCGAGTCAGCCATGCGCGACATCATGACAGGAGCCGGACGCGCCCCGGCGGGCACACCGGCCCGGGCGCGCGGCCGATCGCGCGCAATGCCGTTGCGCCTGCGGCGTGGGGTGCCACGATGCCAGGATGGATCTCGAGTCGCTGCTGCCCGCGCACGACCGGTCGCCGGCCGACTACGCGCGCCTGGCCCGCGACCCGGGCCTTCCCGCGCCGATCGTGCGTGAGCTGGCCGCGAGCGAGTACGTGTTCGTCCGCGCCGCCGTCGCCGCGCACCCCAACGCGGACCTGCCCGCCCTGCGGCTCGTGTGGGAAGCCGGCGGCTACGACGACTACGACATCCACCGGGTGCTGCGGCTGCTCGCCCAGCACCCCGGCGCCGACCGCGCGCTGCTGCTGCAGGTGCGGCAGGAGGCGGCGCGGCGGCTCGGCGCGGCGGTCGAGCGGACCCACGCCGCGCTGCTCGCCCTCGCCGCGCGGCCCGAGCTCTCCGGCGAGGAGGTACGCGACCTGACGAACCTGCCGGGCGTGTCCCGCCGGCTGCGGCGCGGCATCCTGGCCGTGCTCGCCGCCCGCACCGGGCCGCGCGACGCCCGGTGACACGCCGCCGCGTCACGCACCGTCGCGCGGCCGCGCCGTGAGGTCGTCGAGCCGCTGCCGGGCCGGTCCGGCGGCGGGGTCGCCCAGCTGCTCGTACAGTCGCAGCGCCTGTCGCCAGGCCTCCACAGTGCCCGGGCGGTCCCCGGCGGCCAGGCGGGTCTCGCCGAGCTCGACGAGCATCCGGGCGTGGGAGGCCCGGTCGCCGAAGTCGTGCATGAGCCGGATCGCCTGCCGGTGCGCGCGGGTCGCCCGGGCGTAGTCGCCGAGACGGTGATGGATCTCCGCGTTGGTGTTCCACGCGAACGCCTCGCCGTGGCGGTCGCCGGCCCGCTGCAGCAACGCCTGCGACCGGGCCCCGTGGTCGAGGGCCCCCGCCAGGTCGCCCGTCTGCACCCGCGACCAGGACAGCGCGTTCAGCGTGCGGCCCTGCCAGAGCAGGTCCCCGGCCGCCTCCGCGAGGGCCAGCGTCCGGCCGAGCTCCTCCATCGCCTCCGCGTGGCGCTCCAGGCCGGTCAGGAGCAGGCCCCAGCTGTACCGCGCCCGCGCCTCCCCGATCGTGTCGCCCAGCTGCGCGTAGAGGCGCACGGACTCGGCGAGATGCTCGGCGCCCTCGTCCCGGCGCCCCAGGCGGTGCAGGACCCGGCCGATCTCGCGGTGGGCGTTGGCGCTGCCGGGCACCTCCCCGATGCGGCGCATGACGCCGAGCGCGGCCGTCTGCGCGGCGATGAGCTCCGGGCGGTGGCCGCGCCAGTCGAGGTACGTCGTCATCGTCCACGGCAGCTGCCAGGCGTGCACGTCGAAGCCCTCGTCGGCGGCGAGCCGCACCGCCGCGGTCAGCACCCGATGGTTGGCCTCGAACCAGCCCAGGGCCCGGTCCGGGTCGCCGATGCGCGGGACGGTCAGCCCCGGCACCGGCTCGGGCGGGTGCAGCGGCCGGCGGCCCGGGTCGACGGCCAGCGCCGCGGTGTGCGCGGTGTGCAGCAGGTGGTCGAGGACCCGGTGGACCGCGGCGCGCCGGTCCGCGGCCGGGTCCTCGGCGTGCGCGAGCCGGGCGGCGTACGCGCGCAGCAGGTCGTGCAGCGCGTACCGCCCCGGCACCGGCTCGGCGAGCAGGTTCGCGTGCAACAGCTCCCGCAGCCGCGCCTGGGTGCGTTCCAGCGGCTCGCCCGCGAGGCTCGCGGCGCCGGGCGAGGTCAGGTCCGGGCCCGGGTGCAGGCCCAGCAGGCGGAAGAGCCGCGCGGAGGCGGGACGCAGCGCGCGGTACGACCACGAGAACACCGCCCGCACGTCGGTGGCCGGGTCGCCGCCGTCGAGCGCGTCCAGCCCGCCCCCGGCCGCTCGCAGCTGGGCCGCCTGGTCCGCGAGCGACACCCCGGGGCGGGTCGCCACCTGCGCCGCCGCGATCGCCAGGGCCAGCGGCAGCCGCGCACAGCGGGCGATGATCTCCTCGACCGCGTCCGGTTCGGCCCGCAGGCGGTCCCGGCCCAGCCGCCCGGCCAGCAGGTCCCGGGCCGCGTCGTCGTCGAGCAGCCCAAGGGGCGCCGCGTGGGCGCCCGGCAGGCTGAGGCCGGTCCGGCTCGTCACCAGCGTCACGGACTGCTCGGCCCCCGGCAGCAGCGGGCGCACCTGCTCGGCGTCGCGGGCGTTGTCGAGCACCACGAGCAGCCGCCGCCCGGCGACGGCGGCCCGGAACCGGGCGGCGAGCTCGTCCGGCTCGTCGGGCAGCGTCTCCGGCCCGTGCAGGGCGGTGAGAAAGCCGCGCAGGGCCTCGGCCGGCTCGGTGGCGGCGCCGCGCGGATCGAAACCGCGCAGGTTCACGTACAGCTGGCCGTCCGGGTACCGGTCCGCGGCCCCCTGCGCCCAGTGCACGGCGAGGCTGGTCTTGCCCACGCCCGGCGGGCCGGTGACGGCACACACCGCCGGACCGCCCCGAGCCGCGGCCCGGTCCAGTCCGGCGAGCTCGGCGGCGCGGCCGCTGAACCCGCGCACGGCCGGCGGCAGCTGGGCCGGGGCCGGCACGGGCGCGGCGGCGGGGGCGGTCCCGGCGCTGAGCGCGGGGTCGTGGCGCCCGATCGCCGCCTCCAGGTCGCGGATCGGCTGGCCGGGATCGAGCCCGAGATCGGCGCCGAGGGTGTCCCGCAGCCGGCGGGCGGTGCGGAGGGCGGCCGGTTGGTCTCCGCATCGGTACTGCGCCAGCATGAGCAGCCCATGCAGCCGTTCGTCGAGCGGGTGGTCCGCGGCGAGCCGCTCCAGGTCCGCCACCACTCCCGCGTGCTCGCCCAGCCGCAGCCGGTCCTCGGCGAGCGCGACCTGCGCCCGCAGCCACACGGTCCGCAGCCGTCGCGCGTCGTCCTCGAGCCCGGTGACGCCGGACAGCGGCCCGCCGCGCCACAGCGCGACGGCGGCGCGCAGCAGGCGGACCCGCTCGCGGGCGTCGTCGGCCTCGGCGGTGGCGCGGATCAGCCGGTCGGCCCGGGCCACGTCGGTCGCGTCCCCGTCGCTGTCGCCGTCGACCCGCAGCACGTATCCGGGCGGGCGGGCGGCGATGGTGCCGCCCCCGGCGAGGGCGCGGCGCAGATACGACACGTGCTGCTGGAGCGTGTTCAGCGCGGTCGCGGGCGGGCCGGCGCCCCACACGGCCTCGACGAGCCGGTCGGTGCCGACGACCTCGCCGTGCGCCAGGGCCAGCACGGCGAGGACGGCCGTGCGGCGCTCCCCGGCGACGGTGCGGATCTCGCCGCCGGCCGCGATGTCGACCGGTCCCAGGAGCCTGATCTGCATGTGAGCAACGTAGGCCCTGTCCGGCCGGGCGTACGGTGGCCGGGTGGAGTACCTGACCGGCTTCGGCCGCCCCATCGGCACCAGCGCGCCGCGCGCCGCGTTCGACACCGACGCGCCGCGCCTGAGCCTCAACGGGACCTGGCGGTTCCGGCTCGCGCCCAGCGTGGCCGAGGCGGCCGGCGGGTTCTGGGCGCCCGGCTTCGACGACTCGGGCTGGTCGCCGCTGCCGGTGCCGTCGAGCTGGCCGATGCACGGCCACGGCCGCCCGGCGTACACGAACGTCGTCTACCCGTTCCCGGTCGACCCGCCGCACGTGCCCACCGACAACCCGACCGGCGACCACCGCCTCGTCTTCGAGGTGCCGGCCGCGTTCGAGGGGCTCGGCGCCCGGCTGCGCTTCGACGGCGTCGACTCCTGCGGGCGGGTGTGGCTCAACGGCGTCGAGCTGGGGGTGACCCAGGGCAGTCGCCTGCCCGCCGAGTTCGACGTGACCGCGGCGCTGCGGCCCGGCGCCACCAACGTCCTGGCCGTGCGCGTCCACCAGTGGTCGGCCGGCAGCTACCTCGAAGACCAGGACATGTGGTGGCTGCCCGGCATCTTCCGCGACGTCACCCTGCTCGCCCGGCCCGCCGGCGGCGTCGACGACGTGTTCGTCCATGCGACCTTCGAGCCCGGCGGCCACGGCCGGCTGCGCGTCGACGGCCCGGCCGACGCGACGGTGAGCATCCCCGCCCTCGGCCTGGCCGGCCTGCCGACCGGGGCCGAGCACGACGCGGGCCCGGTCGAGCCGTGGACCGCCGAGACACCGCGGCTCTACGAGCTCGTCGTCGCCACCGCCACCGAGACGGCGACCCTGCGCGTCGGGTTCCGCACCGTGGCGATCGCCGGCGGCATCCTCACCGTCAACGGCCGGCGGATCGTGCTGCGCGGCGTCAACCGGCACGAGTTCCACCCCGATCTCGGCCGGGTTGTGCCGCTCGAGATGGTCCGCGCCGAGCTGGAGCTCATGCGGCGCCACCACGTCAACGCGATCCGCACCAGCCACTACCCGCCGCACCCGGACGTGCTCGACCTGTGCGACGAGCTCGGCTTCTGGGTCATCGACGAGTGCGACTACGAGACGCACGGCTTCGAAACGGTGGGCTGGCGCGGCAACCCCAGCGACGACCCGCGGTTCGTCGAGGCCTGCGTCGACCGCATGCGGCGGATGGTCGAGCGGGACAAGAACCACCCCTCGGTCATCATGTGGTCGCTGGGCAACGAGGCCGGCGTCGGCGCGAACCTCGGCCTGATGGCGGACTGGGCCCGCGAGCGGGACCCGGGCCGGCCGCTGCACTACGAGGGCGACCGCGGCTGCACCCACGTGGACGTCTACAGCCGCATGTACGCGAGTCACGCCGAGGTGGACGCGATCGGCCGCGGCGAGGACCACGTGCCGCACCTGCCGTTCATCCTGTGCGAATACGCGCACGCGATGGGCAACGGGCCGGGCGGCCTCGCCGAGTACGACGAGCTCTTCGACCGCCATCCGCGCTGCCAGGGCGGCTTCGTGTGGGAGTGGCTCGACCACGGCATCCGCCGCCCCGAAGGCGACTTCGCCTACGGGGGCGACTTCGGCGAGCCCCTGCACGACGGCAACTTCGTGATCGACGGGCTCGTCTTCCCGGACCGCACACCGTCGCCGGGGCTTGTCGAGCTGGCCGCCGTGTACGCGCCGGTCCGGCTCGCCGTCCGGCCCGGCGAGGTGACGGTGCGCAACCGGTACGCCTTCCGCTCGCTCGACGGCGCGGGCCTTCGCTGGTCGGTGACGGTCGACGGGGTGCCCTCGGCCGAGGGGGTGGTGCGGCTGCCGGCGGTCGCGGCGGGGGAGACCGAGGTGGTCGCGCTGCCGGTCGGCCCGGTGCCGCCGGGCACTGGCGAGGCCTGGCTGACGGTGCATGCCGTCGCCGCGGACGGCCTCGAGATCGGCGCCGGGCAGGTTCAGCTCCGCGAGGCTCCCCTCTCCGTCGCCGGCGGGGGATCGGCGCCGCGGCGGGAGGGCGGCGTGATCCGGTTCGGGGCGGCCGAGTTCGAGCCGGTGCACGGGCGGCTGGCGCGGCTCGGGGACCTCGTACTGCGCGGGCCGGTCCTGGACGTCTGGCGGGCGCCGATCGACAACGACCGCCTCGGGCCCGATCCGGTCGCCGCCCGGTGGCGCGCCGCGGGTCTGCACCGGATGACGCACCGGCTGCTCGGGATCGACCTCACGCCCGACGCGGTGGTGGTGGCGACCCGGGTGGCGGCGGCGTCCTCGGACCGGGCGTTGCTGACGTGGTACACGTGGCGGCACGTCGAGCGGGGCGCCGAGCTGACCGTCCGCGTCGAGCCGACCGGCGAGTGGGACGTGCCGCTCCCGCGTCTCGGGGTGCGGCTGGAGCTGCCGCCGGACCTCGGCGACGTCGGCTGGTTCGGGGCGGGGCCGGGGGAGGCGTACCCGGACTCGCGGACCGCGGCGCTGATCGGGCGCTATCGGTCCACTGTGGACGGCCTGGCCACGCCGTACGTGTTGCCGCAGGAGAACGGCAACCGGGCCGACGCCCGGTGGCTCACGCTCACCGGGCCGGACGGCACGGGGCTGCGCGTCGAGGGTGTGCCGCGCATCGACTTCACCGCGCGGCGCTGGTCGACGCAGGACCTGGACGCGGCCCGGCACCGGGCGGACCTGGTGGCTACGGACCGCATCCATCTGCATCTCGACCACGCGCACCATGGGCTGGGCAGCGCGGCCTGCGGGCCGGGGGTTTTGCCGCGGTACGTGCTGCGGGCGGAGCCGGCGACCTTCAGCGTGGTCCTGCGGGCGTTGCCCGGATCTCGCGAGCGGCGATGAGGGCCGCCCACAGCCAGCCGGCGCCGACGAGGTAGGGGTGCGGGGCGAAGCCCGTCGAGGTGAGGACGAACAGGACGGCTATTCCGGGAGGGGCTACGGCACCAGCAGCGTGCCCGCGCCCTTGAGGCGGCGCACGACCGGGGACGTCTCGGCCGCGGTGACGCCGGGCAGGGCGCCGACCCGGTCGGCCAGGTAGTCGTACAGCTCGTCGAGGTCGCGGCAGAGCACGGTGGCCGAGATGTTGGCGGGGCCCGTGATCGCCGCGGCGTAGCCGATCTGCGGATGCGACGCGAGCGCCCGGGTGACCGGGGTCAGCGCGGAAGGGGCGACGGTCAGCCAGAGCATCGCCTCCGCGTGGTAGCCGAGGGAGGCGGGTTCGACGTCGACGTCGAAGTACAGCATCCGGCTCTTGCGCAGTTCCTCGAGGCGCCGGCGGACCGTCGTCTCCGACCACCCCGTCGCCCGCGCGAGGGCGGGGAAGTCCGCGCGGCCGTCCCGGGCGAGGGCGGCGAGCAGCGCGTTGTCGGCCGGCGTCGGGGTGACGGGCACGGGCGGCGCGGGCTCGGGGCTCAGCGCGGCGATCTCGTCGGCGGTGAGCGCGGAGGTGCGGCCGGGCCAGCCCTCGAGGCCGGCGACGCCGCGCAGCACACAGTGGGCGGTCACCGCGGTGACCCTCGGCGAGCGGGGCAGCTTCTGCAGCAGCAGGTCGCCCTCCTCGGCCTGGCGGCGGGTCCGGGTCACGCACGAGATCTCGGTGCCGCCGGACATGATGTGCACCCACGAGGTGTCGGCGCGGCGGGCGAGTGCGGTGGCGACCGGGAGGGCGGCGTCGGGCGTGCAGCGCATCCGCACCAGCCAGTCGACGTGGCCGAGGGCGGCCGCGTGCGGGAGGCCGACCACGCGGAGCAGCCCGTTCGAGCGCATGCGACGGTACCGCCTGGCCACCGTCCGGTCCGAGGCGCCCAGCACCTCGCCGATGCGGCTGAATGGCGCCCGGCCGTCGACCTGCAGCGCGTGCGCGATGCGGCGGTCGAGCTCGTCGAAGGTGAGTGGATCCACCGTCGCAGGGTATTGCGGTGCCGGATCCCGCCGAAAAGCGCATCGGCCGAGTCGCCGGCCGGGAAGCGCGCCAGGCTGCCGGTCATGCGCAAATGGCTGCCCCTGCTCGCGGTCTCGCTGAGCACCCTCATGCTGCTGATCGACATCACGATCGTCAGCGTCGCCGCCCCGGCCCTGGCCCGGGACCTGCACGCGTCGTTCGGGGCGCTGCAGTGGACCGTCGACCTGTACGTGCTCGTCCTCGCCGCCCTGCTCATGGCGGCCGGCGCGCTGTCGGACCGGCTCGGGCACCGGCGCGTCTTCGTCGCCGGGCTGGCCGTGTTCGCCGTCGCGTCGCTGGCCTGCGGCCTCGCCCCGGGCGTCGGCGCGCTCATCGCCGCGCGGGGCGTGCAGGGCCTCGGCGCGGCGGCCATGTACGCCACGAACGCCGCCCTGCTCGGCCTGGCCTACCGCGGCCGGGACCGCTCGGTCGCGTTCGGCATCTGGGGCGCGGCGAACGGCGCCGCGGCCGCGGCCGGGCCGATCCTCGGCGGGCTGCTCACCGAGCACGTCGGCTGGCGCGCGATCTTCCTGGTCAACCTGCCCGTGGCGGCCGCGGCGCTGCTGCTCGCCCGGCACGTCACCGGCGAGCGCAACCCCCGCGCGGCCGGCCGCCTCGACCTGCCCGGCGTCGTGAGCTTCACGGCGGCGGCGAGTCTGCTGGTGTACGGCCTGATCCGCGCCGGCGACGCGGGCTGGCGCGACCGCCTGAGCATCGGCGCGCTCGTCGCCGGGGCGCTCGCCGCGGCCGGGTTCGTGCTGCTGGAGCGGGGCCGCCGCGAGCCGATGCTCGACCTGTCGCTGCTGCGCCGCCCGGCGTTCTCGGTGCTCATGTTCGGCGCGGCGGCCCTGACCGCGTCGGCGTTCGCCGGGCTCGTGTTCGTGTCGGTGTGGGCGCAGTCGGTGCTGCGCCTCGACGCGATGGACGCCGGGCTGGTGCTCGCCCCGATGGCGGTGGTCGCGTTCGTGGTCGCCGGGGCCGGCGGGCGGCTGCTGCATGCGGTGCCGGCGCGGTACAGCATCGGCATCGGCCTGCTCCTCGTCGCGGCCGGCGACGCCCTGGGCCTGCTGGTCGGGCCGGACTCGGGCTGGTCCGCGGTGGTGCCCGCGCTCGTGGTGATCGGTGTCGGGGTCGGGCTGAGCACGCCGGTCATCGCGTCGGCGACCCTGGCGACGGTACCCGCGTCCCGCGCCGGCATGGCCAACGGCGCGTCGAACACGTTCCGGCAGCTGGGGTACGCGCTCGCGCTGCCCGTCTACGCGGCCGTCCTCGCCTCCGGCGCCGGGGACGTGCTGCACGGCGGAACGTCGGCGGCCGCGTTCACCGACGGGCTCGACCGCATCTTCGGCATCGGCGCGGGCATCGCGCTCGCCGGCGGTCTGGCGGTGCTCGGGCTGATGCGTACGACCAGGGGAGTACCCGAAAGTGACAACCCTGGTCCGACGACACCGCAGCCCGCCGTTGCGAACATTGCCTCGTAACCAAGGAGGCCCGATGCCCTACCGGTTCGTCACCCCAGTCCCGAAGCGCGCCGCCACCGGCTCGGTCGCGGCGGTGTATTCGGCGTCCGCCCGCGAGCTCGGCGCGCTCTTCGCGCCGCACCTCTCACCCGCACCGGACCTGCACGCGGCCCTCTGGGCGGTGCTGCGCGAGTCGATGCTCGCCGGCACCGTCCCGCGGGCCCGCAAGGAGGCGGTCGCGGCCGCGGTCGCGGTGGTGAACCGCTGCCCGTTCTGCGTCGACGCGCACGCCGCGATGCTGCACGCGACCGGCTCCCACGACACCGCCGACGCGATCACCCGCGGCGAGGCGCCCGACCCGCTGGTCGCCTGGGCCCGCTCGACCCGCTCGGCGGCGCCCGACCCGTGGCCGTTCCCGGCCGCGCAAGCCCCCGAATACGTCGGCACGGCCCTGGCCAACCACTTCATCAACCGCATGGTCGACGCCCTGCGCCCCGGCTCCCTCCTGCCGGGCGGGGTGCTGCGCACGCCGTCCCGCCGCGCGGCCGGCCTCGCCCTGGCCCGCACCGTGCGGCGGACGATCGCGCCGGGCGAGAGCCTGGCGCTCCTGGAGCCCGGCGCGGGCCCGGCGTCGGCGTGGGCCGGCGACGGACCGGTCGCGGCCGCGTGGCCGGCGTTCGAGCGGGCCGCGCGCGCCGGCGGTGCGCTGCTCGGCGACACCGCCCGGGCCGTGGTGCTCGACGCGGTCGCCGGGTGGCGGGGCGAGCATCCGGAGCTCGGCGGCTGGCCGGGGAGCGCGCTCGGCGCGGTGCCGGAGGACGAGCGGCCGGGGGCGCGGCTGGCGCTGCTCGCGGCCCTCGCGCCCTATCGGCTGACCGAGTCCGCGGTGGCGGCTTGGCGGAGCTCGGTCGGGCCGCGGGGCGATGAGGAACTGGTGCGGGTGCTCGGGTTCGGGGCGTTCGCCGCGGTCGATCGGCTCGCCGGCCGGGTGGCGGTCGCCGCGTAGACCGCGCGCCGCCGGCGGCCGTGGCCGGTAACGACCAGGCCCTGCCACGTAGTGCCGGCCAACGATTAACCACTCGACATACCAGTCCATGGCGATGCACGCTGCTCGCCGTGTCCTGGACCGCGTTGTCCTTGGCGCCGGATCGTTGTTCGCCGGCACGCCGGTGCTTGCGTTCGTGGGTCGCATCGAGCGCAACCACTGATCCAACGACTCCGCGCCGCGCCCTTCTTCACCGCGGGCGTGGTCCGCGAACTACCGGATATGCTGCCGTGGTTCGCACTGACCCGCGAGGAGTATGTGGCCCAGCAGGGCGAGGATGCACTGCGGAGGTCCGAGCTGCTTACGCTCGACGGCTGGTGGATCGAGCTGGGCTACCTGGTCATGCCGGTGCGGGACCGACACGGCGCGTCGGCATGCCGAGTTTTGTCCGACGCGCACTGGGAGTTAGCTGCGGACGGCACCGGCTCAGGCTGGAAAGGAGCTGGACCCGCGACCGAGGAAAAGCGATCATCGATCGGTGAAGGTGTCCTGGAGGGTTGCTGACGGCTACGTACCGATGCCCGACCGGTCGCTGGTCGACGGGGCACGGCCGGTAGAGCGGGTGGAGTTGACCGCCCACTCGTTTGCCGGTCCACCGCGTCGACACCGGGTGCGCCTGCCGATCGGGCCGGCTGACGCGGCGCGATTCCGGCGATTCGACCGGCTTGTTCGGGAGCAGCGGATCGTGTACTTCGTGGCGTTGGGCACCTGGGTATTGATGATCCTCGCGGGCATCTTGCTGCCAGGATGGGTTTTCAAGGTGGGCGTCGTCGCCTTCTGCGCTGCGGCGCTAAGCAACGGCCTGTTCCAGCTCGTGTTGGTGGCGCTGCGGCCGCGGCAGTATCCGGTGCGGGCCGGTCTCGTGTTCAGCCGGAACCCCCGGGTGGTGGTCCGCGGCGTGCACCCCGACGCGGTGGCCGAGTGGCGAATGATTGCCGGCGATTCGGTCCGGATCGAGCCATAGCTCAGGTCTCACCGGCCGACCAGCCGCCAGTCGTGGGTCCCGCTTCGGCAGCGATGCGTCCCGCCGTCGGCGCGGTTCGCGGCTGTTGCGCGGCCATTACCCTCATGTACGTGGGCGATGCGGACGAGGCCGCGGACGCGCGGCGGGATGCCCTGCTCGAAGAGGCGTTCCTGGCCGAGGAGCCGTGGGATCGCCATCGGGCGCTGAGCATCCTGGCTCGCGACTGGCTCGCCGACCCCGACGTCCGCGAGTTGCTGCGCGAGTGCGCCCTTGGCGATCCGGACGGGGAGGTCCGGGACGCGATGCTCGAAACCATCGCCCACCGCGGTCGTGCGGAGCCGGAGACGGTCGAGTGGCTGTTCGCGCTGGCGACCGGTGCCGATGAGCGGCGGCTACGGCGTACCGCGCTCGTCCAGCTCGCGCAGCTGCGTCCCGCCGATCCGCGGGTCCGGCCCCTGGTGCGGGTCCGGGCGGTCGACGACCCGGAGGGTTGGATTCGCCGCCAGGCCGTCGCCGCGTACGCGAGCGGCTGGCGCGACGAACCGGGCACCGTTGCGTGGCTGCTGGAGCGCGGCGTGGCCGACCCCGACCACAACGTGCGCCGGCAGGTGGTCAACTCGCTGGCCCGGCTGTGGCCGGGCCATCCGCGGGCGGGCGCGCACGTGCGCGGGCGCGTGCGCGAGGACGGACACGGCGCGGTGCGGTACGAGGCGGCGTACTGGCTGGCCCACGGCTGGCCCGACGCGCCCGGCACCGAAGCGGTGCTGCGCCGGTGCGCCGTCGCGGACCCGGCCCAGGAGGTCCGCCGGTGCGCGATCGACGTGCTTGCCGGGTCGGCCCCGCATTCGCCGCCGTACGAGTACCGTCCCGGCCTGTGGCGTGACCGCCCCGGCGTGGTGGCGCTGGTTCGCGAGCGCGCGCTCGACGATCCGGCGCCGCTGGTGCGCCGCGCGTGCCTGGAGACCCTCGCCGCCGGTTGGACGGCCGACCCGCAAGTGCGCTCGATGCTGCGCGAGCGGGCCGTCGCCGACCCGGACTGTTCCGTGCGGATCGGCGTGTGGGAGGCACTGGTCCGCCGGTGGCCCGTCGATCCATCCACAGTGGACCTCCTGCGGGAGCGGGCCGCCGCCGAACCCACCGAGTTGGGGCGCCGCAACGCGCTGCGTGTTCTTGCCGAGGCGTCCGGTTGCGCCGAGTAGGCGCCGGCGTCACAAATCCAGGCGGTACCCCAGCCGCAGGCGCAGTTCCACGCACACCTCGTCGGCCGGGATCGTGTAGACCGCCGGGCCGCCCCAGTCGGCGTACTCCCGGTCGTGGTCGGCGATGTCGTTCTCGGACAGGTCGAGCAGGGTGAGCCTGTCGAGGGCCGCCGCGCGCAACAGTGCGCCCAGCCCGCCGCAGCGTACGTTGCGCAGTACCAGTTCCCGCAGGGCGGGCATCGACGCGTCAGCCAGTGCATCGAAGCCTTCCGGCGTCACCGGGTTGCCGCTGAGGTCGAGCCGGGTCACGGTGGTGCGCAGCGGGCTGTTGGTGAGTGCGCGGATGCCGTCGTGGCCGACCGCGTTGCCGACCAGCTCCAGGTGCGTCACGGCGGTCAATGCGGGGTTGGCCGCCAATGCCGCGGTCCCGCTGTCGCCGAGCTGGTTGTGGTGCAGCGCGAGCCGCTCCACGTCGGCGAACCGGGTGTCGGTGCGCAGCAGATCGTACGAGTCGGGCTCCAGCCCGACGTCGCGCAACGTCACCGACCGGGTCTGCGCGGCCTGGCTCAGCTGTTCGGCCAGCGCTCGATGCCCATCGCTCATGCGGTCTGCGCCTCTCCGTGGGAAGTACCGGTCATCGACCGTAGCGACCCATTGCTACGGTGCGGGGATGCGGGCTCGCGGCGGCGGAGCGGACGGGGAGCGGCACTGTCCGGCCCGGCGCCCGGAGCTGGTGTCCACGGTGCCGGTGCCGGACGCCTGGCACGAGTCGTACCTGCCGCCGGCGGTCGGCGGCGGGGCTGCTGCTCGCCGCCGCGGGTGCCGCGTACGAGCGCAGCTCTACGGTTGGAGCGTCACCTGGATGCCTTCCGCAGCCAGCTGGCCGGCCAGGATCGCCATCTCCGCGGGCGTTCCGGCAAGCCCGTCGCCGGTGAGCGCGGCGCAGGCGTCGGCCGTCTCCGCGACCGTCGCTCCCCGCTTGCGAAACACTGCCAGCGCCCGCAGCCGCAGCCCGCGGTTCGCCGCCGGATCGGCTCGCAACCGTGTGAGCCCGACCCGGTCGATGAGGGTCTGCCTGACGATGCTGTCGAAGTCGAACACGCCGGGCCGGTCGCGCATCTCGTCGACATGGCCGCAATCGACGCATCGCGACGTGACAATCCACAGGAGCCGATCACCTTCGACCGTCTCGGCGACATGGAGCGAAATCGCCCCGTCGCAGCGGGGACATGGCCCGCCGAGGTCGCCGCAGGTCAGTACAGTCCGCCTCACCGTGAAGACGGTAGGACCGTCGGACGATGCCGGCATCTCGATTTGCAACCCGCCGGCATCCCCAGGCACCGAGCCGGTCGCCGATCCTTGATCGGCGTCGCGTGTTGGTCGGGCCCGGTCCGTCGTCAACGGGTTGACCGCCTGGCGTTGGCCGGGCAGCGGTGGGCAGTACCCCAACGTGCAGTGACGCCCCGAGCCGCGGATCGGCCTTGCGCGAATCGACCCCGCCGGGTCACCCGCCGTCGTATCGTCGTGATCAGTGCCCCCAAGCAACGGTCGATGCGGGGTTCTCCGATGTTGCGGTTCGTCGCCGCCGCCGACCGGCGGGACCGCTAGGTGTACAGGCGTTATGGCAGCCCTTGCGGCGAGCGTGACGTCCCCGGCACACGTGCGAAGGGTACGTCCATGGCAAGTTCCGCTGGGCCGATCCGGTGGTTCGCCGACCGCAAGGTCGGCACGAAGATCTACACGGCCGTCGCGGCCGTCGTCGTCGCCGCGGTGGCGGGCGGCGTCGTCGCCACCATTGCGCTGTCGCGCACGTACCAGCGCGGGCAGGACATCAACGAGGGGAACCTCCTCCCGTCGATGCGCCTGGCCGAGGCCCGGGTGCAGGCCAACACGGTGCGCATCGCCGTTCGCGACGTGGCGCTCACCTCGGACCCGGCGGCGGTGAGCGCGGCCGAGCAGCGGGTGCGCACCGCCGACGCCGCGGTGGACACGAACATCCAGGCGTACCTGCCGAACGCGGCCGACCCGGCCGCCGTTCGGCGGTTCATCGACCTGTGGGGACAGTACCGCGACGCCCTGAACAATCAGCTGCTGCCGGCGGCCCGGGCGAACGACTTCGCCACCTTCGTCAAGGTCAGCTCGCAGGTGACGTCGCCGCTTTCCGCGCAGGCCATGACCGAGCTGGACACCGCGACCAAGGCGGAGGCGAGCCAGGCCGAGGGCACCGTCGCTGCCGCCCGCTCCACCTACCAGCAGGGCCGGACGGTCCTGTACGCCGTGCTGGGCGCCGGCATCGTGCTCGCGGTGCTGCTGGCCTGGTGGGTCACCCGCATGATCACCAGGCCGCTGCGGCGGGTGAGCGAGGTGCTGTCGGCGGTGGCCGCGGGCGATCTGACCCGCGTGGCCGAGGTGGACTCGGGCGACGAGGTGGGCCAGATGGCGAAGGCCCTCGACGCCGCGACCGGCCGCACCCGGCAGGTGATCGCGGGGGTCGCCGAGACAGCGGGCAGCGTCGCCGCGTCGTCGGAGGAGCTGTCGGTCACCAGCGAGCAGATCGCCGCGACGGCGGAGGAAACCAGCGCCCAGGCGGGCGTGGTGGCCGCGTCGTCGGCGCATGTGTCCAGCAACGTGCAGAGCGTGGTGACCGGCGCCGAGCAGATGGCCGCCTCCATCAAGGAGATCGCGCACAGCGCCGCCGAGGCCGCCGCGGTCGCCGGGCAGGCCGTACGCGACGCCCGCAACGCCAACGAGACCGTGGGAAAGCTGGGCTCCTCCTCGACGGAGATCGGCAACGTGCTGAACCTGATCACCTCGATCGCGGAGCAGACCAACCTGCTGGCCTTGAACGCCACCATCGAGGCGGCCCGGGCCGGCGACGCTGGCAAGGGCTTCGCGGTGGTGGCCAGCGAGGTCAAGGACCTGGCCCAGGAGACGGCGAAGGCGACCGAGGACATCTCGGCCCGGGTCGCCGCGATCCAGACCGACGCGCAGGCCGCCAGGGTGTCCATCAACGGCATCGCGGAGGTCATCGAGCGGGTCAACCAGTACCAGTCGACCATCGCCGCCGCCGTCGAGGAGCAGACCGCCACGACGGGCGAGATGAGCCGGAACGTCACCTTGGCCGCGACCGGCACCAACGAGATCGCCGACAACATCAACGGCGTCGCCGAGGCCTCCCAGACGGCCGCGGCCAGCATCACCGAGACCCAGGCCGCCAGCCAGGAACTGGCCCGCACGGCGGCCCACCTGCAGCAGCTCGTGGCGCAGTTCCGCTTCTGAGTCGAGCCGGCGGCCCGGCGGACGGGGCACGGTTCCGTCTGCGGATCGCGGAACTGCCGCGATCCGCGCGCTACAGACCGTGACGGCCCAGCCGGCGGTTCGGCGCGCGGATCTGCCGATGACAGCGCGTCCGTTCGAGATCGGCGTCACACGGTGGCCGGTGCCTCAGGCGGTGGCGGGCATCCATCGCTCGAGCAGCGTGGGGTCAGCAACAGCGGACTCGACCTGACGACGCTCCTTCGTGGTCAGGCTCAGTCGCCGAAGCCTGGCGCCCCACTCCGGTACCCGTTCCGACTCCGCCAGCGCCGTCGACAGCTCGATGAGCACGGCCAGCGCCACGGCCTGCTGCACGGCCGGTGCGCTTTCGCCGTGGCGGCGCAGTCCCGAGTTCAGGGCCCGGAAGGCGGCCCGGTCGTCGTTCTTGAACTCGCGCAGGATCCGCGCGTTGTCGAGAACCCGGGCGAGCCCTTGGAGCTGCTTGGAGCCGCCGTACTCCAACTCCGTCGGCTCGTCCCGCTGGATGAAGATGATCGAGTTTCCCGACGGGTCCATGACGGTGAACCGTGAGGCACCAGACCGGTACCGCGTTATCCGAGGCAGCCCTTTGGCAAGCACCTTCCCGTACGTGCGGCGCATCGCCTCGGTGAACGCCGCGTGGTACGGCGCGACCGCATCGACCATGACCAGGCACCCTCCGGTGCTCTCCAGAGACGGGTCCACGTTGCTCGACGCGCGCGTGTAGTGCAGATCGAATCCGCGCCACCGGAACGCCAGGTAGAGGTAGGGCTTCATCTGTTCGTAGGTCACGGCGAAGCCCAGGGCGCGCCAGAAGGCCAGGGTTTCCTCCGGAACCACACAGGGCAGCAGCGGCACGGTGGCCTCGTTGGGCTGGACACCTTCGTCAAGCATCGTCACCACCTCATGGTTTGACCAGGCAGGCGAAGTGGCAGTCTGCCAAACCCCCGCCCGTTACGCACATGCAAGAACTCGACTATCGCTGCAAGAACTTGACAGCGCCGCGCCGATGAGCGGATGTACGTTTCACGCCAACTCGTGATCGTCGGGATGGCAGGAGCGGGCTACAGCCACCTGATTCCGGCTTCGGTGATGTTCGCGGCCAGCACCTCGACTCGAGTCGTACTGCGTGACCAGATCTCGGGACGCCGGCTCTCGGCCGCGAGGCGACCGGTATCCATGGGAACACCCTCCTCCCAGAGGGAGGGCCAGTCGGCGAAGCGGCGCACCTCGACCAGGCCATACGAGACCAACGAGACCAGCGCGGGTCCAAGGAGCTCAGCGATCTGATCCTTTGTCGGTGGTTCGCCGACCGCGGAGACAACGAAGTCCTCGGAGACCTCCCAAAGCGGCCGTGGCGTATCGCTGTCCAGCGGGTCCAGTACCAAGCATTCGGCGTTGGTCAACCCATCGATCTCAGCCATCCGCCGGACCCTTCCAACGTTGCGCCTGCTTCGACATCCCACACTGATTCCGTCTGGGCGCTCGCATCCGAACACGGAGCACCCTCTCCTGCCGCGACCTGCCCGGTTTGGTCAGTGCGGGAACGGCGTCCGGGGGCGTGGGGTGACCTCGTCGCGGTACCGGTCGATGAGGTGGCTGACCTGGAGCATGTCGTCGGTGGCGCGGATCCGGTCGAGGTAAAGCGACTGTGCCGCCAGGGTGTGGAGGTCGAAGGTGAAGTACATGGCCATGAGCGGGTTGACGAACAACGGCGTCTCCCTGCTCGGCCGGTCGAGCGGCAGGTCACCGCTCTCGCCGGCCAGGGCGGCGGCGATCTGGCCGTTTACCAGGCTTGACCGGCCTGGCGTGTTCGCGGCGGCGTGGGCAACCGCGTCGCGGTAGAGGGTCGCCTCCCGGCATTGTGACGGGACACTGAACGCGCCGAGGTACCCGCCGGCCCTCTCCAGAGCGGCGATGTTCTCTAGGACCTGGACGTGGTTGACGCCGTGGTAGGCGTCCACACCGAAGCCGATGCAAGCCACCAGCCTGGTCGGTACCGGTGTGCCGTTGACGGCGGCCAGGCTCGTCGCATCCTCGACGGGCGTGCCCAGCGCCGCCTCGTCCCCGCGCATGAGGATGTCGGTACCGCCGTCGACCAGGACGATGGCGTCGAGGTCCAGTCGCTTGGCCAGCCGCCGGTAGGCCGCGCGCAACGGGCGGACTCCGGTGCGGGGCAGGGCGTAGACGGTGTCGGGTAGCCCGTGCCGGGCCAGCCACCGGGCGAGGGTGCCTTCGGGGAAGTAGCGGTCGTCGCCGAGCGTTGCGGCGGTGATCCTGGCGATGCCCGGTTCGACCCACACCTCGCGATCGAGGGTGTACAGATTGACGATCGACAGGTTCGCCAGGTGGACGGTCTTCCCCTGATCCATGAGCGTGAGTGCGAGCGGCAGGCCCGCGTAGACGTCGAAGCCGCCGCCGGCCCCGGCGACGAGGACCCGCTGCGCACCCGCCAATTTGTCGAAGAACGGCGATGGCCACATCACCGCACATACTGATGCCCGCGTCCACGAATCGCACGCGATTTTGCTGCGCGCCTCGTCGCAGAGAGCGCTTGATCACGATTCCGCTCATAGCCGCCGTTGGTGCGCGGCGGCTAGCCGGCGCACATCACAGCGAGTAACCAGCACTGCGGGGCCGGGACTTCGTGTCTTGGCCGATGAAAAGACATGGTGTCGGCCGCGTGGTGGGTTGACTCTCCTATCGTGGGAGACCCGATGGTTGACGGCATGCCCGACGAGGACGCCGTCTTGTTGAGTATCGGCGAGTTGGCGGAGCGGACCGGATTGTCGGTGAAGTTGATCCGTCACTGGTCCGACATCGGCGTCGTACCGCCGACCGGCCGCAGCTCGGCCGGTTACCGGCGCTACGACGCACGAGCGGTGGCCCGCCTCGAACTCGCCCGGACCCTGCGTGATCTTGGGCTGGGCATGGCGCAGATACGCGGTGTCCTCGACGGCGAGCGCAGCATGGCCGATGTCGCCGCTCTGCACGCCAGCGCGCTGGAGGTGCAGATACGCACCCTGCGCGTGCAACGTGCGGTGCTGCGTTCGGTCGCCAACCGTGGTTCCACAACCGAGGAGCTTGCTGTCATGACAAAGCTGGCCCAGCTGTCCGCCGCGCAGCGCAACGCGATCGTTCACCGGTTCATCCGCGACGTGCTGGGTGACCTGGACGTTCCCGGGTACCGGGAGGGACTGCTGGCCGCCACCCCGGATCTGCCCGACGAGCCCACCGACGCGCAGGTCGACGCGTGGATCGAACTGGCCGACATGCTCAACGATCCGCAGCTGCGCACCGCGATGCGCAGGATGGCCGAGTACGCCGCGCGACACGCCTCCGGCCGGTTCGGCGAACACGAGGTGCGCGCGGTCGAGCAGGTGACGGACTTCTGGGCGCGGCGAGTCACCGTCGCGATCGAGGCGGGCATCCCCGTGGACTCGCCGGTGGCCGACTCGATCGTGGCCGATATCGTCGATGCCTGGCTGCCCACACAAGAAGGCAGCGACCTGCGATCGGGTGGTGACGGCGAGCACGCGCGGAGCCGGCTGCTCGAGCAGTTGGAGATCGCCGCGGACCCGCGCGCGGAACGGTACTGGCAGCTGCTGTGCATCATCAACGGCTGGCCGGTGCGACCGAGCCTGGCCGCGGCCGGGCAGTGGCTGATGACCGCACTGCGCGCCAACCCTGCACCAGGCGTCCGCGCCGCGAGCATCGCCGCCGCGCTCGAGCACGCCGCCCCGCCCGACCCGGCAGAAGTGCTGGATGCCTACGTCCGGGTCCTGGCCGAGGTGGACACGATCGTGGCCACCGTCACCGCCGACCGCTTCGATGACCCCACACCCTGCGCCGGCTGGAACGTACGCACCCTGCTCGACCACCTGGTCTACGAGAACCTGATGTGGACCAGCCTGGCCGACGGCAACCCCCGAAGCGACTTCACGGCCGACCACCTCGGCGCGAACCACGTGGCCGCGTTTCGCGCCTCGGCTCAAGCGGCGCTGACCGCCTTCCGCCGGCCCGGCATGCTGACGCAGCGGTACGGGCCGGCCCCGGGTTGGCGGCTCGTCGAGCAGGTCAGCATAGAGATGCTCGCCCATGGCTGGGATCTGGCCAAAGCAACTGGTCAGCCCACCGACCTCGCCCCCGACCTCGCCGCGACAACCCTCGCCACCGTCCACGAGATCTACGGAGAGCTGCCCCGAACGCCTGGCGGCTCGTTCGCTCCCGCCCGGCCGGTTCCCGACCAGGCCAGCGCCGCCGATCACCTCGCCGCGTACCTGGGCCGAAACGTCAGCTGGACTCCCCACGACTGACGCCGGGACGGAATCAGGTCCTGTCGGTCGCTGCCGCCGCCTGACCGCCCCGCCAGATGCCGAAACACACAGCGAGGAGCCACGCGATGAACGCGACGGCCATCACGCGCTCGCCGAGGCCCGCGGCGGAGCGTTCGCCGAAGAGACCGCCGAGTTGGTGATCGAGCAAGCCGGTGAGCCAGAACAGCGCGTAGCCGAGGGGTGTCACGGCCGCGAGCCGGCGCGACGCCCGGATGCCGGTGGCGGCGGCTACCCGCCGGCCCAGCATGGGCGCGGCGATCGCCAGACATGTGAACGACAAAATGCCTGCCATCGCGTGGATGGAGCCTGCGGTGGTGACGAACCGCGGATCGGTCGGGTCGATCGGATCGGTCGGGAACGCGCCGACCACCACCATGGAAAAGCGAGCCGGGAGCGGGTGCGCCGCTGTGCCAAGATGGACCGCATGGCAGACGAGGTCGTCGATGTGGTGATCCGGCCCGACGGCAAGGTCGAGATGCACGTCTCCGGCGTCGACGGGATGGTCTGTGTCGAGCACACCGATCAGCTCGTCAGCCTGCTCGGCGGCGACGTCGAGGCGCAGGAGCTGACCGCCGAGGCCTACGTGCAGGCCGAGGCCGAGACCGAGATCGACCGGCAGAACCGGCTCTGGCATTGACCGGGTCGCTGCTGGTCCACGCGATCGTCCCGCGCAGCCGTGCCAACGGGCCCGGCGAGCGGATGACCGTTTGGGTTCAGGGGTGCACGCTGGCGTGCGGGGGGTGCTTCAATCCGGGCACGCACCCGGGCGGGGAGGCGGCCACGAGCGTCGCGGAGCTGCTCGCGATGGCCGAGGCGCTGCCGATCGAGGGCGTCACGCTCACCGGCGGGGAGCCGCTGCAGCAGGCCGAGGGCGTGGCCGCGTTCGGGGCCGGGCTCAAGGCGCGGACCGGGCTCGGGCTGATCATCCTGACGGGGTACTCGCGGCGCGAGATCGAGGACGACCCGGCGCGGCTCGCGGCCGTCGCGCACGCGGACCTCGTCGTGGCCGGGCGGTATCAGCGCCTGGCGCACCTCGGCGGCGGGCTGCGCGGGTCGTCCAACAAGGCGTACTGGTGGCTGACCGGACGGTACCGGGGCGTGGAGCTCGAAGCGCTGCCCGACCTCGAGGTGCTCGTCGGCGCCGACGGCACGCTGACGATCACGGGCATGGCGGCACCGACCATCGGATAGGCGGGGGAACAGACATGGCTGGCGTCGGGGACGAGATCCGGCTGTACCTGCGGGCCCGGGTCGCGCTCATCGTGCTCGTCACGATCGAGGAGCAGCGGGCCGTCGACATCCTCGACGACGTGCGCCGGGAGCGGGACCCCGGCGCGGACCTCATCGTGTGGGACGTCGCCGACCACTTCACGTCCGCGGCCATGCCGCCGGCGGGGCAGCGGCCGCTGCCGGAGACCGGCGACCCCGGCACCGCGCTGGACAAGATCAAGGAGCTGGCGAACAAGACGCCGGAGCGCCGCGACATCTATCTGCTCAAGGACTTCCACGAGTTCTGGGGCCGCGACCCGCGCATCCGCCGCAAGCTCAAGAATCTGGCGCAGCAGCTGGTGTACACCGGCAGCTCCCTCGTCGTGATCGCGCCGACCCGGGCGGTGCCGGTCGAGCTGCGCAACGACGCCGTGGTCGTCGAGCTGCCGCTGCCGACCGCCCCGCAGCTGCGCCATGAGCTCGACGGGCTCATCGAGGGCACCGCGGGCGTGCGGGCCGCGCTGAGCGGCGCGGGGCGGGCGAAGCTGTCGCAGGCGGCCCTGGGGCTGACCGTGGCCCAGGCCAAGCGGGCGTTCGCGAAGGCGATCGTGCGCGACGGGGCCCTCGACGACCGGGGCATCGACACGGTCCTGCAGGAGAAGAAGGCCGTCGTCCGCGAGAGCGGCGCCCTGGAGTTCTACCCCGTCGAGGAGAGCACCGACGACGTCGGCGGCCTCGACGCGCTCAAGCGGTGGCTCACCCTGCGCGAGCGGGCGTTCTCGGAGGAGGCGACGAGATACGGGCTGCCCGCGCCGAAGGGCATCGCGCTGATCGGCATCCCGGGCACCGGCAAGAGCCTGACCGCGAAGATGATCTGCGGGCTGTGGCGGCTGCCGCTGCTGCGCCTCGACGTCGGCGCGCTGTTCGGCTCGCTCGTCGGGGAGAGCGAGGAGCGGGTGCGCCTGGCGATGCAGCTCGCCGAGACCGTCGCCCCGTGCGTGCTGTGGATCGACGAGATCGAGAAGGCCCTCGCGGCGGGCGGGCTCGACGGCGGGACCTCGCAGCGGGTCTTCGGCACGATCCTGACCTGGATGCAGGAGAAGACCGCGCCCGTGTTCGTGGTGGCCACCGCGAACGACGTGACCGCGCTGCCGCCCGAGACGCTGCGCCGCGGCCGGTTCGACGAGGTGTTCTTCCTCGACCTGCCGACCGAGCGGGAGCGGCGGGAGATCATCGCGGTGCACCTGCGCAAGCGCCGCCGCGACCCCGAGGCCTTCGACGTGCACCACCTGGCCCAGATCTCCGACGGCTTCGTCGGCGCCGAGCTGGAGCAGGCCGTCATCGACGCCATGTACCACGCCTTCGCCGAGAACCGCGACGTGCGCACCGCCGACATCACCGAGGCCCTGCTGCGCACGGTGCCGCTGAGCCGCTCCCAGCGCGAGGTCATCGAGCACCTGCGCGCCTGGCTGCGCCAGGGCCGAGCCCAGCCCGCCTCGGCCGCCCCCGACCGCCGCGACCCCGCCGCCGAGCGCAGCCCCGGCCTGGAGCTGGACCTCCCGCACGACTCGGGCGACTCGGGCTACCCGGACGGCTGGGACGGGTGAACGCGGCCTGGCGGCGCACGGTGGAACGGGCCGCGGCCGGGGACGGCACCGCGATCGTGGCCCTGCGATGGTTGCTGGAGCGGGAGGGCGGCGCGGAGCTGACGGAGGCGATTTGGCGGGCGCTGCTGGCGGTACCGTCGCCGGATCCCGGCCTCTGGGCGGCCGTGCGGGCCGACTGCCTCGCGGCGCTCGACGACGGCGAGCTGCTCATGGCGGCCGCCCGCGGCGACGGGCACCCGATCGCGCAGACCGCCCGGGAACGCATCCGGCTGCGCGGCGGGGCCGAGCTGGAGGCGCTGTGCCTGCTCGCGCCCGGGCGGCCCGGGCTTGCGGCCTGGTGCGCGCAGCACGCGTCCGACCTGGTGAGCCCGCCCGTGGCCGCGATGCTGCTGCTGGTGACGGGGCAGGCGCAGCAGTACCACGCGATCGACCCCGACGGCGGCGCGCTGCGGGCGGTGCTGGAGATGCCGGGGCTGGCGGAGCGCGGGCCGGTCCTCGCCGCCATGGCCGCCGCGGGGGTCGAACCGGCGCTCGTGGCGGGCGGCGCCGGCCCCGAGGCGCTCGTCCTGGGGCTGCCGGTCGCGCGGGCGGCCGAGGCGGCGCGCGGCCTCGCAGGCGGCCCGGCCGGGGCGGCGCTGCTGGGGCTGCTCGCCGCCGCCGACGCCGACCGGCTCGACCGGGCCACGTTCGCCCTCATCCGCCTCGCCCCGCCCGTCGTCGTGGTGGCGTGGCCGGACGGGCCGCCGCGGGTCGTCGACCTGTGCGAGCTGCCCGAGCGGCCCCTCGGCGAGCTGCTGCCGTTCGAGCTGGGGGTGCTGGAGGAGTACCTCACCGCGAGCCGCCCGCCGCCCGACGTCCGCGAGCTGCTGGAGCTGCTGCGCGACTGGCTGCGTGTGCGCTACGGCGACGGCATCGAGCTCGGTGGCCGGCGATGATGAGCGGGCTCGTCCGCTGGTATCTCGGCGACGCGTTGCTGGATCGGGCGGCCGGCGGCAACCGGGCGCTGAACCGGGCGGCGCGCAGGGCCGTGCTCGAGGCGGGCGACCCGCAGGTCCTGGAGGAGCTCGCCCGGCGCGCCCTGGACCGCCCGGACCTGCAGATCTGGTGCGCGCGCAACGACATCGTCCCCGCCGACGCGGTCACGGCCGCCGCGCTGTTCCTCCTGACCGGGCAGCTGGGGCGGTACCGTGCGATCGACCCCGACACCGCCCTGCTCGCCGAGGCCCTGTCCGCCGCGGACCCGTCCCGGCGCGGACGACTCCTGGCCGCCCTCGCCCGGGCCGGCGACATCGAGCCGGTGGTGGTCGCGGCCCGGCAGCGCAGCAGCCGGATGGTCTGGGACCTCCCGCTGGCCGAGGCGGCCGCCGCGGTCGCCGGTTTCGGCTCCTGGCGCCCGGCGGTGCGGGCCGACGCGGCCCTCTTCGACCGTCTCGCCGCCGAGCAGCCCTGGCGGGTGGCCTCGGCCGTGGCCGCGCTGCCCGGACCGTCCCGCATCGACGTGCGCGGCCAGGTCGCCGACCTCGCCTTCGGCCCCCAGGCGGCCCGCATCGCGATCCTCCACCGCCTCGGCACCGACCGCTACCGGCTGGTCGACGCGGTGCGGGGCGGCCTCGGGCGTTACGAGTACGACCTCGACCTCGGCGTGCGCACCCTGACCGAGGCGCTCGCCGTCGGCGTCACCCGGCGCGTGATGGTGCACCTCGGCGACGCCGTGCTCGCCGCCGACGGCCAGGGCCTCGTGCTGTTCTCGCGCGGGCGCCGGCAGGAGGTGTACCCGGGGCGCCTGTTCCACACCCTCGCACCCCTCGGCACCGCCGGCGGCTGGGTCGCGCTCGGCGGGGACGGCCGGCTCGTCCTCGGCGTCCGGGGCGGGAGCGTCCGGGCCGGCGAGGACCGGGTCGTCGACGTGGGGCCCGGCACCCGCCTGGCCGCCGCGCCCGACGGGCGGCACATCGCCGTCGCGACCGAGGACCGGATCGTGCTGCTCGACGCCGACGGCCGGGAGCCGCGGGCGGTGCCGTGGCCGGCGGGGCGGCTGGAGGGCATCGCCTTCACCGGCGACGGGCGGCTCGTCGCGCTCGACCAGCCCGGCGGGCCGGCCGGGCCCGGGGGCCGCCTGCACCGGTGGCGGATCGCGGGCGGCGAGCTCATCGAGGAGGCCGTCGCCGCCGTGCCCCTCGCGCGCAACCTGGAGGCGCTCGACGGGGGCACGCTCGTGCTGGACACCGGCGAGGAGCTGCTGCACCTGCGCGACGCGGAGACGTTCGAGCCGCGGCCGCCGATCGAGGGGTCGACGGGGCGGATTCCGTACCCGCGCGCCGCCGCCGGATTCGTCGCCGTCACCCGGCACTGGCTGCGGCCCGAGCACGCGATCGACGTGGACCCGCCCGCCGCCTACCGCCTCGCCGGGCGCCCGCTGTCGGGGCTGGCCCCGGGCGACCTCGAGATCCTCGACCGGCACACGGAGCCCGATCGGGGCCGGGCGTGGGTGCTGGGGCTGCTGCGCGACTGCCTGGCCATCCGGTTCGACGCCGACGTGGCCCTGGGCCGGCGCGCCGATCTCGCCGAGGACGACATCGCGCTCGGCGTCAGGCCTCCCGGACCGGCGTGAGCAGCCGACCGGCCCGCGCGATCGTCTCGCGCAGGTTGGGCTCGGTGGCGAGGCCGAGCGCCTCGGCCACGGTGAGCCAGCGCAGGGGTGCGTCGGGCTTCTCCGGCCGGGCCGCTTCGGGTGTACCGGTGGCCAGCACGAACCGCACGTCGGCGTGCTCGTGCGCCGGCTCGTCGCCCTTCGCGTTCACCGGCACCACGACGACGTGCACGATCTCGGCGCGGGCGGGATCGGGGTAGGGGACGAGGTCGGCGAGGCCGGTCTCCTCCTCGCCCTCGCGCAGCGCGACGGCGACCGGGTCGGTCTCGCCGGGGTCCCCGTGCCCGCCGACCTGCAGCCACGCCTCCTGCCGCGCGTGCCAGCGCAGCAGCACCCGCCCCGAGGCCGGGTCCACGATCAGCGCGGACGCGGTGACGTGCAGCGGGGTCGCCCGCGACCAGACGTCGCCGCCCCCGTCGAGCAACGCCCGCACCCGCGCGACGTCACCCGCCTCGTCGGCGTCGGCGGGACAGTAGTCGGCGATCAGCTCACGCAGCACGGTCAATCACCCTAGCGCCCGGGTGTCATGCTGGTGACAGGCGCCGGCACGGGGAGGGATGCGTCGATGCAGCGGTGGCCGCGAGCACAGGCACGGGCGTGACCACGCGCATCGGGATCGACTTCGGCACCGCGAACACCGTGGTCGCCGGGTGGGACGCGGCCGGGCAGCGGGCCGAGCCCATCGCGCTGCCCGGCTACGACGTCGTCCGCGAGCCGGTGCCGGGGCTCCCGCAGCGGGTCGTGCCGTCGATCGTGGGGTACCGGATCGGCTCGGAGGGGCGCGTCACCACGGCGATCGGCGCCGGAGGGCTCGCCGACCCCGGCCCCGGCGGGACCGTCTTCCGGTCGATGAAGTCCAACCTGTCCGGGCGGGTCGCCGACGTGCCGCGGACCGTGGGCGGGCGGCAGATCACCGGGCGGCAGGCCGCGACCGACTTCCTGCGTGGCGTCACCGCGCTCGCGGTCCTGGCCGTCGGCGCCGACGACCTCGAGATCGTGGCCACCGCGCCGGTCGAGACGTTCGACGCCTACCGCGACTGGCTCGTCACCGAGGTCGGGCGGGACCTGCCGCAGGCCCGGCTGCGGGTCGTGGACGAGGCGACGGCGGCCGCGGTGGGCTACGGCGGGCGCATGAGCCCCGGCGACGCGTTCTGCGTCTTCGACTTCGGCGCCGGCACCCTGGACGTGTCCGTGGTCGTGGTCCGCGACCCCGACGAGTCGGGCCGCGGCGCCGGCGTGCGGGTCGTCGCGAAGGCGGGCGCGGACGTGGGCGGCAACCACGTCGACGCGCTGCTGGCCCGCTGGGCGCTGGAGCGCTCGGGCGGCGCGCCCCGCGACCCTGTGCGGCACAACCAGGTGTTCGCCGCCGTGCTGGCCGAGGCCGAGGCGGCCAAGGTGGCGCTGAGCCACCGCGACTCGGCCCGCATCGCGGTGCCCGGCGCGGCCCGGCCGGTCGAGGTGACCCGGGCCGACCTGGAGCGGCTGCTGCGCGACGAGGACCTGCTCGGGCGGGTCAACCGGACGCTGCGGCGGGTGCTCGACGCGGCCGCCGCGCGCGGCTACCCGGCGGGCGAGCTGGCCAGGGTGTTCCTCGTCGGCGGCACGAGCCTGATCCCGGCCGTGCAGGAGCTGCTGCGGATGCAGTTCGAGCCGGGCGTGCTGCACCTCGACCGGCCCCTGGAGGCGGTCGCGGTCGGCGCGGCGGGCATCGCCGGCGGCCGCGAGCTGCACGACCACATCCAGCACGACTACGCGATCCGGCACGTCGACCAGCGCTCCGGCGGCTACGAGTTCGAGCCACTGGTCGCCGCGGGCACGGCGTACCCGACCGAGGAACCGGTCAAGTCGCTCACGATCCGCGGCGTGCGCGACGGCCAGCGCCGCCTCGGGCTGGCCGTCTACGAGCTGGCGCACGCCACCTACCGCGACGCGAGCGCCGACCTGGAGATCGTGTTCGACCGCGACGGCGGCGCCCGGGCCGCGCCGGTCAGCGCGCAGCAGCGGCAGGAGCGCAGCTCGCTGTGGCTCAACGAGGACAGCCCGACGTTCCTGGAGGCCGACCCGCCCGCGACGGCCGGCGCGGACCGGTTCCTGCTGGAGTTCCGCATCGACTCGCAGAAGCGCCTGACCGTGTCCGCCTTCGACCTCGACCGCAAGATCTGGCTGCTGGACCGCCGCCCGGTGGTCCGCCTCGCGTAAGGGGAGCCCATGTCGCACTTCACCCGCGTCCGCACCGCGCTGCGCGACCCCGCGCTGCTGGCCAAGGCCCTGGCCGCCGTCGGCCTGGAGAAGGCCGAGGTGCACGACGTCGCGCAGACGCTGTACGGCTACCAGGGCGACGCCCGCCCCGAGCGCGCCGAGGTGATCGTGCGCCGGGCGCAGCTGGGCCGGATGAGCAACGACCTCGGCTTCCGGCGCGCCGTCGACGGCACGTTCGAGGCGATCGTCAGCGAGTTCGACCGCGCGCAGTACGGCGATCCGTGGTTGCAGCGGGTGACCCAGGAGTACGGGCGGGCCGCGACCCTCGAATACGCCGAGCACAACGGCTTCGAGGTGGCCGGCGAGGAGCGGCAGTCCGACGGATCGATCCGCCTGCTCCTACGCCGCTCGTAGCCCCGGCCGCTCCTCGTCCCACGCGACCGGCAGCGCCTCCTCGACGGTGGGCGGCGGGGCGGCGACGCAGAGGGCCTAGCGCTGGGCGGGCTCCGGGAAGATCGCGCGGACCGGGCCGCCCGCGAACCAGACGCCGATCGCCAGGGCCGCGGTCGCCTCCAGGTACGGCGCCCGGTCGAGGCCGCCGCAGTCGGCCGCCGTGCACCCCATGGAGGCGATCAGCGCGGCGACGCGCTCGCCCGCCGGCCGGGTCGCGGCGCAGTAGGGCACGGTCAGCGGGACGCCCTCGAACACCGGCGGGTCGAGCGTCCAGATGCTCGCGTGGCACACGTTGAACGCCTTCACCACCGCGGCCTCCGGCGCCGCCTCGGCGATCCGCGCCGGGACCGAGCCGGTGAGCATCGGGCCCTCGGGGCCGGGCTCGATCGGGTTGGTGCAGTCGAGCACGATCCGGCCGGCCAGGGTGCCGGCCAGGTCGGCGGCGACGAGCGGGGCGGCCGGGGCCGGGACCGCCAGGAGCACGAGCTCGCCGTGCGCGGCGGCCGCCCGCAGGGTGCCGTCGCGCCGGCCGCCGATGCGCACGTCGTGGCCGGCGCGGGTCCAGGCGCCGCCGAGGGACTGGGACATGGAGCCGGTACCGATGATGCCGATCTTCATGCCGGGCAACGCTAGGTGCGCCGATGCACACCGGGCGGTGTGCGTCGGGCGGGGCACAATCGCGGGGTGGACGACGAGTACACCGCGGACTGCCAGGCCCGCATCGCGTTCGAGGTGCTGGCGAACCGCTGGGACAGCGTGGTGGTGCTCACCCTGGGCGCCTACGGGCCGATGCGCCCGCGGGCGCTGGTGGGGCGCGTCGGCGGGATCGGGCCGAAGGTGCTCAACGACGCGCTGCGGCGGCTGGAGCACAACGGCCTCGTCTTCCGGCAGGTGTACGGGGAGGCGCCGCCCCGGGTCGACTACGCGCTCACGGTCGCGGGGGAGGCCCTGCTCGAGCCGATGCGCGCGATGGGCCAGTGGGCGCTGCGCTACCGCGACGACGTCCTCGCCGCGCAAGAGCGCTGGTCGGGGGAGCGCTCTCCCCGGGTGTCCTGAATGAGAGTCTTGGGAGAGCGCTCTCCGATTTCTTGAACCGGGTGCCAGGCCATTGACATGCGTCAAGTGCGGGGTTCACAGTGGGAACCTCACAGAGAGCGCTCTCTGGCAAGATCGGCCGGACTCCGCCCCCGGCCGACCCGCCGACCCCGGAGGATGCTTCATGACCACCCGACCCGCACGCGCGGGCCGATCCCGGCTGCGCACGATCACGTTCGGCGCCGCCGCCACCGCGCTCGTCGCCACCTTCATCACCGGTCTCGCGCTGCGTTCCGCCGACGCCGCCGAGACCCCCATCTCCCAGGGCAAGCCCGCCACCGCCTCGTCGGCGGAGAACGCGGGCACGTCCGCCTCCGCCGCGGTGGACGGCAACGCCGGCACCCGCTGGTCCAGCGCCTTCAGCGACCCGCAGTGGCTGCAGGTCGACCTGGGCGCGAGCGCCACCATCACCAAGGTGGTGCTCAGCTGGGAGGCCGCCTACGCCAAGGACTTCACCATCCAGACCTCGGCCGACGGCGCCGCCTGGACCACGATCAACACCACGGTGAACGGCACCGGCGGCACCCAGACGCTGACCGTGAGCGGCTCGGGCCGCTACGTGAAGCTCACCACGACCAAGCGGGCGACGCAGTACGGCGTGTCCCTGTGGGAGTTCCAGGTCTTCGGCACCGGCGGCAGCACGACCCCGCCGAGCAGCGGGGCCGGCTGGGTGAACATGGACCAGAACAAGTGGCAGGCCCAGGTGGCCGCGTTCAACGCGCTGCCGACGCACCCGGCGCCGGCCGACGCGGTGCGCGTCTCGGAGTTCAACGCGGCGTGCACGTACAGCCACTCGTTCAAGGACGACCCGATCGTCTTCCCCGGGCTGGCCGGTGCCTCGCACATGCACAGCTTCCTGGGCAACCGCAGCACCAACGCGAACACGACGACCGACACCCTGCTCAACAACAGCGCGTCGTCCTGCTCGCCGGCCGGTGACCTGTCGGCGTACTGGATTCCGACGCTGTACGAGAACGGCGTGGCCGTCGAGCCCAGCGGCGTGACCGTGTACTACGGCTCACGGCTGCCGGACCCGAGCACGACGATGCCGTTCCCGCAGGGCTTCCGGATGATCTCGGGTGACGCCAAGCTCCAGGTGGCCACCCCGGCCGGCTCGCCCAACCAGTTCTGGTGCGCCGGGGCCGGCGGCGAGATCGGCCGCAGCACGGACGGCAACTGGCCGCGCTGCGCCCAGACCGCGTTCCTCAACTACCAGCTCGTCTTCCCCGACTGCTGGGACGGCGTCCACCTGGACAGCCCGGACCACAAGTCGCACGTGGGCGGGGCGGTCAACGGCAAGTGCCAGGGTCAGTTCCCGGTCGCGATCCCGAACATCTCGTTCGTGATCGCGTACCCGACCCACGGCAGCGCCGCCGGCTTCACGCTGGCGTCGGGCATGGCGTCGTCGATCCACGGCGACTCGTTCCTCGCCTGGGACAACACCGCCATGGGCCAGCGGGTGAAGGACTGCGTCCGGCAGAAGGCCAAGTGCAACACGGCCGGCAATTTCTAAACGAACACTGAAGGACGGGGTGTGTCGCCGGTCATCGGCGGCACACCCGCGCCCGTCAGCCCAGGTGCCGGTCGGCCGCGAGATTGCCCGGGAGCTTCGCGGGTAGCTCGCCCCGGTGGGAGCATCGCCGCGCCGGCTCGCCCGCTGGCGGCCCGCGTACTCGCCATTGGTGCTGTCGTACCTCATCATCGTGCTCAGCGAGACCTGGCTCACCCAGCCCCACCCCGGCGTGCTCGGCTGGCCGCTGACCGTGCTCTGGACGTGGCCGATCTTCACCACCCTGACCGGCATCGTCGGGCTGCGCCGTACCCGCAAGGCACTGCGGGCCTCCGCTGCGCGGTGGTCCGGCCGCGGCTCGCCCACCAGCGACGGGCTGCTCGTCGTGGTGGTGCCGACGATCGGGCGGCACGACACGCACCCGGCGCTCGAGCGCTCCGTGCACTCGTACATCACCTGGCTCCCGCCGTGCTTCCCCCGCCTGCGCATCGACGTGCTCGTCGACGAGGGCAGCGAGGGCCACGAGCGGATCGCGGCCCTGGCCGCGAGCAGCGAGATGGTCCGGCTCGTCACCGTGCCGGCCGGGTATCGCACGCCCAACGGCACCCGGTTCAAGGCCCGCGCCGCGCACTACGCGCACGAGCTGCGCATCCGCGAGGGCGAGGCCCGCGACGACGTGTGGGTGCTGCACATGGACGACGACACCGGCGTCGGGCCCGACACGGCGCTGGCGATGGCGCGGTTCATCGCGGAGCAGGACGAGGCCGGGGCCGCCGCGAAGCACCTGGCCCAGGGCATCCTGACGTATCCCCGCGAGTACGCGGTCAACCGGCTCACCTGGCTCGCGGACTCGGCCCGCCCGGCCGAGGACGTCGGGCGCTTCTCGGCCTGGACCGGCAGCGGCACCCCGCGCGTGGGCGTGCACGGCGAGCTGCTGCTGGTGCGCGCCTCCGTCGAGGCCACGATCGGCTGGGACTTCGGCCCGCGCAGCCTGGTCGAGGACGCGCAGTTCGCGCTCATCTTCAGCGACCGCTACGAGGGGCGCAGCGCCTGGTTCGCGGGCCGGTGCTACGGCGCGTCGCCGGCCAGCGTGCGGGACTTCTTCCGGCAGCGGGAGCGCTGGTCGTGGGGACTGGCCGGGCTGGTCTTCAACCCGACGCTGCGGCTGCGCAACCGGCTGTTGCTGGGCTACTCGGTGATGTCGTGGGTGATCGGGCCGATCCAGAACGTCGCCGTCGTCATGCTGGTCGCCCTGCTGATCGCCGACCCGAACACGTCGCCGACCACGGTGCTCATCATCCCGCTGTGGGCGGTGAACATGGCCTACGTGGTCTGGATGTACTGGGAGGGCCTGCGGGTCAACGCGGGCGTCTCCGGCGACGGCCGGCGCCGCTGGTGGGAGCCGGTCGCCGTAGTCGCGCTGATCCCCCTGTTCGGGCTCATGGAGGGCCTGCCGGGGCTGCGCGGCTTCGTGAAGTTCGCGCGCCGGACCGAGAACCGGTTCCTGGTCATCGCGAAGCCCTCGTGAACACCGCCGCCTCGCGCGCGGTGGCCCTGATGCCGTCGAAGAGGCGGCGGCCCCAGTCCGTCAGGCGGTCCGGGTCGAAGCCCTCGGCCGCGTCGAGATAGTCCACCCCGTCCCCGTTGCCGCTCCACGACCAGCCGAGGTAGCCGATGCCGCGCGCGTCGGACTCGCGCATGACCGCGTCCGCGGCCACCGGGCCGTCGGTGTGCCGCCAGCCGAACTCGCCGACGACGAGCGGGAGCCCGGTGCGGCCGAACGCGTCGAGGTACTCGGTCACCTTCGCGGCCGTGCCGTACACGCCGTACATGTGCACCGAGAACGCCGTGTTGCGCTGCGGGTCGCGGGCGAACACCGCCGGGGCGGCGTCGCGCATGGTGCCGGACCAGTCCTGGCCCCAGTTCGGCGCGTCCACCATGAGCAGGTGGCGCAGGCCCGCCGCGCGCACCTTCGCGACCGCGGCCCCGGTGGCCTCGGCCCAGCCCGAGGTGTCGCCGTTGCCGTAGGGCTCGTTGCCGATGTTCACGACGACGTACTCCTCCGAGCCCCGCAACACCGAGGAGAGCCCGGCCCAGTAGTCCGCCGCGCGGTCGAGGGTGACGGCCCCCTCGCGCTCGCCGTAGCCGGTCGTGTCGTGGTCCTCCAGCACGCACACGAGCCGGTTCTCCTTGCACCGCGCGACGATCCCGGCCACCTCGCGGCCCGGCACGTCGCCGGTGAGCACCACCCGCACCGTGTTCGCGCCGAGGCGCTTGATGTCCGCGAGCGCGGCGGTGTGCTGGGGGAACCAGGCGTACGGATGGCTGATCCCGCGCATCAGGAACGGCTCGCCGCCGGCCTGCACGATCTCGGAGCCGCGCACGTGCAGCCCGCTCGCGGGCGGGTTCGCGGGCCCGGCCGCGACCCGGGCCGCGGACCGGTCGTGCCGCCAGAATCCGAACACGGCGAGGAGCACTGCCACGATCGCGAGGATAGGAATGGCTCGGCGCATCCGCACGAGGCTGCCAGCCGGGTCACCCGGACCACCACCCCGCTGGCCGGAATCAGTGCCAGTCGAGATGCTCGAGCACGCGGGCGAGCACGACCGGGCCGCCGGTGTGCGCCGAGAGCCGCATGGCCTCGCCGAACGCGTGCCCCTCGGGCCAGACGGTGCCCAGCAGCTGACCGCCGTGCGGTCCGCGGCGGGGGAGCAGCAGCTGGAAGGGCTGCAGCGGCCCCGGCGCGGCGGGCCGGCCGGACGCGGGCCACCGGACGCGCTGCTCGCCTATCGAGGGCCGAGTGTGGCCCGGATCACAGGCGGGTGAGAACCTGGGCCGCGGCCCCGGTCGTCAGGAGAGGTGTGGGACGAGGTCTGGACGCGCTCGACGAGGCGGAGCTGCTGCGGCGCACCGCCCGCGGGGACCGGCGCGCGTTCGACGAGCTCTACCGGCGCACGGCCCCGTGGCTGACCGTGCGGCTGCGGCAGCGCTGCGCGGACGAGGACGTCGTCGCGGACGTGCTGCAGGAGACGTACCTGGCCGTGTGGCGCTGCGCCGGCAGCCAGGCCCGCGCCGGGCTCGGCGGCAACGCGCCCGGGTGGCTGTGGACGATCGCGGCCAACCGGCTCGTCGACGCCTTCCGGCGGCGGGCGCGGGCGGAGCGCCTGCCGCCGCCGATGCCGGCCGTGGCGCCGGCCGCGGAGGAGCAGGCGCTCGCCGGCGATCTCGACGGGGACCTCGGGCGGGCGCTGCTCGCGCTGCCGCCGGAGCTGCGCGACGTCCTGCGCGCCCTGGTGCTCGACGGGCTCAGCGTCCGGGAGACCTCGGCGCTGCTCGGCATGCCCGAGGGCACCGTGAAGACCCGGGCCCGGCGCGCCCGGCTGGCACTGCGAAAGGCGCTGTCATGAACGCCGACGACGACGACATCCGGGCGCTGGTCGAGCGGGCCGCGGCGGGCATCGCGGCCGGGATCGAGGAAGGGCCCGGGCCGGTGCGCGGGCGCCGGTTCCGCCCGGCCGGGCTCGCCGGGCGGGTCGCGCCCTGGCTCGCGGCCGCGGGCGCGCTGATGCTCGCGGCGGTCGCGCTGGAGCAGACGTTCACCAGCCTGCCCTCGCTCGTGCTGCTGCTCGCCCCGGTCGCGCCGCTGCTGCCGGTCGCCGCCGCGTGGAGCCGCCGCACCGACCCGGCCTGGGAGCTGCTCGCCTCCGTGCCGCGGTTCGGGCTGGGGCTGCTGCTGCGCCGTACCCTGGCCGCCCTCGCCGCCGTCATCCCGCTGCTGGCCCTCGCCGGGTGGGCGACCGGGCACGCGCCCGCGCTCTGGCTGCTGCCGGGCCTCGCGTTCACCGCGGCCAGCCTGGCGCTCGGCGGGCTGACCGGCGTGGACCGGGCCGCGCTCGGGCTCGCCGCGGCCTGGGCCGGGTTCGTGATCGTCCCGAGCCTCGCCACCGCCCGCCTGCCCGCAGTCCTCGCGGCCGGGGCCTGGCCGGGCTGGGCCGCCGCCGTGGTCGCACTCGCCGCGGTCGCCGTCGTCCGTACGGCCTTCAACCGGGAGACAACGTGATGTGGAAGGTCCACGCCGAGGCCCTGCGCGTGCGGGCCGGCCGCCGCCTCGCCGTCGACGGGCTCGACCTCGCCCTCGGCCCCGGCGTCCACGGGCTGCTCGGCCCCAACGGCGCCGGCAAGACCACGCTCATGCGCGCCCTCGCCACGGTCCTGCGGCCCGAGGGCGGCCGGCTCGCCCTGCTCGGCACCGCCGTCACCGGCCGGGCCGACCTGCGGGCCGTGCGCCGCGCGCTGGGCTATCTGCCGCAGCACTTCGGCTACTACCCGCGGTTCACGGTGCGGGAGTTCGTGGAGTACATGGCCTGGCTCAAGGAGATGCCCCGCCGCGACATCCCCGGCGCCGTCCAGCGGGCGGTGGACCGGGTCGGGCTCACCGCCCGCGCCGACGCCCGGATGAAGACGCTCTCCGGCGGGATGCTGCGCCGCGCGGGCATCGCCCAGGCGATCGTCAACGACCCCGAGCTGCTGCTGCTCGACGAGCCGACGGTCGGCCTCGACGTCGAGCAGCGCATCGAGTTTCGTGCCCTGCTGCGCGACGTGGGCGCCGACAGCTGCGTGCTCGTCTCCACCCACCTGGTCGAGGACGTCGCCGCCGCCTGCACCGGCGTGGTGCTGCTGGACGAGGGCCGGCTCGTGTGGCGGGGCCCGGCCGCCGGCCTGGCCGAGCGGGGCGCGTCCGGCGACGCCGGCGACAGCGCCACCGAGCGCGGCTACTCCGCGCTGCTGCGCGCCCACCGCGGGCAGGTGCCCGCGTGACCGGTCCATCCACCAGTCACATCATCCGGCTGGAGCTGCGCCGCTCGGCCGCCGCCGTCGTCGCGGTGCTGGCCTTCGCCGCCGGCACCGCGCTGCTGCTCACGTTCCCGCAGGGCTTCGCGGGCCGCTGGCTGCAGCTCGCGGTCGCGCTGCGCCTGCTGCTGATGTTCCTGTTCCCCGTCGCGCTGGCCGGGGGTGCCGCGCTGGGCCGCCGCGAGGCCGCCGCCGGGGTCGGCGAGCTGTTCGCCAGCACGCCCCGGCCGCGCCGCCAGCGCATGCTCGTCACCGCGGGCGCCCTGGCCGCGGCCCTCGTCGCCGCGTACGCGCTCACGTTCCTCGTGGCCCTGGCGTGGGTGCTGCCCCGGGCCGGGTACTTCCCGCTCGCCGCGCTGGGCGTGACCGCCGTCGGGGCCCTCGCGCTGGTCGCCGGCGGCTGGATCGGGCTCGCCGCCGGCCGGGCCGTGCCCCGCTTCGTCACCGCGCCGGTGCTGGCCGTGCTCGGCATCGTCGTCGCCGGCATGGTGCCGCAGTGGGTGATGGTGACGCGCCGGAGTCCCGCGGCTCTGCTGCTCTCCCCGGTGTACAGCGGCAGCCTCGACGACTTCCAGACCGTCTCGGCCCGGGTCAGCCTGGTGCAGGCGCTGTGGCTCGCCGCGCTGGCCGCCACCGGCCTGCTGCTCGCGACCGCCCGCCGCCGGACCGTCGCCCCGGCGCTGCTCCCGGCGGTGCTCGGCGCGGCCGTGGCGGTGCCGCTGCTGCCGCCGGGCGGCTACGCGGCCGCGGCCGCCTACGACCCGGGCGCCGTCGAGCTGGTCTGCGACGACGCGGGCCCGCAGGTCTGCGTCACCCGGGTCCACGCCGGCCTGCTGCCCGACATCGCCGGCCCCGTCCGCGCGGCGCTGGCCACCCTCGCCGCGACGATGCCGGGCGCCCCGGTGCGCGCGGTCGAGACCCGCCGGCCCGCCTACGGCACCGGCCCCGCGGACCCGCCCCACGACGCCGCCACGCTCGTGTTCGCCGCCCCGCCCACCGGCGCCGACGGCCGGGCCGACCTGCGCGACGGCTCGTTCCCCGGGCTCGTGCTCGGCGCCGCGTGGGAGCAGAGCTGCGACCCGGCCCCCGCCGACGCCTTCGACGGCCGCGAGCTCGCGGTCGCCTGGCTCACCGGCACCGCCCCGCCCGACGCCCGGCTCGCCGGGGCCTACGCGGCGCTGCGGGCGCGGCCCGAGGACGAGCAGCGCCGCCTGGTGCTGGCCGCCCGCGACGGGGTGCTGGCGTGCCGGCCGGACGCGTTCGCCGGGCTGACGGCATGAGGTGGCTGCGGCTGTACCTGCGCGCGCGCCGCGTCCACCAGGCGCTCGCGGTCGCCGTGTCCGTCGCCGGGCTCGCCGCCCTGCTCCCCGCGAACGTGCGCGTGGCGGCGCTGACGGCGATGCTCGCGGTGGCCGCGTTCGGCCCCACCCTGGGCGCGGCGGACGAGGCGCTGGAGCGCACCGGCGCCGTGCCCTGGCCGCCCCGCCGGGCGCTGCACCTCGGCGCGGTGGCGCTGCTCGTCGCGGGCCTGCTCGTCGCCCTCGTCGTCGGCCCGGACTCGGCCCGGTTCGAGCCGCTCGTCGTGGCGCTGCGCGACGTCGCCGGGCTGCTCGGGCTGGCCGCGCTCGGCGCCGCGGTGCTCGGGGCGGCGCACGCCTGGGTCGCCCCGCTGCTGTGGACCCTCGTCGCCGTCCTGCCGCTGCTGGGGCCGAGCGCCGACGTGCGGGTCCAGGTCGCCGCGTGGCCCGTGCAGCCCGCCGCGACCACGTCCGCCCTGGTGTGCGCGCTGGCCCTGGCCGCGGCCGGGCTCGTCGCCTACTCGGTGCGGGGTGCGCGCGCGTAGGTCTGGATCGCGGCGCCGCTCGCGAACGTGGTGTGCCCGGTCAGCGTCCAGGACACGGGCGCGTACGGGCCCGCGAACAGGGGGATGCCCGCGCCCGCGACCACCTGGCGCTCAACTGGCTCATCCTCGAGCGGCTCACGCTGCCGGGCGTATTCACCGAGGCCGAGGCCGACGCCCTCGTCGACGCCGCCGTGGACCGGCTCGTGGCCACCGGCGCCGCCGAGCGCTGAGCGCCGGGCCGCCGAGCCGTCCGCAACCGCGCCGCAACCGGGTTTGCCCGCACCGCGCTACCGGACCGGCCCAGCCTGGAAGGACATCGTTGGCGGCGTTCTGACAGGGCGGAACATGCTAGAGCAGCAGCACACCGAGCCGGCCTCGCCCGACGTCGTCGTCGGCCGCCAGGCGATCTACGACGCCGCCGGCGCCGTCGCCGGCTATGAGCTGCTCTTCCGGTCCGGCCCGGAAGCGCTCGGGGCCGACCGCAGTGGCGCCGCCGCCACCAGCCAGGTCATCGTCTCCGCGTTCACCGCGTTCGACTTCGACGAGCTGACCGGCGGCCTGCCCGGGTTCGTCAACCTCACCGACGACTTCCTGCGCGGCGACCTGCCCGTGCCGCTGGTGCCGGGCCGGGTCGTGCTCGAGGTGCTGGAGACGGTGCGGGTCGACGACCGCGTGGTGGAGGGGGTCGCGGCCCTGGCCGCGGCCGGCTACGCCATCGCGCTCGACGACTTCGTCCCCGGCTCCGAGCACGAGCGCCTGCTGCCCGTCGCGACCTACGTGAAGATCGACTTTCTCGGGCTCGACGCGGCCGGGCGGTCCGTCATCCGCAGCCTCCGCG
This sequence comes from Dactylosporangium sp. NPDC000244, assembly GCF_040300725.1. Taxonomy (NCBI): domain Bacteria; kingdom Bacillati; phylum Actinomycetota; class Actinomycetes; order Micromonosporales; family Micromonosporaceae; genus Dactylosporangium; species Dactylosporangium sp. NPDC000244. Next base: position 228,298 of record NZ_JBEPEH010000011.1, read on the forward strand.
GGCGCCACCCGCACCTGCGCTTCGTCGCGGAGCGGCTCGAGACGCCGGCCGACATCGCCGCGGCCCGGGATCTCGGCTACGAGCTCTTCCAGGGGTACGCCCTCGACCGCCCGGTCGTCGCGAGCACCCGCACCCTGAGCGCCTCCCGCATGCGCTGCATCCAGCTGCTGGGCGAGTTCATGGAGGCCGAGAGCGACGTGCCGGCCATCGTCGCCCACGTCTCGGCCGACCCGGCGCTGAGCTACCGGCTGCTGCGCGCGGCGAACTGCGCCTGGAACGGCTCGGCCCGGCGGGTCTCCACCGTGCACGGCGCCGTGATGCTGCTCGGCATCGCCCAGGTCCGCGACTGGGTCATGCTCATGCTCGTCGGCGACCTGACCCTCGCCGGCGACGAGCGCATGGCCGACGCGCTCATCCGGGCCCAGCTGTGCCGGCTCGTGGCCGAGCAGGCGGGCCAGTCCGGCGAGGAGGCGTTCGTGGTCGGGCTGCTCTCCAGCGTCGCCGAGCTGATCGGGCAGCCGGCGAAGGTCCTCTCCGAGCAGCTGCCGCTCGGCGACGCCACCCGCTCGGCCCTCGTCGACGGCTCCGGGCCGCTGGGCGCGACCTTTTCGGCCGTGCAGGCCTACCTGCACGGCACGCCGCCCCCGGCGGAGGCGGGCGACCTGGTGACCCCCTATCTGCAGGCCGTGCGATGGGCGACGGAGACGGTCCGCCGCGTCGGCGACTAGTAGTCGATCTTGAGCGGGCCGTCGTCGAACGACACGGCCCGGATCTGCGTGCCCGGCGGCAGCGCCCGCAGCTGGTCGTGCAGGTGGTCGTGCAGCTGCCCGGCGATGTTCACGCCGGCCGCGAAGTCGATGACGTCCACGTTGTCCGGGTCGATCGCGCCGCCCGGCGCCGGCGGGTGGCCGAAGTCGTAGACCTGCTCGTGTCCAGCCACCAGATCCCGTCCGCCCCGCGCGGGAACACGTCGCCGAAGAGCGAGGCGAACGCGGGCGTCCTGCCCTCGACCCCGGCCCACTGCCACGACTCGAGGGCAGCGGCGAACCGTTCCGGCGGGAAGGTCTTGATCAGCTGCATCCATCATGTGTACCGCACCACCGGGATCCCAGCTCAGGGCGGTCGGACGTTAACGGTTCTGTTACGCGCAGGTGTCCGGCGTGTCCTTGACACGCTCGGCAGCCCTCGCCAAGATGTAAAAACCAAGCGCTTGTTAGGTTTTGAATCGAGCGAACAATCCGCCCGAGGCTGACGATTCGTATAATTCCGACAGGGGTAGACATGGGCGTTTTAGCGACGAGGTCTCGTCGTATCGTCGTCGGCCTGGCGCTCACGGCGCTCGCGCTGGCGGGCTGTGGCGACAAGGCGGGTGACGAGAAGCCGAGCAACGGCACCGCGACCGGCGAGCCGATCATCATCGGCATGGACGAGGACAGCACCGGCTCCGGCGCGGCGTACAGCGTCATCGCCGGCAAGACGATCCGCCTCGCGATCCAGGAGATCAACAACAAGGGCGGCGTCCTCGGCCGGCCCCTGAAGCTCGTCGTCGAGAACGACGAGTCCGACCCGACCAAGGTGCCGGCGACGCTGCAGAAGCTGGCCAGCCGGGGCGCCAAGGCACTGTTCCTGCAGAGCGGCAGTGCCGCGATCCTCCAGGCCAAGTCGACGCTCACACAGCTCGGCCTGCCCGCGATCGCCCCGACCGGCGTGACCGCCACACTCGTCACGCCGCCGGACAACGAGCTCATCTACATGCTGGCCAACACGACCAACGACTGGGCCCAGGTCTACTGCGGCGCGTTCGCGGCGGCCGGCATCACCAAGATCGGCGTCCTCACCGACGACACCACGACGATCGCGGCCCTCGACAAGGCCCTGTTCGCGCAGATGACGTGCGTGCAGTTCGTGGCCCAGGAGAAGGGCGCGGCCAACGCCAGCGACCTGTCGGCGCAGGTGGCGCGGCTCAAGAACGCCAAGCCGGATGCCGTACTCGTGACGAGCGTCGGCGGCGCCTTCGAGGTGCTCGCGCAGAACACCCTCGGCACGCAGATGGCCGGCGTCAAGCGCTTCTCGCTCGCCTCCATCGGCAACCAGCCGTCCTCGTGGAAGCTGGCCTCGCCGGGTGCGCTCAACGGGCTCATCTTCATGGGCTCCATCAACACCGAGAACCCGCGCACCAAGGAGCTCATCAAGCTCCTGCAGGAGAAGAACGGCAAGGACTACGACATCACCGCGTACGACGCCCAGGCGTGGGACGCCGTGCACGTGCTGAAGCAGGCCATCGAGAAGGCCGGCGGGGTGGACGACTCGAAGAAGCTCAACGAGGCCATCCAGAGCGTCCAGGCCTACCCGGCCACGTTCGGTCAGGCCAACTTCACGCTGAGTTTCAGCGCCAGCAAGCACCTGGGCGCGGATGGGCCGTGCGGCCTGTCTCTGGTCGAGTTCGGCTCGGACAACAAGCCGAAAGGCCCCTGGGCCACGTTCCAGCCCCCGTGTAACAAGTAACCCCACCCGCTAGAAAGGCAACGTCGTGGGCCAGTTGCAGCTGTGGTTGTCCGCGCTGGAGATGGGATGCTTCTTCGGCCTGCTAGCGCTGGCCTACTACCTGGTGCTGGTCGGGGCGGGGTTCTTCAACTTCGCCATCGGCCCGTACGCGATGGTCGGCGGCCTGTGCACGTCCTACCTCGTGCTCTACGAGGACATGAACGTCTGGGCCGCCGCCGTGATCGCGGTGCTCGTCTCCGCCGCGCTGGCGGTGGTCACCGAGCTCGCGGTGGTCCGGCAGGTGCAGCGGCGCGCCGGGCGCGGTGAGCTGCCGGCGCTGGTCGCGGTCGCCGCAGTCCTGTTCGCCATCCAGCAGCTCGGCGGATACCTCTTCGGCTACACCACCCTCCCGGGCCAGGCCCTGCTGACGTTCGACCCGGTGCCCCTCGGCGACACCGTGGCGCAGCCCAGCACCGTGCTGCTGCTCGGCTTCACCGTCGTCGCGTTCGCGGCGGCCGCCCTGTGGATCCGGTACACCCGGACGGGGCGGCTGCTGCGGGCGGTCGGCGACAGCACCCACGCCGCGGGCCTGCTGGGCCTGCCGGTGAACCGGGTGCGGCTCATCGCCTTCCTCGTCTCCGGGCTGCTGGCCGGCATCACCGGCCTGCTGTTCGCCCCGAAGGCGGGCGTGAGCTCCCTGTCCGGGCTGAGCTGGGCACTGTCGGGCTTCCTGGCGATGGTGGTCGGCGGCACCGGCTCGGTCTGGGCCCCGCTCGTCGGCGGCCTGCTGCTCGGGCTGGTCGAGGTGTTCGTCCCGTACTACTTCGGCGGCCAGTCCCACGTCTACGGACTGCTGCTCGTCGCCCTGCTGTTCTTCGCCTTCAAGCCGAGTGGCCTGTTCGTACGGAGGATTCGAGCATGAAGCGGGTTCCCGGGTCCTTCGGTCTCCTGCTGGGCCTGGTCGGCGCGGCCCTGATCCTGCTGTGGGTCGGCGCCGACGGCTACAAGCAGACCCTGATCACCACCACGGCCACCTACGCGCTCATCGCGCTCGGGATGTACGTGCCCTACCTCATGGCCGGCTCGCTGTCGATGGCGTACGGCGCGTACGCGGGCATCGGCGGCTACGCGGTCGGCCTGCTGTCCTCGCGCACCGGCCTGCCGCTGATCCTCGCCTGGATCGCCGGCCCGGTCGTGGCCGCCGCCGTCGCGGTGCTGCTCGGCCTGGCCACCCGGCGGCTGTCCGGGTTCTTCCTGGCCGCCGTCACGCTGCTGTTCGGCATGGCCTTCACCGCGCTGCTCGTCGACGCCGAGGGCCTCTCCGGCGGCTCCGGCGGCCTCGGCTCGCTGCGCAAGCTCAACATCCTCGGCTGGGTGCCCTCGCACTACCAGGTCGTCGTGGGCTCGCTGGTCGTCGTGTGCGTCATCGCGTTCCTGCTCGACCGGCTGCGGATGTCGCCGTGGGGCGTGATCGTACGGACCATGCGCGACGCGCCGCGCGCCGTGGAGGCGGCCGGGGTGCGGGTGTCGGTGATGAACCTCGTGTCGCTGGCCATCGGCGCCGCGATCGCGGCCGTCGGCGGCGGGCTGTTCACCTACTCGGCCGGCAGCGTCACGCCCGACACGTTCACGCTGAACCTGGTGTTCCTGGCCATCTTCATGCCCCTCATCGGCGGCTCCGCGACCCCGTGGGGCGCCGTGCTCGGCGCGGTCATCGCCGTCGAGCTGACGCTGAACTTCCCGGCGGTGCAGACCAGCGGCACGCTGATCCTCGCGCTGGGTGTGCTCGTGATCCTGCTGCTCGCGCCGCAGGGCGTGATCGGCTACGCCAGCCGGCTGGCCCGACTCGTGGGGGGAAGACGTGGCTGAGACCTTGCTGGTCGGCTCCGGGCTGACCAAGCGGTACGGCGGGGTCACCGCCCTGCAGGACGTCTCGTTCGAGCTGCGGGCGGGCGAGATCCTGGGCCTGGTCGGGCCCAACGGCGCCGGCAAGACCACGCTGGTCGACCTCATCTCCGGGGCCCAGCCGGCCACGGAGGGCGAGCTGACCCTGCGCGGGCAGCGGCTCTCCGGGCCGGCCGCCCGGCGCGCCAAGGCCGGCCTCGCGCGCACGTTCCAGTACCCGCAGCTGGCCCTCGACCTCACCGTGGCCGAGAACCTGCTGCTGGGCCGGGCCGCGCGCCGCCACGGCACCGTGTGGCAGATGGTCGCCGGCAGCTTCGCCGGGGCCCTGCGCCCGCACCTGGCGTCGGACACGCAGGCCGTGGCGAAGCTGGCCGAGGAGCTCGGGATCGACCGCCTCGACCGCCCGGCCGGCGACCTGTCCCTGGGCGAGCAGCGCCTCGTCGAGGTCGGCCGCGCGCTGGGCCAGGACCCGCTCGTGCTGCTGCTCGACGAGCCCTTCGCCGGCTCCGACGCGAGCGGTGTGCACGGCATCGTCGAGGTCGTCCGCACGGTGCAGCGCCGCGGCCACGCGGTGATCCTGGTCGACCACAACGTCGACCTGGTCGCCGGGCTGGTCGACCGGATCATGCTGCTCGACCGCGGCCGCGCCGTGTTCGACGGCAACCCGCAGGAGTGCCTCGGCAGCCCCGAGATGCAGCAGGTGTACTTCGGTGTCGCCGCCGCGGAAGACGATCAGGAGGACGCTTCCCATGTCGTCTCATGAGCTCCGGCTCGAGGGCCTGACGGTCCGCTACGGCCACGCCAGCGCCGTGACCGGCCTGGACCTGACCGCGCCCGGCGGCCAGGTCACCGCGCTGGTCGGCCCCAACGGCGCCGGCAAGAGCAGTGCCCTGCTCGCCGCCTACGGCTCCGTGGCCGCCACCGGCAAGGTGTTCCTCGACGGCGAGGACGTGAGCCGGCTCAAGGCCGCCGCCCGCGCCCGGGCCGGGATCGCCGTCGTGCCCCAGGGCCGCCAGCTGTTCCCGAAGCTCAACGTCGCCGACAACCTGCAGGTGATGGCGGAGCTGCTGCGGCTGCCCCGCTCGGCCGTGGACACCGCGATCGACCGCTTCCCGATCCTGCGCACCCGGCTGAAGAGCCTCGTCGGCGTGCTCTCCGGCGGCGAGCAGCAGATGCTCGTCGTCTCCCGGGCGCTCATGGGCTCGCCGCGCGTGCTCCTGCTCGACGAGATGATGACCGGGCTCGCCCCGCTCATCGTCCAGGAGCTGCTGCGCACGGTGACACAGCTGGCGCGGGACGGCGTCGCGGTGCTCATGGCCGAGCCGGCCCTCGGCGCCGTTCGGGGCGCCGTGGACCGCGGCTACGTGCTGGTGCGAGGCGAGACGGTGGCCGCGAGCGAGGCCGGTGGGAAGGCGCTCGACGCGGTGTACCAGGCGAAGATGGGTGTCCTCAAGAGCGCCGTCTGACGGTGCTCTTGAGGGCCCGGCTAGGAGGCGTTGGACCGCTGCCGACGGCGTCCGGCCCGGACCAGCAGACCGCCGACCCCGGTGACGGCGACGCCGGCGACGACGAGCCCGGTGAGCGTGCCGCTCGTCGCGCCGCCGGTGACGGGCAGCTGGGTCGGCGTCGCGGTGACGGTGTGCGACGGCGACTGGGTCGGCGACTTGGACGGCGACATCGACGGCGACTTGCTGGGCGACTTCGACGGCGACTTGCTGGGCCTGGGCGTCGGCGACTTGGTCTCGTGGGTGCGGGACGGGAACGGCGTCGGCCACCAGTCCCCGGTGGCCGGGGCCGGGGCCTGCGCCACATGGGACCAACTCGGCAGGACTCCGGGTCCGGCGACGAGCAGGACGATGCCGGCTCCGGCAAGCAGCATGATACGAACGAATACACGTGACATGCCGGGTAGCTAACCGGCAGGTCTGGTGAGCAGGTCCTCACATTGGGGGGCGGTATCCCGGCGGCCCCTGCATCACCCACGCCCGATGGCCGTGCCGGACTCCGGCACGGCCATTGTCTGTGGGCCCGGCCGCGACCACCGTCACACCGTTGCCGCCCCGAACCCGGGCATCCCCATGCGTCGATCGTGGTCTACTGAGAGGAAGTTGAACACGTTCAAAATCGGGGAGGACGTCATGGGGCTGACCGAGTGGGCGCGCGTGCTCGTCGCCGCGCTGGTCGGGCTGGGCATGCTGGTGGTGGTACCGCTGGGGCTGCGCCTGATCCCCGGGGCCTGGCCCGCCGACCGGCTCCGGTGGTGGTTCGCGGGGGCCGTGCCGGGCGCCGTCTCGCTCTGGCTGCCGCGCGGTCCGGTGGCGGCCGGGCTCGCCGCGCTCTACCTCCTCGTCGCGCTCGCGCTGCTCGCGCGCGCCCGGCCGCGGCTCGGCGTCGCGGCGTGCACGGCGCTCGCCGCGCCGGCGGTGGCGGCGAGCGCGCTGGTCGCGGAGCGCGCTGGCTTCCGGCTGATGGGCTTCCGCCTCGACGTGCTGGCGCTGACCGAGGCGCACTTCCACTACGCCGGGTTCGCGGCGGCGCTCGTGGCCGGGCTCGTCAGCGCGTACGACGGCGGAAGCCGGGCCGGGCGAACCGCCGCGCTCGCCGTGCCCGCGGGCACCGGGCTGGTGCTCGCCGGCTTCTTCGTGGGGGAGTGGGTCGAGCTCGCCGGGGCCGCCGTGCTGACGGCCGGGATGTGGCTCGCCGCGTGGGCCACGCTGCGCGCGGTGCGGCCCGCCACCGCGGACCCGGCCGCGCGGGCGCTGCTCGCCGTGTCGGCCGCGGTGCTCGCCGTGACCATGGTGCTCGCGCTCGACTGGGCGCTGGGCCACGTGACGGCCGTGCCCCACCTGCCGTTGTCGTGGATGGTCGCGACCCACGGCGTTGCCAACGCGCTCGGGTTCGCGTTGTGCTCGGTGCTGGCCTGGCGGCGGGTCGGCGCGTTTTCTTGACTCATTCCAGAAAACACGAAAGACTACCGAGCGTCTTCGTACTGCCTATCACGCGACTTTCGCGCCGGATTCCGAGCCCCAGGAGAACAACGTGGGAAGTGACAGCAACGGTCTCATCTCGGGCGAGGCGCCCGTCCGCCCGCCGACGGCCCGGTCCAACAAGGACTGGTGGCCCAACCAGCTCGATGTGAGCGTGCTGCACCAGAACTCGCCGGCCGCCGACCCCATGGGCGGCGGCTTCGACTACGCGGCCGAGTTCACCAGCCTCGACCTCGCCGCCGTGAAGGCGGACATCACCGAGGTCATGACGACCTCGCAGGAGTGGTGGCCGGCCGACTACGGCCACTACGGCCCGCTGTTCATCCGGATGGCCTGGCACAGCGCGGGCACCTACCGCATCACCGACGGCCGCGGCGGCGCCGGCGCGGGCGAGCAGCGCTTCGCCCCGCTCAACAGCTGGCCCGACAACGCCAGCCTGGACAAGGCGCGCCGGCTGCTGTGGCCGGTGAAGAAGAAGTACGGCAAGCAGCTCTCCTGGGCCGACCTCATGGTGCTGGCCGGCAACTGCGCGCTGGAGTCGATGGGCTTCGAGACCTACGGCTTCGGCGGCGGCCGCGCCGACGTGTGGGAGCCGGAGCAGATCAACTGGGGCACCGAGGAGACCTGGCTCGGCGACCAGCGCTACCACGGCGAGCGCCAGCTCGAGAAGCCGCTCGCCGCGGTGCAGATGGGCCTCATCTACGTCAACCCCGAGGGCCCTAACGGCAACCCCGACGCGCTCGCCGCGGCCCGGGACATCCGCGAGACGTTCCGCCGCATGGCGATGAACGACGAGGAGACGGTCGCGCTCATCGCCGGCGGCCACACGTTCGGCAAGGCCCACGGCGCCGCGTCGCCGGACGACAACGTCGGGCCCGAGCCCGAGGCCGCTCCGCTGCAGGAGATGGGCATGGGCTGGAAGAACGGCTACGGCTCCGGCAAGGGCGGCGACACCATCACCAGCGGCCTCGAGGGTGCCTGGACGCCGACGCCGACCAAGTGGGACAACAGCTTCTTCGAGACGCTGTTCAGCTTCGAGTGGGAGCAGACCACCAGCCCGGCCGGCGCCAAGCAGTGGAAGCCGACCGACCCGGCCGCCGGTGACCTGGTGCCCGACGCGCACGACGCCGCCAAGCGCCACGCGCCGATGATGCTCACCACCGACCTGGCCCTGCGCGTCGACCCGGTGTACGAGGAGATCTCGCGCCGCTTCTACGAGAACCCGCAGGAGTTCGCGGCCGCCTTCGCCAAGGCGTGGTTCAAGCTGACCCACCGCGACATGGGCCCGCTGCGCAACTACCTCGGCCCGCTGGTGCCGGCCGAGCCGCTGATCTGGCAGGACCCGGTACCGGCGGTCGACCACGAGCTGGTCGGCGCGGCCGACATCGCCGCGCTCAAGGCGAGCATCCTCGGCTCCGGCCTGTCCGTGGCCGAGCTCGTCGCCACCGCGTGGGCGTCGGCCTCGACGTTCCGCGGCACCGACAAGCGCGGCGGCGCCAACGGCGCCCGGGTGCGCCTGGCCCCGCAGAACGCGTGGGAGGTCAACGACCCCGACCAGCTGGCCCGCGTCCTGCGCACGCTCGAGGGCATCCAGCAGGAGTTCAACGCCGGTGGCAAGCGCGTCTCGCTCGCCGACCTCATCGTGCTCGGTGGCGCCGCGGCGCTCGAGCAGGCCGCGAAGGCCGCCGGGGTCGAGGTCGAGGTGCCGTTCACGCCCGGCCGCACCGACGCGACCGCCGAGCAGACGGACGTCGAGTCCTTCGCGGTGCTGGAGCCGACGCACGACGGATTCCGCAACTTCCTGGGCAAGGGCCACAGCCGCCCGGCCGAGCAGCTGCTGGTCGACCGCGCCCAGCTCCTGCGCCTCACCGCGCCGGAGATGACCGTGCTCGTCGGCGGCTTGCGCGTCCTCGGCGCCAACACGGCCGGCTCGGCCCAGGGCGTCCTCACCGACCGCCCGGGCGTGCTGTCGACGGACTTCTTCGTGAACCTGCTCGAGTTCGGCACCACCTGGGCGCCGACCTCGGAGACCGAGGAGTCCTTCGAGGGCCGCTCCGGCGACGGCGCCGTGCGCTGGACCGCGAGCCGCGTCGACCTGGTCTTCGGTTCGAACTCGGTGCTGCGCGCGCTGGCCGAGGTCTACGCGAGCGACGACGCCGCGGAGAAGTTCGTCGCGGACTTCGTGGCCGCGTGGAACAAGGTCATGACGGCCGACTTGGCGTAATCGCCTCGTCATCGCGAGGGGGCGCCGGGCACATCGCCCGGCGCCCCCTCGCACGTCAGCTCGTGCGTCGCGGCCGGTGCCGAGCAGGGCGACCAGCGCGGCGCGCCCGCACGGGCGTGGGCCGGCCAGCCGCTGGCCGGCAGCGACCGCGGCGGCGTGGTGCCGAGCCGGCCGCCGAGGTGCGGCACGCCCTCGGTCCGGTCCGGGCAGCCACGCCGGGCGGCCGTCCATGAGCCGCCGCGGCATGGCCGCCCGGGAAGGCCTGCCGATCGCGGGCCACGGCACCGAGGCCGACGTCGGCGTACACCCCGCGACGACATTTCTGTCTGAAGCGTTGCGGTGGCAGGCTGGCGATCGTGCTGGAGTACTTCGAGGACTACGAGCCGGGCACCGTCGTCGAGGGCGGCGCCGAGGTGGCCGACGAGGCGGAGATGCTCGCGTTCGCGCGGCGGTTCGACCCGCAGCCGATCCACGTCGACGCCGCGTTCGCCGCCACCGGGCCGTTCGGCGGGCTGATCGCGAGCGGGTGGTACACGGCCGGGCTCTTCATGCGGCTGTACGCCGAGCGGTACCTCTCCCGCGTGGCGAGCCTCGCCTCGCCGGGCGTCGACGAGCTGCGGTGGCCGGTGCCGGTGCGGCCGGGGGATCGGCTGCGCCTGCGCGCGACCGTGCTGTCGGCGCGCCCGTCGGGCTCGAAGCCGGACCGGGGCGTCGTGCGGACCCGCGGCGAGCTGCTCAACCAGGACGAGCAGGTGGTGCTGAGCCTGCTCGCCGTGAACCTGCTGCGCAAACGGCCCGCCTCGAACACCTAGGTCAGAGACGCGCCTAGGTCAGACGCGTCGTGGGCGAGCAGGGCGACCTGGGTGCGGTTGTTCAGCTCCAGCTTCGTCAGCATGCTCGACATGTGGGCCTTGACCGTGGCCAGGTGCCGCCCGCGATGCCGGCGCGCTCGGCCAGCCCGATGAGCCCGGTGCCGGAGCCGGGGACGCCCGCCGGCCCGGCCGCGAGCGGGTTGTGCAGCGTGACGGACAGGCCCCGCCCGGGAGCCCCGCGCACGGTCACCGACACCGGCTGCCCGGGTGCGTGCTTGCGCGAATTCGTCAGCCCCTCCTGCACGATCCGATATGCGGCCCGCCCGATCGCGGCCGGCGCCGCGGAAGGCGCGGCGACGACGGAGTCGACCGACACGGTGGTCCCCGCACCGCGCGCCTCCCCGACGAGCCGCTCGAGGCCGCTCAGGTCCGGTTGCGGGCGCTCGGGCACCACGGACGCGTCGACGCGCAGCACGCCGATCACCTCGCGCAGATCCTCGAGCACCTGGTGGGCGCACTCGCGCACGATGCCGGCCGCGCTCGCGATCGTCTCCGGCGGGGCCGTCGGCCGCAGCTCGAGCGCGCCCGCGTGCAGGCTCAGCAGCGGAGCACCGCAGTCATGGCGCCACGATTGAGCGCGGACTCCGGGGCTCCGCGAAACTTTCAGATACGACCAGCGCCGATGCCCGGGCCCGGCCCCGGGCGTTGACGGCCGGTCCGGGCGCGGCGGGACACTCGCCCGCGTGGAGATCGTGGTGGCGTTCGCGGGCGACGGCGGCGGGGTCGAGGAGCTGACCTGGGGGCAGCGCGACGTCTGGGACCTCATGCGCCGCACCGGCCGGACGATGAACATCGGCGGCACGGTGCCGGCCGCCCCGGGCGAGACCGTCGAGCACCTCGCCGCCCTGCTGCGCTTCATCGTGAGCCGGCACCAGGCCCTGCGCACGCGCCTCGTGCCCACCGGGGCGCACACGCCACCGCGGCAGGAGGTGCACCGGTCCGGCGAGATCGCGATGGAGCTCGTCGCCGCCGGGCCGGACGCGGAGGTCACGGCCGAGGCACTGCGCGTGCGCTACCAGACCACGCACTTCGACCCGTTCGGCGAGTGGCCGGTGCGGATGGGCGTCGTGGTTGACGGCGAGCGCCCGACGCACGTGGTGCTCATGTACTACCACGTCCTCGTCGACGGCTTCGGCATCGACGCGATCGTGCGCGACCTGGCGAACCTCGCCGACCCGTCGGCGCCGGTGCTGGGGGTCCGGCCGCTGGAGCTCGCCGCGCGGCAGCGCGAGCCCGCCGCGCTGCGCCAGAGCGAGAAGGCACTGCGGCACTGGGAACGCCAGCTCGACCGCGTCCCGCCCCGCCCGCACCCGGAGCCGGTCGACCCGGGCCTCGGCGCGCCGCGCCACTGGGAGGTCGTGTGCTCCTCGCCGGCCCTGGCCCTCGCCGTGCGCGCCGTCGCCGCCCGCACCGGCCTCGCCTCCGGCCCGATCCTGCTCGCCGCGTACGCGACCGCCCTGGCCCGCGCCACCGGCATCGCGACCGCCGCGGTGCAGATCGTGGTCAGCAACCGGTTCCGGCCCGGCTTCGCGGAGGCGGTCACGAGCCTGCGCCAGTTCGGCCTCTGCGTGCTCGGCACCGACGCCCCCTTCGACGAGATCGTCGCGCGGTCCTGGGCGGCGATGCTCGCGGCCTTCAAGCACGGCTACTTCGACGGCGCCGCGGCGGGCCGCGACCTGGAGGCCTGGTCGTGCTACCTCAACGACCGCCGCCGCGGTACCGACGACCCCGCCGGCGAGCCGCCGACGGCCGAGGCGATCCGCGCCGCCCAGGCCGAGGGCAGCGTGCGCTGGGGCGTGCGCGAGGAGACCTACGACGGCACGTTCTACCTGCACGTGGAGGACGAGCCGGGGCGCATCGCGTACACCCTGTGGGGCGACACCCACCGCTATGCCCCCGCCGTCATCGAGCGGTGCGCGCGCGACCTGGAGGCGGTCGTGATCGAGGCCGCCCTGACCCCGGCTACCGTGGGGGCGTGAGCGACGACGACACCGGGTGCACGCTGACCGTCTGCCGCGACTGCTGCTGCGGCAGCGCGGCCAAGCATCCGGGGGTCGACCACACCGCCCAGCTCGACGGCCTGCGGGCCGCGCTCGCGCCGCGCCATCGGGTCCGCACGAGCCTGTGCCTGGACGTGTGCGAGCAGTCCAACGTGCTCGTCGTGCACCCGGCCCGGGCCGCCCGCCGCGCGGGCGCCCGCCCGGTCTGGTTCGGCCTGGTGCTGGCCGAGGAGATCGTGGCGGACGTGGTGCGGTGGGTGGACGCCGGCGGCCCCGGCGTCGCCGAGCTGCCCGCGACCCTGGAGCTGTCGGTGATCCCGGGCCGGGCCGTCGGATCGGCCGCGATCGGATAGATTGCCGTCATGGCGGCGCGTTGGACGGTCCCGGCCGGGCTCGGGGTGCTCTGGCTGGCGGCGGTCGCGCTGCTGACCCGGGACGTCCTGGCCCGCGTGGTCGAGGTCGCCGGACCGGACCCGGTCACCGGCCGCCTCGAGTTCGTCCTCGCGGGGGTGCTCATCGCCGGGCCGCTCGTCGTGGCCGGGGCCGCGGCCGGCCTGCGCGTCGCCCGGCTGCCGCAGATCGCGCTCGTCGTCGCCGGGGTGACCGTGCTGCCCGCGATCATCCTGAGCCTCAACGGCTCCCGGCAGCTGGCGACCCCCGAGCCGGAGCCGACCCGCGGGCGGCAGTGCGTCGTGTTCAGCGGCGGCACCAACACCTGCCCCGGCGGCTGAGTGGCGGCAACGGCGCGGCGACGGTAGAAGATGTCATGGACTGGACCGTCATTCCGCCGCTGCTGCTCGCCCTGCTCCTCGGCGCCGTCGTCGGCCTGGAGCGCGAGATCGGCGCCCAGCCCGCGGGCCTGCGCACCCACATGCTCGTCGCGGTCGGCGCGGCGCTGTTCACCGTGGCCGGTCACGACCTCGGCGCCGACCGGACCCGGATCGCCGCCCAGGTCGTGACCGGCATCGGGTTCCTGGGCGCGGGCGCCATCTTCAAGGAGGGCGTGAACATCAGCGGGCTGACCACGGCCGCCTCGCTGTGGGTCACCGCCGCGATCGGCCTGGCCAGCGGGCTGCGGCTCTACTGGGCCGCGGTCCTCGTCACCGTCGTCGCGCTCGCCGCGCTGTGGCTGTTCAAGGTGGCCGAGGCCAACTGGCTGCCGGACCGGCACCGCATCCAGATCACGCTGACGCTGGCGCCCGACTACGCGCTGGACGAGGTCGAGCGGGCCGCGGCCGAGACGCTGCCGACCGCGCACGTGCTGCGCATCGACTACGCCGGGCACGATCAGTCCATCGTGCTCACCGCCCGCGGGGACAACGACACCTCGCTGCCCGCGATCGCCGAGGCGCTGCGGCGGCTCGACGGGGTGCAAGGGGTCGAGATCTCTCGCTGAATGCTTTCGCGCGTATACGTACCGTCGCTAAAGAAGATTTAAGAACGGACTTTCCAAAAAATGTAATCGAGTCGGGTCATGGGTCCTGACAACGATCTTCCGGAGAGCGCTCTCTAAGTTTTCCTTTGGTCTCTTGAACCCGCATGCGAGCCCTTTGAATACTGGCCGCGGCACCCGAGCCGGCAGAGAAGGATCGACATGCCCAACCAGAGAATCCGCCTGAGAACCCGTGTCCTCATCGCGGCCGCCGCGGTCGCCGTTGCCGGTGGCGCCGGCGGCGTCTACATGGCGACCGCGAGCGCGGACGAGAACACGGCACCCAAGCTCGAGGCCGAGAGCTTCTCGGCCCAGTCCGGCGCGCAGACCGAGAACACCGCGGACACCGGCGGTGGCAAGAACGTCGGCTGGCTCGCCAACGGCGACTGGCTGCAGTACGACAACGTGACCCTCGGCGGCGCCGACCTCAGCGTCCGCATCGCCGCCCAGAACAAGGCCGGCGGCTCCATCGAGCTGCACCTCGGCTCGCCCACCGGCCAGCTGCTGGCCACGTTCCCGGTCGCCTACACGGGCAACTGGCAGTCGTGGAAGACCGTCACCGCGACGGCCACCTCGGTGCCGGCCGGCAAGCAGACCGTCGTCGCGGTCATGAAGAGCGCCCAGCAGTGGGACTTCGTCAACATCAACTGGTTCACGCTCGGCAGCGGCGGCCGCCCGCCGGCCACGGCCACGGTCGCGCCGCCCACCACCGCCGCGCCGTCGCCGACCAAGGGCAACCCGACGCCGACGCCCACCGGCGGCACGGGCACCGGCACCGCCGGCTGGGTGGACGTCGACCAGGCCGCCTGGCAGCAGCAGGTCGCGGCGTTCAACAAGCTCCAGCAGCTCCCGGTCCCGGCCGGCACGACCCGCGTCTCGGAGTTCCACACCGACTGCGCGGTGTCGGGCGAGGCGCCGGACGACCCGATCGTGTTCCCGGGCCTGGCAGGCGCGTCGCACATGCACACGTTCTTCGGCCCGAAGGTCACCGCGACCAGCAAGCCGGCCGACCTGTTCGGCGAGACCACCAACTGCAACGCCCCGGGCGACAACAGCGCCTACTGGGTGCCGCAGCTGCAGAAGAACGGCCAGCCGGTCAAGATGAAGAGCTTCCGGGTGTACTACGGATCGCGCCTGCCCGACCCGTCGGTCACGATGCCGTTCCCGCCCGGGCTGGTCATGATCTCCGGTGACGCCAAGCGCCAGGTCGCCACGCCGAAGGGCGCGAACGGGCAGTTCTGGTGCGCGGGCAGCGCCGAGGTCGGCCGCAGCGCCGACGGCAACTGGCCGGTCTGCGCGGCCGGCGGCAACCTCATCTTCCAGCTGACCTTCGCCGACTGCTGGGACGGCAAGCACATCGACTCGCCGGACCACAAGTCGCACATGGGCAACGCGGTCAACGGCAAGTGCCAGGGCGACTACCCGGTCGCGATCCCCAACCTGTCCTTCATGGTCAACTACGACTCGCTGGGCGGGGACGGGCTGGCGCTCTCCTCCGGCATGGCCTCCTCGATGCACGGCGACTTCATGAACGCGTGGAAGCCCGAGAACCTCGGCCCGCTCGTGAAGGTGTGCCTCGACGCCCACGCCAAGTGCGGCACCACCCCGTCGTTCACCGGCGGCTGATCCCCGGCCCGCTCCACGCCGCCGCGGGCTGAAGTTTCATCTCCATGAAACCCAGCTCGCGGCGGCGGAGGGTAATGTCCCGTCATCTTCGACGACATTGATCCCTTCATCGGCACCGCCGCGACCGACCTGCCTCCCGCCCGGGGCCTGGCCGGCACCTGGTGGTGGCCGAAGCCGCAGGTCGGCAACACGCACCCCGGTGCCACCTCGCCGCTGGGCATGGTCTCCGCCTGCGCGTACTCCGGGGCATACCCCACCGGCTACGGCCGGTACGCCAAGAACACCGAGGGAGTGCCGGAGCTGCTCTTCGACCGGCTCCAGGCCTCCGGGTTCACCCACTTCCAGCAGTCCGGCACCGGCGCGATCCGCAAGTACTACAACTACGTGCGCGTGACCCCGATGGTGCAGCAGCTCGACGCGCTCGGCGAGTCCTGGCCGCTGCGCGAGGAGGTCGCCGAGGCCGGGTACTACGCCGCGACCCTCGGCACCGGCGTGCGCTGCGAGATCACCGTGGGCGAGAAGGTCGCCGTGCACCGGTACACCTTCCCGGAGAGCAGCAGCGCCCGGATCGTCATCGACCTGTCCTGCGGCGGCCTCGCCATCGACCTGGGCCGCACGGTGCCGCTGCGCGCGCAGGCCGAGAGCCTCGGGCACGGCCGGGTGCAGGGCACGGTCGACATGGAGGGGGTGCCCCTCTCCGTGCACGCCGAGGTGGTGAGCCGCGGCTGGCGGCAGATGCTGTGGTACGACCGCCGCCTCATCGACGGCGGCACACGTCTCGATTTCGACAGCATCCGCCACACGACCCTGCGGCCGTTCGGCATGCTGTTCATGGGCCCCACGCGGGCCGGCCAGACGGTGGAGATCCGCCTCGGCTTCTCCCTGCGCGGCTGCGACCAGGCGGCCCGCAACCTGGAGCGGGAGTGCGGGCTGGCCGGCGACGCGTTCGACCGGGTGCGCGACGCGACCCAGGACCGCTGGCGCGAGCACCTCGGGCGGGTGCGGGTCGACGGCGGCAGCCCGGCCCGGCGCACGGTGTTCGCCACCGCGATGTACCACTCCCTGATCAAGCCGTGCTTCGCCGACGACGAGAGCCCGTTCTGGCCGAACTCCGGCCCGTTCGCGTTCGACGTCTGCACCATGTGGGACATCTACAAGACTCAGCTGCCGCTGCTGGCCGCGGTCGCCCCCGAGCGCTCGGCCGACCTGCTCGAGTCGCTGATCCGGGTCTGCGAGGAGGAGGGCAACTTCCCGATCGGCTACCGCATGGCCCGCGGCGCCGACCGCTTCTTCCGCCAGGCCAGCGCGCTCGCCCACACCGTGCTCGCCGACGCCCACGCGCTCGGCACGGCCCCGCTGGACTGGAACTGGGCGCTCGTGCACATGGTCGACGACCTGCGCCGGATGTACGGCGAGGACTTCTTCGAGCACGGCATCGTCCACCCGATCAGCCACACCCTCGACCTCGCCTACGCCCACCACTGCACCGCCAAGGTGGCCCGCGCCCTCAACGACGTGCACCTCGCCGAGGACCTCGAGCGTCGGAGCCGGCACTGGATCAACGCCTTCGACCCGGTCACCGGCCTGCTACGCGACTCGGAGTTCTACGAGGGCGGCAAGTGGAACTACTCGTTCCGGCTGCTGCACGACATGGCCGCCCGGATCGCCCTCGGCGGCGGCGACGAGGAGTTCATCGGCAACCTCGACAAGTTCTTCGGCTTCGGCGCCCCGCCGGTCACCCAGCCGGGCCGCCGCCCGCAGCCCGCGGAGATGCTGGCCGGCTACGCCCTGAACCGGTTCGAGGGCCTCAACAACGAGCCCGACATGGAGGCGCCGTGGGCGTACCACTACGCCGGGCGCCCCGACCGGACCGCCGAGATCGTGCAGGCCGCCCTCACCTGGCAGTTCGGCACCGGGCCGGGCGGGCTGCCGGGCAACGACGACTCGGGCGGGCTCAGCTCCTGGTACGTCTGGGCGTCGCTCGGGCTCTTCCCGGTGGCCGGGCAGAACCTCTTCCTGATCAACGCGCCCGCTTTCGAGCGCTCCGCCGTGCGGGTCGGCGACCGGGAGTTCATCGTGGAGACCAGCGGCCACCGATCGACGCCCATCGGCGCGGACGGGCTCGACGGTGACCCGGCCCCGCAGTACGTCCAGTCGGTGAGCCTCAACGGCAAGCAGCTGGACGCCACCCACATCAGCGCCGCCGAGATCCACCGGGGCGGCCGGCTGCACGTGCGCCTCGGCCCGGAGCCCTCCGGGTGGGGCCACGACCGCCGGCACCGGCCCCCGTCGGCGTCCGACCGCGTGCTCGCAGCGAAGGAGACCAGGTGACGTACATCAACCGCCGCCTCGTCATCGTGGTCCGGGCGGACCCGGTCATCTGCGGCCACTCCGGCGAGGCGCGCAACCTCGCCGAGGTCGCCCTCCAGCGCGGCTTCGACGACGTCCGGCTGCTCACCTGGCCGATCGGCGCGCTGCAGGCCGCCGGGCTGCCGCTCAAGCCGCTCGACCGGCTGCTGCCCTACAGCCCGGGGATCACCGTCGAGCGGCCGGAGCCGGTCGGCGACTACCGGGTGCCCGACGGCCGGCACCTCGCCGGGCTCACCGGGCGGCTGACCGAGCTGCTGCTGGAGCCGGTGCCGACCACCTGCCTGTCCATGTACCTCGTCCCGCACGCCACCGTCGTGGCCGACGCGGTCGCGGCCGTGCGCGCCGCCGGCTTCAACCCGGACGTGCGCACCGTCGCCAAGGCCGTCGGCTCCGACGTGACCAACGTGATCCGCTCCTGCCTGCGCGACGGGCGCATGGGCGCGGCGATCGCCCTGTTCACCACGTTCCTGGGCAACGACGAGCTGGTGGCGGTGTCGGAGTACACCCGCGACGAGATCATCGCCGCGGCCGAGCAGGTCGACGCCCGCTGCGGCACCCGCTTCGCCGAGCAGTGCCGGCTGCGGGTCACCATCGGCTACCCGCCGATCGACGCCTCGGCCTACCTCGACCTCGATCCCGCCGCCGTCGACCGCGCGCTGGCCCGGCGCGGGCTGGAGCGGGACGGGTACATCCTCTTCCTGTCCCGGGTCGCGCGGGCCAAGGGCATCCACGACCTCGTGGAGGCGTACCGGCGGATGCGCTGCCGCCCCGCCGTGAAGCTCGTCGTCGCCGGCACCGGCCCGGCCCTGGACGAGATCCGGGCCCTGGCCGCGGGCGACGAGCGGATCGTGTTCCTCACCGACGTCGACGACGCCGAGAAGCCGCTGCTCATGCGGGGCTGCGCCGCCTACGCGCTGCCGACCCGGCCCGAGCCCGACTTCGTCGAGACGTTCGGCATCGCGCTGACCGAGAAGATGCTGGCCGGCGGCGGACCCGTGGTCACCACGCTCACCGGCGGCACCGGCGAGGCGGTCGGCGACACCGCCGTGATCGTCGAGCCCTTCGACGCGGACGGGCTCGCCGCGGCGCTCGACCGGGTGGTGCTGGAGATGTCGCCGGCCGAGCGGGCGGAGCGGGAGACGCGGGCGCGGGCCTACGCGATGGCCTTCGAGCGGACCGCGGTCTTCGATCGCCTGTTTCCGGATGCGGTACCGTCCGTCCGGTGACCGATTACCGTGCGCTGGGCGAGGCCGCGTGGGCGTGGGTGCTGGATCAGGTTCGCTCCTCCGACGGGCCGTGGCTGCCCGTCTCCGTGCCCGGCGACATGGCCGGCGACCGGGACTCGCTCTACGCCGGGATCGCCGGGATCGCGCCGGTGCTGGCCGAGATTCGGCAGTATCGCGCGCTCACGGCGGGCGAGGAGGAGCTGGCCGCCGGCATCGTCGCGCGGCTCTCCCGGGAGGTTCCGTCGCGCACGGACGTGTCGCTCTACGACGGGCTGGCCGGGGACGTGACCGCGCTGCGGCTCCTGGCGCCCGGCTCGGAGGCGGCCGCCGTCGCGCGCATCGTGTCGTTGCCGCTGCCGGAGTACCACGACATCATCTCCGGCACCGCGGGCGTGCTGCTCACCCTGTCCTGGCTGCGGGTCAGCCTCCCGTCGGCCGCCGCGGCCCTGGCCGAGGCCGGTGACGAGGCCGAGGGCGGGCTCGACTGGCGGATGAAGCCCGACTACCCGTCGAGGAACCCGAACTACTCGCACGGCACCGCGGGGGTCGCCGCCGCGCTGGCCCTGGCCGGCCGCACCGACGCCGCCCGGCGCGGGGCCGAGCATCTCCTCGCGATCGCCGACCTGTCCGACGGCGGGTTCGTCCTGGAGCACACCATTCCGCGCTCGAAGCGGGAGGTGGAGCCGGTGACCTTCACCTGGTGCCACGGGCCCGCCGGCACGTCGCACGTCTTCGCCGCCCTCGACCGCGCGGGCGTGCCGTCGATCGGCGAGCACACCGTGGCCGACCTGCGGCGGCGCTGCCTGCACTCGACGCTCACCTCGGGCATCCCGCAGCGGCTGCGGCCGGGCTTCTGGGACAACGACGGGCGCTGCTGCGGCACCGCGGGCGTCGGCGACATCCTGCTGGACGCGGCCCAGTCCCTGGGCGACGCCGAGTACCTCGACGGCGCCCGCACGATGGGCGACGCGCTGGTGTCGCGCGCCGTCGACGGGCGCTACTGGCGCTTCATCGAGTACCGCATCGAGGAGCCGCTGCTGCCGCCGGGCACGACCTGGATGCAGGGCGCGGCCGGGATCGCGGCGTTCCTGCTGCGCCTGGCCCGCGTGTCGGAGGCGGGGCTCTCGGCCCCGATCGTCGATCGCCCCGACCAGTTCTTCGCCGTGCCGGACGAGCTGCGCGTGTCGCTCAGGGGCCTTCCGGGCTCGACAACGCCAGCCGGGCCAGCTCGGACCTGGTGACCTGGACCCGGCGCGTGTCGCGGCCCCCGGCCTTGGCGATCTGGTCGGCGAGGTCGTGGGCGGCCGCGAGGCGGTGCCGCCGGCGCCGGCGGTCACGCAGGCCGCCCGCGGCCCGGTAGCGGTGGCGCTGCCTCCAGCCGCCGGCCAGCGCGTCGAGCTCGACGGGGGTCAGCACGCCGGTGTCCACCTCGGGCTGCATGACCGCCCGCATGGCGTCGCGCTCCGGGCGCACCGTGACGCGGAAGACGGTGATGACGATCGCGATCGCGACCAGGGAGATGACCACCATCAGCACGACGACGACCAGCCCGTCGCCGCCGCTGAGCGCGGTGGTGGAGTCCCACAGGAAGTGCAGCACCATGGCGGTCAGCATGAGGACGGGCCCGAGCACCGGGCGCCGCCGCTGCCCGGGCGTCCCGAGCAGGTAGACGAGCCCGGCGCAGAAGACGGCGCTGTAGAGGATGTGCGACGAGAAGCCGGTCACCAGCCGCAGGACGTCGGTGTGCAGGCTGGTGGCGAGCTGGTGGCTGCCGAACTCGTCGGGCGCGGACCGCAGCGCGTAGAGGATGTCCTCGACGATCTCGAAGCCCAGGCCGGTGAACGCGCCGAGGATGAACCCGTCGTAGGCGGTGCGCACCACGCGCGGGGCCAGGAACATCAGCAGGAGCACGCCGCTGCCCTTGCCGAGCTCCTCGAAGACCGGCGCGGTCAGCCCGGCGCCCCAGTCGAGGGAGAACTCCGGGCTGACCAGCTTCTGGTACAGGTGCAGCATGCTGGTGTTGGCGTGGACGGCGATGGTCCAGGTGGCGCCGAGACCGCCCCACACGAAGCCCGCGATCACGAGGCCGCGCGGCTGCCGGGAGTAGCGGTCGATGCGGGCGGTGAACCACCAGAGCAGCAGCCCGTAGACCGCGAAGATCAGGGCGCTGGTGCCCAGGGCCGGCCCGTACACGCGCACCTGCGAGTCGACCAGGTTGTACGCGAACCAGAGTCCGTAGCCGACCACGCCGGCGTAGACCCAGAAGCAGGCGTTGCGGGGCTGCCACAGGCTGAACCCGTTGCCCCACCCGGTCCGCTCGATCGCCGCCTGCCGCGCCGCGGTGGTCATGCGCCCCCTCCTTCCCGCGTCGGCCGCCCTTCCCGCGTCGGCCGCCCTTCCCGCGTCGGCTGCACCGAGCGGATCATGCCCGTGATCGCCGGTGCGGAGCTGACGTCCACCGTCGCCGGGCCCAGCACCTCGATCTCCACCCCGGTCCGGTCGAACACGAACGCGGCCACCAGCCCCCGGGTGTGTGCCCCGTTGACCTGCGCCGTCACCCCGCGCTGGCCCGAGCCGTTGAGGATCGCCACCGGTTTGCCGGTTACCCGCGGGTCGCCGTTGCCCCGCAGGCCCGCGTCGGTCGTGCGGATCTGTGCCAGCAGCTGCTCCGGCGTCCCGTCGTACCTGTCGGCGGTCACCGTGAACCGGGCGCCCTCGTACGTCACCGAGGCCCGGTTCGGATAGCCCGCGCCGCCGGTGGAGCGGCGCAGCCCGCTGACCAGGTTCGCGCCGGCCGCCGGGCTGAACTGCACGTCCGGGCCGACCTGCACGACGTCTCCGGCCCGCACCGGGTCGTGCAGTGGCACGGCGGCGTCGACGGCCGGCAGGATCCCCAGCGCGAGCGCCACCAGCAGCGCGACCAGCCCGGCCGGCACCAGCGTGCGGCGGTCCAGCCCGAGGAGCCGGCGCTCGACCGGCACCCAGTGCTCGCGCCGGCGGTGCCGGCCTGGGCCGGGTGCCGCGGTCTGCGTCATGGGTCCTCCCAACCGGGCCGCCCCTCCGGGGCCGCCGGGCGACGATCACGACGCTACCAGCCGAATTGTCGGACTCGCGGCTTCGGTGGCCAGGGCTCGGGCCGCTTGGCCGTGGCCGTCGTCGGCGTCGGGCTTCTGGTCGGTTTCAGGTTTTGGCCTTCTGACCGGTTCCCGGTTTCGGTGGCCGGGGCTCAGGCCGCGTAGCCGCCGTCGACGTCGAGCTTCTGGCCGGAGATGAACTTCGCCCGGTCGCTGGCCAGGAAGCACATGGCCTCGGCGATGTCGGCCGCAGTGCCGAAGGTGCGTAGCGGGATGTTCGAGCGGGTCACCGCCAGGGCGAGCTCGTTCAGGTCGCCGCCGGCCATCAGGCGGGCCGCCATGCCGTCGGTGAGCATGCCGGGCCCGACGCAGTTGGCGCGGACGCCGAAGCGGCTCCTCGGCGGCGATGCCCCGCATCAGCGACTCGACCGCTCCCTTCGGCACCGCCGACAGCCCGTCCCGCACCGGGAAGCGCCGCGTCGCCGCGGTGGTCACCGCGACGATGCTGCCGCGGCTCGCGCGCAGCGCGGGCAGGGTCGCGCGCACGATGTTGAACGTGGCGAGCACGTCCTGGGCGACCTGCTCGGCGAACCGCTCCGGCGCGATCGTGCTCAGGTGCATCATCGGCACGTGGGGACCGGCCGCATGCACGAGCGTGTGCACCTCGCCCGCGCCGCCGATCAGCGCGGCGCAGGCCGCCGGGTCGGTGAGGTCCGCGCACACGGCGATCGCCCGCCTCTCGGTGGCTGCGCCCGCTTCGAGCACACGCCCGTCAGCCGTTTTCGCGCCAGTGTGGGCCGCGCGGGCTTGGGCCGTGCCAGTGCGGGCCGCGCCGGTCTGAGTCGCGCCGGTGTGGGCCGCGCCGGTGTGGGCCGCGCCAATCTGAGTTGCGTCTGGCTGAGTTGCGTCGGGCTGGGTCGTGCCGGGCTGAGTCGTGCTGGGCTGAGTCGTGCTGGGCTGAGTCGTGCTGGGCTGAGTCGTGCTGGCCTGAGTTGCGCCGGGCTGGGTTGCGCCGGCCCGGGTCGTGTCGGTGTCGGCGGGGCTGATGCCGTTGAGCTCGGCGGCCAGGGCCGCGGCCGCGGCGGCGTCCGAGCGGTACGCGAGCACGACCGCGCACCCGCGCGCGACGAGCATCCGGGCGACCGCGGACCCGATGCCGCCCGTCGCCCCCGTGACGACCGCGACTCCCGGGCGGGCGGCGAAATCCTGCGCCATGACGGGTACATTACCAAGCAAGCGTTTGTTAGAGTGTCGGCCGTGGAGCTGAAACTCGGGGTCATGCCCGCGCACGGCGGCGCGGATCCGGCCACCGTCGCGCGGTTCGTGCGGCTGCTGGAGGAACTCGGCTGCGAGTCGGTGTGGGCGGTCGAGCACGTGATCGTGCCGGACGACTACGACAGCTCGTATCCGTACGACCCGAGCGGCCGCATGCCCCTGCGCGGGGACGACGACATTCCGGACCCGCTGCACTGGCTCACGTTCGCCGCCGCGCACACCACGACGCTCAAGCTCGGCACCGCGATGCTCATCCTGCCCGAGCACAACCCGGTCGACCTGGCCAAGCGCCTCGCCACCGTGGACGTGCTCAGCGGCGGGCGGCTGCTGGCCGGGATCGGCGTCGGCTGGCTGCGCGAGGAGTACGACGCGCTCGGGGTGCCCTTCGCCGGGCGCGGGGCGCGCGCCGACGAATACCTCGAGGCCATGCGCGCGCTGTGGACGCAGGCGCCGGCGCGGTACGACGGCCGCTTGGTCTCCTTCGGACCCGTGCACTCCCGGCCCCGGCCCACGCGCGGGACCGTGCCGATCGTCGTCGGCGGGCACAGCCTGGCCGCGGTGCGCCGCGCGGCCCGGTTCGGCGACGGGTGGTATCCGCTGGGCGTGCGCGGCGACGAGTTCGCCGAGCTCCGGCAGGCGCTACGGGACGAGTGCGCGGCGCTGGGCCGCGACCCCGACGAGGTCGAGGTGACCGCCCGCGGCCCGGGCGACCGGGGCGAGCTCGAGCGCCTGCGCTCGCTCGGCGTGGCCCGGGTCGTCATCCGTGCGGACCCGAACGACCTCGTCGGCGTACGGGACAAGGTTCGTCGCTACCAGCGGGAGGTTCTCGGGGCATGAGAACGGTCATCATCACCGGCGCCGGGCAGGGGCTCGGCCGCGCGCACGCGCTCGCGTTCGCCGCGGCCGGGTATCACCTGGTGCTCAACGACCTCGGCGCGGAACGGCTGCAAACCGTCGCCGCCGAGTGCGCGTTTGGACAGGGCACCGTGACCTCCGTGCCGGGGGACATCGCCGACTGGGACTTCGCGGCCGCGCTGATCGAACGCGCAGTGGCGGTGAACGGACGTGTCGACGCGCTCGTGAACAACGCCGGGCTCGCTCGCGACCGGATGACCACCAACGTCACCGAGGACGAGTGGGACGCCGTCATCCGGGTCAACCTCAAGGGCCACTTCGCCCCGCTGCGGCACGCGTCCGCGCACTGGAAGGCGCTCGCCAAGGCCGGGGAGCCCGTGGCCGCGCGGGTCGTGAACACCACCTCCGGCGCGGGGCTCATGGGCAGCGTCGGGCAGGTCAGCTACAGCGCCGCGAAGGCCGCCGTGGCCGCGGTGACGCAGGTGGCGGCGGTGGAGCTGCGGCGCTATGGGATCACCGTCAACGCGATCGCGCCCAGCGCCCGCACGCCGATGACCGAGGAGGTCTTCGCCGACGCCATGCGCGCGCCCGAGTCCGGGTTCGACGCGATGGCGCCGGAGAACGTCTCGCCGCTGGTGGTGTGGCTCGCCTCGGAGGAGGCCGGCTTCGTGACCGGCCGCGTGTTCGAGGTCTCCGGCGGCAGCGTGGGTCTCGCCGACGGCTGGCAGCACGGCCCGGCGACGGACGTGGGCCGTCGCTGGGACGCGGAGGAGCTCGGGCCGATCGTGCGCGGCCTGCTGTCCCGCGCGCCCGAACCGGCGGCCGTGTATGGCGCCTGACGTCCACACTGCCGGCGATCCGGACGACGTCCGTTCGTCCGGCGCGGCGCAAGCGTCCGAGGACGTCCGTTCGTCCGGTGCGGCGCAGGCGTCCGAAGACGTCCGTTCGTCCGGCGCGGCGCAAGCGTCCGAAGACGTCCGTTCGTCCGGCGCGGCGCAGGCGTCCGAAGACGTCCGTTCGTCCGGCGCGCCGCAGGCGTCCGACGACTTCCGTCAAGTCGTGCGGGCCTGGCTCGCCGAGCACCTCACCGGAAAGTTCGCGCCGCTCGTCGGCTCCGGCGGGCCCGGCCGCGAGCACGAGCACTTGGAGTTGCGCGCCGAGTGGGAGCGCGAGCTGGGGGCCGGGGGCTGGATCGGGCTCGGCTGGCCGGAACCCTACGGCCGCGGCGCGAGCATCGCCGAGCAGGTCGTGTTCTTCGAGGAGTACGCGCGCGCGGGCGGGCCGGGGCGGCTGTCGCACATCGGGGAGTACCTGCTCGCGCCCACGCTCATCGCCCACGGCACCGAGGAGCAGCGGGCCCGGTTCCTGCCGCCGATCGCCCGCGCCGAGGAGCTGTGGTGCCAGGGGTACTCCGAGCCCGGCGCCGGCTCCGACCTCGCCGGGGTGCAGACCCGCGCGGAGCTCGCCGGCGACCGCTGGCGCATCACCGGCCAGAAGGTGTGGACGTCGCTGGCGCACATTGCGGACTGGTGCTTCGTGCTCGCGCGCACCGGTGCGCAAACGCGCAAGAACGGACTGTCGTACCTGCTCGTGCCGATGCGGCAGCCCGGCGTCGACGTGCGCCCGATCGTGCAGCTGACCGGCACCTCCGAGTTCAACGAGGTCTTCTTCGACGGCGCCGAGACCGACGCCGGACTCGTCGTGGGGGAGCCCGGCGACGGCTGGCGGGTCGCGACGAGCACCCTCGCCTTCGAGCGCGGCGTCGCGACCCTGGGCCAGCAGCTCGGGTTCGCCCGGGAGCTGGAGTCCATCGTGGACAGGGCGCGATCCACCGGTACCATGGAAGATCCGATCATCGCCGACCGCATCGCGAGCGCCTGGGCGGGACTGCAGGGCCTGCGCCACCACGCGCTGCGCACCCTCTCCGCGACCGAGCCCGACCCCACCGCCGCGTCCGTCGCCAAGCTGCTATGGGCCAACTGGCACCGAGACCTCGGCGAGCTGGCCCTGGCCGTGGAGGGCGCGGGCGCGACGGTCGCCCGGGCCGCGCCCTACGACCTGACCGACGCCCAGCGCCTGTTCCTGTTCACCCGCGCCGACACCATCTACGGCGGCTCGAACGAGATCCAGCGCAACATCATCGCCGACCGGCTCCTCGGCCGCGTCCCCCGAGCCTAGGAGTGTCCACAGTGGAATCCTTTGCCGGTGAGTTCACGGCGGAGCAGACGGCGCTGCGCGAGTCGGTCCGCGACTTCTTCGCCTCGCCCGGTTTCAGCTGGGCCCGCCTCACCGGCGAGCTCGGCCTCACCGCGCTCGCCGTCGCCGAGGAGCACGGCGGCTTCGGCGCCACCGCGGTCGAGGCCGGCATCGTGCTGGAGGAGGCCGGGGCCGCGCTGCTGTCCGCGCCGCTGCTGTCGACCACGGCCGCGATCCTGGCCCTGAACCCCGCGTCCGGCCTGCCGGAGTCGCCGGCCGCCGGCACGACGACCGGCGCCCTGGATTCCGCGTCCGGCCTGATGGAGTCGCTCGCCGCCGGCTCGGCGGTCGGCGCCCTGGCCCTCGGCGACGGCGTCGAGGCCCGGCCGACCGCGAACGGCATCGTCCTCGACGGCCGGGCCGAGCACGTCCTGGACGGCGGCGCCGCGGACCTGTTCCTGGTCGAGGCGGGCGGCGACCTCTACGCGACCGACGCCGCCGTCGTCCAGCCCGTGCCCACGCTGGACACCACGCGCGGCCAGGCGACCCTGATCCTCACCGCCGCCCCGGCCCGCCTGGTCGCCCCGGCCGGCGCCGCGCACGCCCTCGCCGTCGTGCGGGCACTGCTGGCCGCCGAGTCCGTCGGCGTGGCCCGGGCCGCGCTGCAGTCCACTGTGGAGCACCTGCGCACCCGCCACCAGTTCGGCGTGCCGCTGGCGACGTTCCAGGCGCTGCGGCACCGGGTCGCGGACCTCTACGTGCTGCTCGAGCAGGCGACCTCGACGGCCCGCTACGCCCTGCGCTGTTACGGCACTGCCGAGTTCGCGGCCGCCGCGCCGCTGGCGAAGCTGTCGGCCGGCGAGGCCGCGTGGACGATCACTCGCGAGTCGATCCAGCTGCTCGGCGGGATCGGGTTCACGTGGGAGCATCCGGCGCACCGGTACCTCAAGCGCGCCACCGCCGGCCACCTGCTCTTCGGCGACCCGCCCACGCTGCGGCGGCTGCTGCTCACGTTCGTGGGATAATCGACATCTGTCGATTGTGTCACATAGACTGCGTGGCATGAGACGAACCCTCGTCATCGCCGCGGCGGTCGTGCTCGCCGCCGTCTCCTCCTCCGCCGTCGCCCCGCCCGCCTCCGCCGCCACGGTCCGCCCCTTCGGCTCGGTCGTCGAGGCCGAGTCCTACGACGCCCAGCACGGCGTGCGCGTCTTCGCCGACCCGGCGGCCTCCGGCGGCCACGCGGTCGCGTTCTCCGACGGCGACCGCCTGCGCCTCGACGCGGTCGACTTCGGCGTGCCCGGCCAGGCCAGCGGCTTCGCCACCTGGCGCTCCTGCGCGACCGGCGCGGGCACGGTCGAGCTGCGGCTCGACTCGCCCACGGCCACCCCGTTCCTGACCTTCCAGCCCGCGGGCGGCACGTGCGCCCAGTGGTTCCAGTCGAGCACACGCATGGGCGTGGCCACGACCCCGACCGGCGTCCACGACCTGTACCTTTCGTTCACCTCGGCGTCGCGGTGCGAGTTCTACCGCCTCGACAGCTTCCAGCTGATCAAGCAGACCGGCCCGCCGATCCCGTAAGTTCCACCCCGCACCCGGTCCAAACCTGCTCCACGCCCGGCCGGTGGGGCCGATGAGTCGCCCGCCCGGCAGGGGGTCGCCACCTGCCCGGCGCGCGGCAGCCGGCCCATCACTAACCCGGCGGGGCCGTTACTCGGGCGCGGCGCCTCCCGCGGCGTCCAGGAAGCGCGGGACCTGGCCGCCGCCGTCGACGAGCAGGGACGTGCCCGTGATGTAGCCGGCCAGCGGGGAGGCGAGCAGCAGCACCGCGTCCGCGATGTCGTCCGGGGTCGCCATGCGTCCCAGCGGTACCGTCGCCGCCACCGCCGCCAGCGCGGCCTCGTCGCCGTAGTGGACCTCGTTGTCCGACGTGCGCACCACGCCCGCCGTCACCGTGTTGACCCGCACCTTCGGGGCCCACTCGAGGGCCAGCGCGCGGGTGAGGACCTCGAGGCCGCCCTTCGCCGCCGCGTACACCGCGGTCCCGGGCGCCGGGCGCAGGGCCGACACCGAGCCGATGTTCACGATCAGGCCGCCCGTGTCCTGGTCCTGCATGACCGCGTTGGCCGCCTGCGCGACGAAGAACGGGGCCAGGAGGTTGAGCCGGACCACGGCGGTCACGAGGTTCGCCGAGGCGGTGGCGGCCGGCACCGGCGGGCCCCCGCCGGCGTTGTTCACCACGAGGTCGAGCCGGCCGAAGGCGTCCACGGCGGCGGCCACGAGCGCCGCGGCCTCCTCCGGCTCGCGCACGTCCGCGCGGTGGAACGCCACGCCCTCGGGCAGGTCGCCGGGGTCCTTGCGGCCGCAGGTGAGCACGCGGTAGCCAGCGAGCGCCAGCCGTGCCGCGATGGTGCGGCCGATGCCGCGGGTGCCGCCAGTGACGAGTGCCGCGGGGTTAGAGCCGCTCGATGATGGTGACATTGGCCGTACCCCCGCCCTCGCACATCGTCTGCAGACCGTACCGGCCGCCGCGCGCCTCCAGCTCGTGCAGCAGCGTCGTCATGAGCCGGGCGCCCGTCGCGCCGAGCGGGTGGCCCAGCGCCACGGCGCCGCCGAGGGGGTTGACGCGTTCGAGGTCGGCGCCGGTCTCGTGCTGCCAGGCGAGCACGACCGGTACGAACGCCTCATTGATCTCGACGAGGTCGATGTCGTCGATCGTCAGGCCGGCCTTGCGCAGGGCGTGCGCGGTCGCCGGGATGGGGCCGGTGAGCATGTAGACGGGGTCGTCGGCGAGCACGCTGAGGTGGTGGATGCGGGCGCGGGGGCGCAGCCCGTGCTCGGCGACCGCGCGCTCGGAGGCGACGAGCAGGGCCGCGGCGCCGTCGGAGATCTGGCTGGCGAGGGCCGCGGTGACGACCCCGCCGGGCTTGAGGGTGGGCAGGGTCGCCATCTTCTCGAGGGTGGTGTCGCGGCGCGGGCCCTCGTCCACCGAGACCCCGGCGATCGGCTCGATCTCGCGCGCGAACCGGCCGGCGTCGATCGCGGCGGCGGCGCGGCGGTGGCTCTCGAGGGCGTACCGCTCCATCTCCTCGCGCGTGAGGGCCCACTCGGCGGCGATGAGCTCGGCGGCGCGGAACTGGCTGATCTCCTGGGTGCCGTACCGCGCGTGCCAGCCGGCCGAGCCGCGGAACGGGTCCTCGAAGCCGTACTGCTGCCCGGCCAGCATCGCCGCCGAGATCGGGATGGCGCTCATGTTCTGCACGCCCCCGGCCACGACCAGGTCGGCGGTGCCGGACATGACCGCCTGCGCGGCGAAGTGCAGGGCCTGCTGCGAGGAGCCGCACTGCCGGTCCACGGTCACCCCGGGCACGTGCTCGGGCAGCCCGGCCGCGAGCCAGCTGGTGCGGGCGATGTTCCCGGCCTGCGGGCCGAGCGCGTCGACGCAGCCGAAGATCACGTCGTCGACCGCGGCCGGGTCGACGCCGCTGCGCTTGACCAGCGCGTTGAGCACGTGTGCGCCCAGGTCGGCGGGGTGGATGGCGGCCAGCCCGCCGCCCCGCCGGCCGACCGGGGTGCGGACCGCCTCGACCAGATATGCCTCCGTCATGCCCGAGACCTTACCAAGCGAGCGCTTGGTTGGTAAGGTGACTCGCATGGAACCGTTGGACGCCCGCACGATCCCCGATCTGGTGCGGGCCGGCGCGGCGCACTACCGGCGGCGCGAGGCGGTCGTCGACGGCGACGTCCGGCTCACCTTCGCCGACCTCGCCGCCGAGGTGACCCGCTGTGCCGAGGCCCTCGCCGCGCGCGGGATCGTCAAGGGCGACCGGGTGGCGCTGTGGGCGCCGAACGGGTGGCGGTGGATCGTGGCCGCCCTCGGCATCGTCTCAGCCGGCGGGGTCCTCGTGCCGCTGAACACGCGGTTCAAGGGGGCCGAGGCCGCATACATCCTGGCCCGCAGCGGGGCCCGGCTGCTGCTCGTCGACGACGGCTTCCTCGGCAACCGCTACATCGACTCGCTCGCCGAGGCCGCGGCCGAGACGCCCACCCCGGCGCTCACCGACATCGTCTCCTTCGCCGACTGGGACCGGTTCGTGGCGGTCGGCAAGGGCGTCGACGCGGTGGTGCACCCCGAGGACCTCTCCGACCTCTTCTTCACCAGCGGCACCACCGGCCGGCCCAAGGGCGCCATGCTCACCCACCGGCAGAGCACCGAGCTCTACGCCGCGTGGAGCGCGCTCGCGGGGCTGCGGGAGGGGGATCGGTACCTCCTGGTCAACCCCTGCTTCCACATCTTCGGCTACAAGGCCGGCGTCATCGCCTGCCTGCAGCGGGGCGCCACGATCGTGCCGCAGGCGGTCTTCGACGTGCCGGTCAGCCTCGAGCTCGTGCAGCGGGAGCGGATCACGGTGCTGCCCGGGCCGCCGACCCTCTACACCTCGATGCTCGACCACCCCGGCCGCTCCGGCTACGACCTGTCCAGCCTGCGGGTCGCCGTCACCGGTTCGACGACCGTCCCGGTGGTGATGATCGAGCGGCTCCGGGCCGAGATGGCCCTGGAGACCGTGCTCACCGCCTACGGGCTCACCGAGTCGTGCGGGACGGCCACCATGTGCCGCCCCGACGACGACCCGCAGACCGTCGCGACCACCTGCGGCCCCGCGGTCCCCGGCGTGGAGGTCCGCGTCGACGAGTCCTCCGGCGAGGTGCTGATCCGCGGCTACAACGTCATGCAGGGGTACTTCCAGGATCCCGCCGCCACCGCCGAGGCGATCGACGCCGAGGGCTGGCTGCACACCGGCGACGTCGGCGTGCTGGACGAGCGCGGCTACCTGCGCATCACCGACCGGCTCAAGGACATGTTCATCGTCGGCGGCTTCAACGCCTACCCGGTCGAGATCGAGCAGGTCATCGCCCGCCACCCGGCCGTCGCCGAGGTCGCCGTCGTCGGGGTGCCCGACGCCCGGCTCGGCGAGGTGGCCCGCGCCTTCGTCGTGCCCCGGCCGGGCCTGCAGGTCGATGAGCTCGCGGCCTACTGCCGGGATCGCCTCGCCAACTACAAGCAGCCCCGCTCGTTCGTACTCCTCGACGCCCTGCCGCGAAACGCCAGCGGCAAGGTGCTCAAAACGACCCTCCGGAGCGCCTGAATGGACACCGTCATCGTCACGGGCGGCGGCAGCGGCATCGGCGCCGCCGTCGCACGCCTCGCCGCCGAGCAGGGCCTGCGCCCGGTCGTGTGGGACCTGCGCGGCGGCGACCTGGAGGTGGACGTCCGCGACCGGGCCGCGGTGGAGGCCGCCCTGGCCGAGACCGGGCCGGCGCGCTACCTCGTCAACAACGCGGGCCCGGCCAGCGGCGGCCCCGCCCTCGCGTTCGGCGACGGGCTCGTGGCCACCGCCGGCAGCATGGAGCTCGTCACCTCCGCCTGGCTGGCGACCGGCCCGCCCGAGGGCTCGGCCGTGGTCAACGTGGCCTCCGTCGCGGGCAATTTCGTCGGTACCGACAGTGCCTGGTACTCCGCCGGGAAGGCCGCGATCGCGGGCTACACCCGGCACCTGGCCACGAGAGTGGCGCCCCGGGTGCGGGCCAACGCGGTCGCGCCCGGCTTCATCGACACGCCCCGCATGGCCGGCTTCGCCGACACCCCGCTCGGCCGCTCGCTCATCGAGCGCAACCCCATGGGCCGCGCCGGGCGCCCCGAGGACGTCGCCGCGGCCGTGCTCTTCCTGCTCTCGCCGGCCGCCGCCTACGTCAACGGCGTCCTGCTCCCCGTGGACGGGGGATGGACCGTCACCCAATAGCAACTCGGAAGGGAGTCCACTGTGGACGCCGTCATCGTCTCCGCCGCGCGCTCGCCCATCGGCCGCGCTTACAAGGGCTCGCTCGCCGGTGTGCGCGCCGACGACCTCGCCGCCCAGATCGTCGGCAAGGCCCTGGCCAAGGTGCCCGGGCTCGACCCGGCCACCCTCGACGACCTGATCCTCGGGTGCGCGCAGCCGGCCGGCGAGCAGGGGTACAACCTCGGCCGCCAGGTCGCGATGCACCTCGGGCTCGACATGGTGCCCGGCACCACCGTCAACCGGTACTGCGCCTCCTCGCTGCAGGCGATCCGGATGGCCTTCCACGCCATCAAGGCGGGGGAGGGCCACGCGTTCGTCGCGGCCGGGGCGGAGGTCGTCTCGCACTACCCGGCCGGGAAGGCCGACGGCATGCCGGACACCCGCAACCCCCGCTGGCCCGAGCGCACGTCCACGCTGCCCTGGACCGATCCGCGCGAGAGCGGGGGGCTGCCGGACGTGTACATCGCGATGGGCGAGACCGCCGAGAACGTCGCGTCGCTGTGCGGCATCACCCGCCGCGAGCAGGACGAGTTCGGCGTGCGCAGCCAGAACAACGCCGAGAAGGCCCAGGCCGACGGGTTCTGGGAGCTCGACATCACGCCCGTCACCCTGCCCGACGGCACCGAGCTGGCCCGCGACGACGGCCCCCGTGCGGGGGTGACGCTGGAGAAGGTGAGCACGCTGCAGCCGGTGTTCCGGCCCGACGGCACCGTCACCGCCGGCAACTGCTGCCCCCTCAACGACGGCGCGGCGGCTGTCATCGTCATGAGCGCCTCCCGGGCCCGCGAGCTCGGCCTCACCCCGCTGGCGCGGATCGTGGCGACGGGCGTGTCCGCGCTGAGCCCCGAGATCATGGGACTCGGCCCGGTCGAGGCGAGCCGGCGGGCCCTGCACAACGCCGGCATGTCCATCTCGGACATCGACCTCATCGAGATCAACGAGGCCTTCGCCGCGCAGGTGATCCCGTCGTACCGCCAGCTGGGCGCCGACCCCGACAAGGTCAACGTCCACGGCGGCGCGATCGCGGTCGGCCACCCCTTCGGCATGACGGGCGCGCGGATGGCCACGACCCTGCTCAACGGGCTGTCCTTCCGCGACCGGGGCATCGGCCTGGAGACCATGTGCACCGCGGGCGGGCAGGGCATGGCGCTGATCCTGGAGCGGCTGTCGTGACCGGTCACCTGGCGGGCAAGGCCGTCGTCGTCACCGGGGCGGGCCGGGGGCTGGGCGCCGCGTACGCGCGCCTGGCCGCGGCCGAGGGCGCCGCCGTCGTCGTCAACGACGTCGACGCGGACCTGGCCGCCGCAGTCGTGGAGGAGATCCGCGGCGCGGGCGGCCGGGCGGCGC
Organism: Dactylosporangium sp. NPDC000244; assembly: GCF_040300725.1. Classification (NCBI taxonomy): domain Bacteria; kingdom Bacillati; phylum Actinomycetota; class Actinomycetes; order Micromonosporales; family Micromonosporaceae; genus Dactylosporangium; species Dactylosporangium sp. NPDC000244. The sequence goes on from NZ_JBEPEH010000011.1 coordinate 262,011, forward strand.
CGTTCGTGGGCTCGGTCGCCGACTGGGACCGGGCGGGCGAGCTGGTGACCGCGTGCGTCGAGGAGTTCGGCGCGATCGACGGCCTGGTCAACAACGCCGGCATCTTCCGCCTGGCCGACCCGCGGGAGCAGGACCCGGCCGAGTTCCGCGCCGTGCTGGAGGTGAACGTCCTCGGCACCGCGTACTGCGGCCTGCACGCCATCCGAGCCATGCTCCAGCGCGGCACCGGCTCGATCGTCAACGTGACGTCGGGCTCGCACGCGGGCTCGGCCGCGATGGGCGCCTACGGGGCCAGCAAGGGCGCGGTGGCGTCGCTGACGTACTGCTGGGCCACCGACCTCGCCGGCACCGGCGTGCGCGTGAACGCCGTGTCCCCGAACGCGCACACCCGGATGGCGGACGCGTACGAGGCGTACCTGGGCGCGGCCGCCCAGGGCCAGAACGTGGCCAAGTCCCCGGCCCTGAACGCCCCGGCGGTGGTGTACCTGCTCGCGGACGCGTCCTCGGCCCTGCACGGCCAGGTCGTGCGCATCGACGGCGACGAGCTGTCGATGGTCGCCCACCCGGCCGTCCAGGGCCACGGCGCCCTGAACCCGGCCTGGACGGTGTCGTCGGTGGCGGCCGCCTTCGCCGCGGGCGAGGTCGGCCCCCTGAGCCCGCTCGGCCTGCAGCGCGTCTGATCCGCCGGATCGCCGGGCGCCCCGCCTGGTGCTCCGGGCGGGGTCGCTGTTAGCCTCCCGCCGTGCGCGTGATGGTGGGAGTTCTGGCGGTCGGCGTGATGGCGCTGGCCGGCTGCGCCGAGGCGCCCGCGGCCCCCTCGGCGGCGGCGTCGGCGACGTCCGCGGCGGCCCCCACGTCGGCGGCCGCCCCGCCTCCGTCGGCGTCCGCGGCACCGGTCGCCACCCCGGCCGCGGCGGACACGATCGCCTACACCGTCGTGCAGCCCAAGACGCTGCTCGGCCGGGCGCCCGCCACCGAGGCCAGCATCAAGGCGCAGGGCGTCAAGGTGGGCGACGGGTGGGGCGTGCGCTCCGGCGGGACGAAGGTGGCCGGCGCCTACGGCACCACCGGCAAGGAGAACGTGCTGCTCTTCGCCGCGTCGACGGCCGACATCACCGACCCGGCCGCGTTCGTGGAGCAGGTGGCGACGCAGGGCTTCGGCAAGTACAGCTTCCGGCCCGTCGACGGCGGTCCGCTGCGGGGCGCGGTCCGGTGCGCCGACGCCTCCACCGCGGCGACCCCGGCGACCGTCTGCCTGTGGGCCGACGCGTACGACACCGGCGTCATCTACTTCTTCTTCGGCGCCGCGCGCGACGCGGAGCGCCTGCTGCCGCAGGCGCGGGCCGAGATCGAGGTCGACAAGAACAAGTAGGGCGCGCGGCCTCGACTCATCAACCCGGGGGGATCTCGTGTCGGACACCGATGTGGCACGGTTCGTGCTGGTTCGTTCGCGCTGGCAGGCGGCCGTCCCGCTGGGGGTCACGGTCGTGTTCCGGGCGCTGATCGTCGCCTACGCCCTGGCGCTCGGTGCCCGGGGGCTGATGCTGTTCGCCGTGCTGGCGCTGTTCGGGGTGACCGGGGCCCTCGGCCTGTTCGCGTTCGTGGCCACCCTGACGGTGCCGCCGGCCGAGGTGACTGCCGACGGGCTCCGGCTGCGCGCGCTGGCCGTCTCGACCGGGCTGACCGACCTCGCCTGGTCCGAGGTGCGGGCCGCGTGGATCGCGTACCTCGGCAGCCAGCGGTGCCTGTTCGCGCTCGCCGGCGAGCGGGAGCGCCCCTACTTCTCGCCGATCCCCGACGGACCGGGGGCCGCGGACGCGGTGCGGGAGCTCAGCGGCGGCACCGTCACCGTCGCGAACGAGCCGCCGCCCCGGCCGCAGACCGACTCGCCGGGGTTCCGGCTGGCCGGGGTCGGGCGGGCCCGCCGGACCCCGTTGCTCGTCGCGGTCCTGCCCTGGGTGCTGATCCTGGTCATGCTCCCGTGGCTGACCCACACGACGCCGGCGTGGGACCAGCCGTGGTGGCCCGGCAACCACTGAGCTCATCACCGGGCTCGTCCCGCATTTGCGTGCATGGATCACCATCGGAAGGGTGATGGGATCTTCACACGCCGTGTCGGGGGCCGCCGGGTGGCTGGCGGGCTGTGCGGCGCTCGCGGCCGCGGGCGTGCCGGCCGAGCCGCCCGTGGTGATCGTCGGGACGGTCGTCGCGGCCGGGGCGGCGCTGCTGCCCGACTGCGACCACCCCAGTTCATGCGTCGCGCACACGTTCGGCCCGGCGACGAAGTTCCTGTGCCGGCGCATCGGGCGGGCGTGTGCCGTGCTGCACGCCCGCACGCGCACCCCGCTCGACGTCCGTGACCTCGACGGGCACCGCACGCTCACGCATACCGTGCTCTGGGCGCTCGTCACCGGGCTGGTCGCGGCCGTGGGCGGGTGGCTCGGGGGCATCGCGGCCGCCGCGGTCGTGACGTTCGCCACGACCGGGCTCGCCGTGCGGGCGCTGTGGCCGAAGCGCAAGCGGGGCACGCTCGGGGCGACGCTCGGCGGGGCCGTCACCGCCGCGGCGCTCGTCACGTTCGGGCCGGCCGGCGGCTGGTGGTGGCTCGGGCTGCCGGTCGCGTTCGGGTGCCTCGCGCACATCGCCGGGGACGCGCTCACCAACACGGGGGTGCCCGCGCTGTTTCCGCTCAAGCTCGGCGGGCGGCGCTGGCGGCGGCTGCGGGCCCCGCGCGGGCTGCGCTTCGGGACCGGCGGCCGCGCTGAGCACCTCGTCCGCTGGGCGATGGTGGCGGGCGCGATCGGAGCGGGCTGGCTCCTGGCCGCCTAGCCCGCGCTCACGTCACTTGCGGGACTGGCCGTCTCACGTGCGCGAAAGGCCGTCTCACTTGCGGGACAGGCCGTCCAGGAACAGCGAGGTGCAGTCCTCGGCCAGGCGCGAGATCGGGTACTCCTTGGTCGGCTTGAACCAGCGCACCGACAACCACACCGCGTCACGCATCAGGCGGTACAGAATCTTCGGGTCGAGGTCCGAGCGGATCACGCCCTGGCCGATCCCGGCCTCGATGACCTGCAGCCAGGCGGCCTGGACCTCCTTGCCGGCGTTGCGCAGGTATCCGAACCGCTCGATCTGGATCAGGTAGTTCACGTCGTTCTGGTAGATCTCGGTGGCGTGCGGGTGTGCCTCCACCACCTCGAGCGACGCCACGATCAGGTCGTGCAGGCGGGTGCGCGGGTCCGTGTCGGCGGCCAGCACCCGCTTGTAGCGTGTCCGCAGGTCCTCGAGGTAGGAGGTGACGATCTCGTCGACCATCGCCTCCTTGGACTCGAAGTGGTGGTAGAGGCTCCCGGACAGGATGCCGACCTCGTCGGCGATCTCACGCACTGTGGTCGCCGCCACGCCCTTGCTGGCGAACAGCGCCGCGGCACTGGCGAGAATCCGCTCGCGTCGCTCTCCAGACTCCCGCGCCATGCCGTGTTCCTTTGCAGAGAAGGTGATGTATCCCGCCGGAGTGTACCGACCCCGTGAGAAAACGAGTGTAGCGTAATCAAGCAAGCGCTTGGTACGGTCGTGTGGCAAGTCAGCCTGCGGGAGTAAGGCGGCCAAACACAGCGATGGCGAACAAGCAGATGTCCCCCGACGAGGTCGTGTCCCGGTTACGCTCCGGCATGACCATCGGGATCGGCGGCTGGGGGTCGCGGCGAAAGCCCATGGCCCTGGTGCGCGCGATCCTGCGCTCCGACCTCACGGACCTCACGATCGTGAGCTACGGCGGCCCCGACGTGGGCCTGCTGCTGGCGGCGAAGAAGGTCCGGCATTTGATCTACGGGTTCGTGTCGCTCGACTCGATCCCGCTCGAGCCGCATTTCCGTGCGGCCCGGGAGAGCGGCGCGGTCGAGGTGACCGAGTACGACGAGGGCATGCTGCGCTGGGGGCTCTACGCGGCCACCTGCCGCCTGCCCTTCCTGCCCTCCCGCGTCGGGCTCGGCTCCGACGTGCTCACCGTGAACCCGTCCCTGCGGATGGTCACCTCGCCCTACGGCGGCGAGGAGTTCGTCGCGATGCCGGCCCTGCAGCTCGACGCGGCCCTGGTGCACCTGAACCGGGCCGACGTGCACGGCAACGCGCAGTACCTCGGCAAGGACCCGTACTTCGACGACCTCTTCTGCACCGCGGCCGAGCAGGCCTACGTGTCCGTCGAGCGGATCGTCCCCACGGCCGAGCTGACGCGCGACGCGCCCGTGCAGAGCCTGCTGCTGCAGCGCTGGATGGTGCAGGGCGTGGTCGAGGCCCCCGGTGGCGCGCATTTCACCTCCTGCGACCCGGACTACGCGCGCGACGAGGCCTTCCAGCGCGAGTACGCCGACGCCGCCGCCGATCCCGAGCGCTGGCAGCGGTTCTACGAGCGGTACCTGGACGGCGACGAGGCCGCCTACCGCGCCGCCGTCGAGACCAGGAGCGTGGCCGCATGAGCGGTCCGGAGCGAAGCGGAGGGGCCGCTCATCATGAACACAGTTTCCTCATGCCGGCGCCGGAGCTTGCGGAGGTGACGGCATGAGTGACGTCACCCGCGCGGAGTACTGCGCGATCGCGTGCGCCGAGGCCTGGCGGGGCGACGGGGAGATCCTCGCGAGCCCGGTCGGCGTTGTGCCGAGCATCGCCGCCCGCCTGGCCCGCGCCACGTTCGCGCCCGACCTGCTGCTCTCCGACGGCGAGGCGATGCTCGGCGTGGGCACCTGGGCGCTCGGGCAGGCCCCGGCCGAGGTCGAGGGCTGGGTGCCGTTCCGGGCCGTGTTCGACCTGCTCTACACCGGGCACCGGCACGTCATGATGATGCCGAGCCAGATCGACCGGTACGGCAACGCCAACATCTCCGCGATCGGCGACTTCGCGCGCCCGACCCGCCAGCTGCTCGGCGTGCGCGGCGCGCCCGGCAACACGGTGAGCCACCCGACGAGCTACTGGGTGCCGCGGCACGGCAAGCGCGCGTTCGTGGCGGCTGTCGACATGGTCAGCGGCGTCGGCTACGACCGCGCCGCCGCCGACCCGGCCGCGGGGAAGTACCACGAGCTGCGGCGGGTCGTCAGCAACCTCGGCGTCTTCGACTTCGACACCGAGGACCACCGCATGCGCCTGGCGTCGGTGCACCCGGGCGTGACGGTCGACGAGGTCCTCGCCGCGACCGCCTTTGATTTAGTTGTACCGGCCGAGGTCCCGCAAACCCGCGAGCCCACCGAGGACGAGTTGCAGCTCATCCGCGAGGTGATCGACCCGAAGGGCGCCCGCTCGCGGGAGGTGTCATCGTGAGCGGTCCGGAGCGGAGCGGAGGGGCCGCTCACCAGGGGGTGCAGGGTTTGCTCGCGTCGCCGGAGCGGAGCGGAGGCGGCGTGAGCGGTCCGGAGCGGAGCGGAGGGGCCGCTCACCATCGGCTCAGGGTTTCCGCCCCGGCGCCGGAGCTTGCGGAGGTGACGGGGTGAGTAGTGCCCTGCGGACGCCGATCTGCGAGCTGTTCGGGGTGAAGTACCCCATCGTGCAGACCGGCATGGGCTGGGTCTCCGACGCCGGGCTCACCGCGGCCACCGCCAACGCCGGCGGCCTGGGCATCCTCGCCAGCGCCACCCTGTCCTACGACGAGCTCGTCACCGCGATCGCCGACGTCAAGGCCCGCACCGACAAGCCCTTCGGGGTCAACCTGCGCGCCGACGCGCCCGACGCCGGCCGCCGGGCCGACCTGCTCATCCGCGAGGAGGTCCGGGTCGCCTCCTTCGCCCTGGCCCCCAAGCCGGAGCTGATCGACAAGCTGAAGTCGGCCGGCGTGGTGGTGGTGCCCTCCGTCGGCGCGCGCCGGCACGCCGAGAAGGTCGCGGCCTGGGGCGCCGACGCCGTCGTCGTGCAGGGCGGCGAGGGCGGCGGGCACACCGGCCCCGTGCCGATCTCCCTGCTGCTGCCCCAGGTCGTCGACGCCGTCGACATCCCGGTGGTCGCGGCCGGTGGCTACCACGACGGGCGCGGGCTCGTCGCCGCGCTCGCCTACGGCGCGGCCGGGATCGCCATGGGCACCCGGTTCCTGCTCACCACCGACAGCCCGATCGCCGAGGACGTGAAGCGGCGCTACCTGGCCGCGACCGTCACCGACACCGTGGTCACCGACGCGCTCGACGGGGTGCCGCAGCGCGTGCTGCGCACCGGGTTCGTCGACGCCCTCGCGAAACCGTCGGTCCCCGGGCGGCGGCTCGCCCGCGCGTTCGGCAGCGCCCGGGCGTTCCGGAAGCTCTCGGGCCGCTCGTGGGTGTCGCTGCTGCGCGAGGGGCGGGCGATGCGCGGGCACGGGCTGCGGTACGACCAGGTGCTCCTGGCCGCGAACACCCCCATGCTCATCCGCAACGCGATGGTCGAGGGGCGGCCCGACGCCGGCGTCATGGCCAGCGGGCAGGTCGCGGGGCTCATCGACGACCTGCCCAGCGTCGCCGAGCTGGTCGAGCGGATCATGGCCGAGGCCGGGACCGCGCTGAAGCGGCTGGCCTGATGCCCGCGTACGCGATCGACGGCCTCGTCCCGGTCGTGCACCCGGACGCCTACGTCCATCCGACGGCGGTGCTCATCGGCGACGTCCACGTCGGCCCCGGCTGCTATGTGGGGCCCCTCGCCAGCCTGCGCGGGGACTTCGGCCGGATCGTCATGCTGGACGGCTCGAACCTGCAGGACTCCTGCGTCTTCCACACGTTCCCGGGCACCGAGGCGGTGCTCGGCCGGCACGGCCACGTCGGGCACGGCGCGGTGCTGCACGGCTGCGTCATCGGCGACGGGGTGCTCGTGGGCATGAACGCGGTCGTGATGGACGGCGCCGAGGTCGGGGCGGAGGCGTTCGTCGGCGCGCACGCGTTCGTCAAGGCCGGCTTCGTGGTGCCGTCGCGCACGCTCGCGGCCGGGTCGCCGGCTCGCGTCGTGCGCGACCTGACGCCCGCGGAGCTCGCCTGGAAGGCCAACGGCACGCGGGTGTACCAGGAGCTGGCCGCCCGCAGCCGGGCCTCCCTCCGCGAGGTCGAGCCGCTGCCGGCGCCCGAGCCCGACCGGCCCGAGCTGCCGACCGGCCCCGAAACCGCGGTCCCGCTCGGCGTCGCCCGGGCTAGTGAACCAAACAAGCGCTTGGTAGAGTGATCGCATGCTGGAGAAGACCGCAGGTCACGGCCTGCTCGCCGGCCGCACGGTGCTCGTCACCGCAGCCGCCGGCACGGGCATCGGGTTCGCGACCGCCGAGCGCTGCCTGGAGGAGGGCGCCACCGTCGCGATCAGCGACCGGCACGAGCGCCGTCTCGCCGAGACCGCCGAGCGCCTCGGCGTGCTCGCGGTGCCCTGCGACGTCACCGACGAGGCCCAGGTCCAGCGGCTCTTCGACACCGTGACCGAGCGGCTCGGCGGGCTGGACGTGCTCGTGAACAACGCCGGGCTCGGCGGCACCGCGAACATCGTGGACATGACGGACGAGCAGTGGTCCACGGTCCTCGACGTGACGCTCACCGGCACCTTCCGCTGCACCCGGGCGGCGCTGCGGCACATGATGCCGCGCGGCCGGGGCGTGGTGGTCAACAACGCCTCGGTCATCGGCTGGCGGGCGCAGGAGGGGCAGGCGCACTACGCCGCGGCCAAGGCCGGGGTCATGGCGCTCACCCGCGTGTCCGCCGTCGAGGCGGCCAGGGCCGGGGTGCGGGTCAACGCGGTGGCGCCCAGCCTCGCGATGCACCCGCACCTGGCCAAGGTCACCACCGAGGAGCTGCTCGCGGAGCTGTCCCAGCGCGAGGCGTTCGGGCGGCCGGCCGAGCCGTGGGAGGTCGCGAACGTGATCGTCTTTCTGGCCAGTGACTACAGCACGTACATGACCGGCGAGGTCGTGTCGGTCAGCAGTCAGCATCCGTAGGGGTTCACATGGTCGACGACAGTGCCGCCGGACGCACCGGCGAGCCGTTCACCCTCGACGTCGAGCGGGGCAAGATCCGCGAGTTCGCCCGGGCCACGCACTCGGCCAACCCGGCCTATCTGGACACCGAGGACCCGGTCGTGCCGGCGACGTTCCTCACCACCGCGTTCTTCTGGCAGTCCGGAGCCGCCGACCCGTGGGAGGCGGTGGCGATGGACCAGCACAAGGGGCTGCACGCCGAGCAGGAGTTCGTGTTCCACGGCCCGCCGCCGCGCGCCGGCGCCCGGCTCACCGGGGTGTCCCGGATCGAGTCGGTGACCCGCAAGGAGGGCCGCTCCGGGCCGCTCGCGTTCGCCGTCATGGTGACCGAGTTCCGCGACGAGACCGGCCGGCTCGTCGCCACCGCGAAGCTGACGGGGGTGGAGGCAGGGTGAGCGGTACGGAGCGAAGCGGAGGCGGTGGCACCGCTCTCGTTGTCGGGCCACTGACACGCACGGATCTGGTGAAGTACCAGGGCGCGTCGGGCGACTTCAACCCGATCCACCACGACGAGACCTTCGCCCGCGAGTCCGGCCTGCCGGCCCCGCTCGCGCTGGGCATGCTGCAGGCCGGGTTCCTGGCCACCTGGGCCACCGACGCGTTCGGCGCCGAGAACGTCCGCACGTTCCGGGTCCGCTTCGCCGCCCGGGTCTTCCCCGGCGACACGGTCACCTGCGACGGCACCGTCACCGCCCGCCGCCCCGGCGAGCTCGACGTCGAGATGACCTGCACCAAACAGGACGGCACCGTCGCCGTGTACGGCTGGGCGACCTTCGCGACCGAAGAGGACCAATGATCACCTCGACTGTGGACGACCGCGGCATCGCCGAGATCGTCATGGACAACCCGCCCGTGAACGCGCTGCCGGTCAAGGGCTGGTTCGACCTCGCCGGCGCGCTGGACGCGGCCGGGGCCGACCCGGCGGTGCGGGCGGTGGTGCTGCGGGCCGAGGGCCGCGGCTTCAACGCCGGCGTCGACATCAAGGAGCTGCAGGCCGCCAAGGACTTCGGCGCGATCGTCGGGGTGAACAAGGGCTGCGCGGCCGCGTTCGCCGCCGTCTACGACTGCCCCGTGCCCGTCGTCGCGGCCGTGCAGGGCTTCTGCCTCGGCGGCGGCATCGGGCTGTGCGGCAACGCCGACATCATCGTCGCCGCCGACGACGCGACCTTCGGGCTGCCCGAGGTCGACCGGGGCGCGCTCGGCGCCGCGACCCACCTGTCGCGGCTGGTGCCCCAGCACAAGATGCGCGCGATGATGTACACCTCGGCCACCGCGACCGCCGCCGAGCTGCACGCGTTCGGGTCGGTGCTGCGGGTCGTGCCGCGCGAGGAGCTGCGGGCGGCGGCGTTCGAGGTCGCGGCGAACATCGCGGCCAAGAACCCCACCGTGATCCGGGCCGCCAAGGAGTCGCTCAACGGGATCGACCCCTGGGAGCCGAAGCGCAGCTACCGGTACGAGCAGGGCTTCACCTACGAGCTGAACCTCACGGGCGTCGCCGACCGCGTGCGGGACGAGTTCGGCCGATGACGGTCGACCTGTCCGACACGCCCGCCGAGGCCGCGTTCCGGGCCGAGGCGCGCGACTGGCTGCGGGCGAACGTGCCCGCCGAGCCGCTGCCGTCCGGCGACACCCGCGAGGGCTTCGCCGCGCACCTGGAGTGGGAGCGGCGGCTGTTCGACGCGCGCTGGGCGGTGGTGTCGTGGCCGTCCGCGTACGGCGGCCGGGACGCGTCGCTGTGGGAGTGGCTGATCTTCGAGGAGGAGTACTACGCCGCCGGGGCCCCGCAGCGGGTCACCCAGAACGGCATCTTCCTGCTCGCCCCGACGCTATTCGAGTTCGGCTCCGACGAGCAGCGCGACACCCTGCTGCCGCGGATGGCCGCGGCCCAGGACCTGTGGTGCCAGGGCTGGTCCGAGCCCGGCGCCGGCAGCGACCTCGCCGCGATCGCGAGCCGCGCGGTGCGGGCCGATGGCGGCTGGCGGCTGAGCGGGCAGAAGACGTGGACGACCCGGGGCGCGTTCTGCACCCACCTGTTCGGGCTCTTCCGCACCGACCCGGACGCGCCCCGCCACCACGGCCTCACGTACTTCCTCGTCCCCCTCGACACCGAGGGCGTGACCGTGCGCGGCTTCGGCCGCCTCGACGGCGACGAGGGCTTCGCCGAGGTCTTCTTCGACGACGTGTTCGTCCCCGACTCGGCCGTGCTCGGCGGCCTGCACCAGGGCTGGAAGGTGGCGATGGCGACCACCGGCTCCGAGCGCGGCCTGACCCTGCGCTCCCCGGGCCGGTTCCTGCACGCCGCCGAGCGCCTCATCGCGCTCGCGATCGCGCACCGGGACCGGCTGCGGCCGGCCACCCGGGAGCGGGTCACCCGCGCCTGGCTGCGCGCCCGCGCGTACCGCCACTTCACCCTGCACCAGGTCACCGGCCTGGTGGAGGGCCGCCCGCCCGGCGCCCGCTCGAGTCTCAACAAGCTCTACTGGTCGCAGCTGGACATCGACCTGCACGAGGTGGCGCTGGAGCTGCTGGGCGCGCAGGCGCTGCTCGACGGCCCGTGGACGCGCGGCTACCAGTTCTCCCTCGCCGGCCCCATCTACGCGGGGACGAACGAGATCCAGCGCAACATCGTCGCCGAGCGGGTGCTCGGCCTGCCCCGATAGGTTCACCGATGCGCTTCGCCCCCACTGACGAGCAACTCGCCTTCGCCGACGCGGTCCGGGCGCCCCTGGCGGCCGGCGACTGGGACGCCCTCGCCGCGATGGATGTCTTCGCCGACCTTGGGCTCGCGGCGACCGACTTCGTGGGGGTGCTGGAGGCGGCCGGGTACGCCGCGATCGACGAGCCCTTCTCCGCCACCGCGTTCGTCGCGGGGCCGCTGCTGGCCGCGCTCGGCGATCCGCGGGGCACCGACGGCTCCCGCATCGCCCTGGCCGGGCCGGGCGGCCTGACCCCGTTCGGCGCCAAGGCCGACTGGATCCTGCACCTCGACGCCGATGTGGCCCGGATCGGCGCCGCCGCCGGAGCCCCGGTGTCCACCGTGGACCCGTTCCTCAGTGCGACCGTCTCCACCGGCGCCGACGTCCTCACGGACGACCCGGCCCTGGTGCGCCCGGCGCGGCTGCGGGCCGGGCTGGCGCTGGCCGCCGAGCTCGTCGGGCTCGGGCGGCGAATGCTCGACCTCACCGTGGCCTACGTCAAGCAGCGTCACCAGTTCGGCGCGCCCGTCGGCAGCTTCCAGGCCGTCAAGCACCACCTCGCCGACGCCCTGCTCGGCCTCGAGTTCGCCGCGCCCGAGGTGCTCGCCGCCGCCTGGGCCGTCGAGCACGACGTGGACGCCGAGCGGGCCGTGGACGCCGCGGTCGTGCTCGCCGCCGAGGCCGCCCACGAGGCCGGGCGCGCCGCGATCCAGTGCCACGGCGCGATCGGCTACACGGTGGAGTACGAGCTGCACCGGTACGTCAAACGGGCCTGGGCCCTGGAATCCCTGGCGGAGACCGGCGCCCGGCTGGACCGCATCGCCGCATCCCTCGCCCTCCCGGAGGCAACCTCATGAGTGACGACGTCGTCCTGTACCGCACCGAAGGCCCCGTCGCCGTCGTGACGATGCACCGGCCGCAGTACCGCAACGCCCAGAACTCCAAGATGACCTACGCGCTCGACGACGCCTTCGGCCGGGCCGCCGCCGACGACGACGTCAAGGTGATCGTGCTCGCCGGCTCGGGCGAGCACTTCTCCGCCGGCCACGACATCGGCACCCCCGAGCGCGACATCGACCAGAGCTTCGAGCGCCGCGCCGGGCTGTGGTGGGACCACGTCGGCAAGGAGGGCGCCGAGAGCCGCTTCGCCCGCGAGTCCGAGGTCTACCTCGGCATGTGCCGGCGCTGGCGGGAGCTGCCGAAGCCGACGATCGCGATGGTGCAGGGCGCCTGCATCGCGGGCGGGCTCATGCTCGCCTGGTGCTGCGACCTCATCGTCGCCGCCGACGACGCGTTCTTCGCCGACCCGGTGGTGCGGATGGGCATCCCCGGCGTCGAGTACTTCGCGCACCCGTGGGTCATGGGCCCCCGCTACGCCAAGGAGTTCCTGTTCCTCGGCGAGCGCGTGCCGGCCGAGCGGGCCCTGGCGCTGGGCATGGTGAACCGGGTCGTGCCCCGGGACGGCCTGGAGTCGTCCACGATGGACATCGCGAACCGGATCGCGGCCATGCCGCGGCTGGGACTGGCGCTGACCAAGAAGGCGGTCAACCAGGCCGAGGACCTGATGGGCCTGCGGGCCGGGATGGACTCCGTCTTCGGCCTGCACCACGTGGCCCACGCGCACAACGCCGAGGTCGGCAAGGACGCCCTGGCCGGGCACGACGCGCGCTCGATGCGTTCCTCATGAGCGCCCAGCGATACTCCGGCAGCGTTGCCCTCGTCACCGGGGCCGCCTCCGGCATCGGGGCGGCCACCGTGCGCCGGCTGCTGCGCGAGGGCGCCCGGGTCGCGGCCCTGGACGTGGCGCCCATGGAGGAGTCGGGCGACGACGTGCTGGCGCTGCACTGCGACGTGCGCGACGAGGCCGAGGTCACCGCGGCCGTGGCGCGCGCGGCGGACTGGGGCGGCCGGCTCGACCTGGTGGCCAACGTCGCCGGGGTCGCCTCCTACCAGCACACCTCCGAGGTGACGCTCGCCGAGTGGGATCGCATCATCGGCATCAACCTCACCGGCACGTTCCTGGTCGCGCGGGCCGCGCTGGAGCCGCTCGTGGCCGCCCGCGGGGCGATCGTGAACGTGGCCTCCCTCGCCGGGGTGCGCGGGTGGCGGTACAGCGCCGCCTACTCGGCCGCGAAGGGCGGCGTGGTCGCGCTGACCCGCTCGCTGGCCGTGGAGCTGGCGCCCTCGGGAGTCCGGGTCACGTGCGTGTGCCCCGGCTCCGTGGACACGCCGCTGCGGGCCGGGCTGGCGCCGGTGCCGAATCCGCATCCCCGGCTCGCGGGCATCGGCGGGGCGCTGGTCGACCCGCCCGTGGCCGATCCGGCGGAGGTCGCGGCGGCCATCGCGTACCTGGGCTCGGCCGAGGCCCGCTTCGCCGCCGGTGCGGTGCTGCGCCTGGACGGGGGAGCGGGTGCCTGAGTTCCCGGCGTCCAGAGTGGACGCGTTCTACGCCGACGGCTCCTGGAGCGCCGACACGATCGCGGACTACGTGGCCCGCAACGATCCCTCCGGCATCGCGTTCCACGCGCCGGAGGGGACGTTCACCTGGCGGGAGTACGACGAGCTGTCCTCGCGCCTCGCGATGTCCTATGTGGACCAGGGCTTCGCCCCGGGGGACCGGCTCGCGGTGCTGCTCACCGGCGGCGCGCTGACCCACATCGCGTACCTGGCCGCGCAGAAGGCCGGCCTGGTCACGGTCGGCATCGGCCCGCGGGCCGGGGACGCCGAGATCGCGCACCTGCTGCGCAAGACCGGCGCCGCCCTGGCCACCCGGGCCGAGCACCGGGGCCGCCCGGGCGCCGCCATCGCCGCCGCGTGCGGCGCGCACCGCCACGTGCCGCTGGACCTCGAGACCCTGCCCGCGCAGGGGCTGGCCGAGGCGCGGATGGGCCCGGACGACCTGTTCTTCCTCAACTCCACCTCGGGCACGACCGGCCTGCCGAAGGTGGTGCGCCAGACGCTGAACAACCGCAAGTACTTCGGCCCCCTGGCCCACGCCGCGGGCCGCTTCGGCCCGGACGAGGTCGTCGCGAGCGTGCTGCCCGCCCCCTACGGCTTCGGCCTGTGGAGCGCGCACGTCGTCCCGGCGATGTACGGCTACCCGGCCGTCCTCACCGCCGAGTTCGACGCCGCCGAGACCCTGCGCCTGATCGAGCGGCACCGGGTGACCGTCCTGTGCGCGGTGACGGCCCAGTTCATCATGATGCTCAACAGCCCCGGCTTCGCCTCGGCCGACCTGTCCTCGCTGCGCGTCATGTTCACCGGCGGGGAGCGGGTGCCGCTGGCCCGGGCGCGGGAGTTCGAGGAGCGCACGGGCTGCTCGGTGCTGCAGTTCTACGGCTCCAACGAGGCCGGCCCGATCTCGGTGACCACGGTGGACGATCCGCCGCACAGCCGCCTGACGACCGCGGGGCGCCCGATCCCGGCGATGCGGCTGCGCCTGGTCGGCGACGGCCAGATCTCCGTCGACGGCCCCGGCTGCACCCCCGGGTACCTCGACGACGACGTGGCCAACGCGGCCCTCTTCCGCCCCGACGGCCGGCTGCTGACCGGCGATGTCGGCGCGGTCGACGCCGACGGGTACCTCGCGATCACCGGCCGCATCGCCGACTTCATCATCCGCGGCGGGCACAACGTCAGCGCCCTCGTCGTGGAGGAGGCCGTCGCCGGGCACCCGGCGGTGGCGGCGGTCGCGGTGGTCGCGGCGCCCGACCCGGTGCTCGGCGAGCGCGCCTGCGCCTACGTGGTGACCCGCGCCCCGCTCACGCTGGACGACCTGCGCACCCACCTCGACGCGGGCGGGGTCGGCAAGCAGAACTGGCCCGAGCACCTGGTCGAGCTGCCGGCGCTGCCGCTCGGCACCGGCGGCAAGGTGGACAAGGCCGCCCTGCGCGCCGATGCCGCGAGGCGCTTCGCCCAGGCCTAGCCGGTCCGAACGGGCCGGCCGGCGGTGCGCCGACCGGCCCGCGTTCTTCAGCGCGTCACCCCGTCCCGCCGGCCGGCGGGCGGATCTGCAGGACGTGCACGCCCGCCTCGCCGCTGTTGGTCGACGTCCGCGTCAGCCCGGTGGCCGCGGTGTCGAGCAGCTGGCCCGGCTGGCGCGAGCCCGGCAGCTCGGCGAAGGTGCCGGCGTCGCCGGAGCCGTTGGCGTACCCGGCCGCCGCCGAGGTGCCGCCCAGGCCACCGGTGCCGCCGCTGGCGTCGCCGGTCTCCCACTGCAGCTGCTGGTAGCTGAGCACGATGTCGAAGGCGCCCGGGGCCACGTCGGCCCGGTCCACCAGGTAGAGCTGGAACGAGTTCAGCTTGTCGTCGTGGCCGTTGAAGTAGCCGACCTGGTGGTAGTCGACGCAGAACGCGCGCCGGCCGTTCACCGTGCCCGTGCCGTACTTCACCGGCTGCGAACTCGCGCCGCGGGTGTCCACGTCGGCCCACCACGCCGCCACCATCGGCGAGCGGAGGTCGGCCATGGCGCCCGGCGTGTAGTCGGAGCGGGGTCCGTCGAAGGTCACGTTGCCGTTGTTGTTGACCCAGACCGAGGTGTACTGGCGGCCCAGGAAGTCGATGCTGAACGGCAGCACGATCTCGGGGCTGGAGCCGTCGTCGTTGGGCGTGACCGAGTTGGCCTGGCAGGTCAGGCCGAGCTGCTGGCCGTCGACCTGGAAGCCGTACCCGCCGGTGCGCCCGCCCGCGTCGAACACCCGCAGCT
Organism: Dactylosporangium sp. NPDC000244; assembly: GCF_040300725.1. Taxonomy (NCBI): domain Bacteria; kingdom Bacillati; phylum Actinomycetota; class Actinomycetes; order Micromonosporales; family Micromonosporaceae; genus Dactylosporangium; species Dactylosporangium sp. NPDC000244. The sequence goes on from NZ_JBEPEH010000011.1 coordinate 277,366, forward strand.
GGTACTGCCCGGACTCGCGCAGCGCGGTCGCGCCCAGCGAGCCGCAGTCCGGCCCGCGGGTGCGCCCGATCGGCCGGCCGCTCGGCGACACGAGGGTGATCGAGAACGTGTCGGGGCTTGTGCACGCCGCCGGGGTACTGATGAGGATCGTGTCCCCGGCCTGCAGGTCGATGAGGTAGACGTCCACGCCCAGCGGCGCCGAGATGGTCCCGGTGACCCGCTGCCCGAGCGTGATGTGGGCGGTGTCCTCGGCGGGCGTGCCGACCGCGCCGAGGTCCACGGTGGACCGCATGCGCTGGGCGACCACGGCCGCGTCGTCGGCGAGGCGCGCGTCGCCGGTCAGGCCCACGTCGAGGATGCACTGTTCGAGCCCGGCGCCGGGCTGCAGGCCGCGGCCGCGGCAGACCTGCTCGGCCGCGGCGCGAGCGGTGTCCGACAGGTCCGCGATGGACGCGGTGGTCGGCGGCACGATCGGCAGCGCCCCGTCCGGCGGCACGGTGCTGCGGAAGAACGAGGCCGCACCGCTCACCCGCCAGCTCTCGCCGAACACGCCGTACAGTTGGTCGCGGTTGTGCGTTTCGTGCACGACGGTGCCGTCCCGCGCGGTCAGGTCGTTGGCCGGGTCGCGGTCGGCGTTGCCGAGGATGCCGCGGACCTTGCCCCAGCGGCTCGGCGCGAGCGTGAGGAAGGCGTTGTCGCCGGTCCACCGGCCGGCGGCCAGCTCGGTGCCGTCGGGCCACCGCACGACCGCACCGCTGACGCCGGAGAAGCGCAGCACGGCGCCGCCGGGCAGGCTGGTGGTGCCCGGCCGCACCTCGAAGGGCTGGCCGTCCAGGGTTGCCACCAGCGGGGAGCCGGGGGCCGAGGTGGTGTTGTCGCCGAAGGCGAGGATCGAGCCGCCGACCCGGGCCGCGACGCCGCGGTTGAAGGCCACGCTCGGGGAGGTGTTGGGCAGCCTGGTGTACCGCACCTGCACGGCGAAGTCGTCGGTGGTCGACTCCGCCATCACGAAGTCACCGGCGGCCTGGAAGTCGTAGGTGCCGTTGTCGAAGGTCACCATGTGCGGATCGCCGTAGCCGCCGCCCGGACCCGGGTCGTGCAGCCCCGCGTCGGCCGTGGTCCCGCCGTCCGGCGGCAGCCCGTCGCCGGGCACGCTGCCCGGCGGCAGATCGTCAGGCGTGTCGCAGGCGTTGCCGACGTGGTCGCCGTCGTCGTCGGCCTGGTCGGGGTTGGCCACCTGCGGGCAGTTGTCGAGGGGGAAGCCGGCGCCGGTCCACGGCTGCGTCTCCGGCACGCCGTCGCCGTCCGCGTCGTTGCGGTACAGCCCGGTCACCTCGACCGGGTCGGCATCCACCGGCGTTGTCACCTGGAACAGGATCGGCTTGGCGTAGAAGCCGCCGCCGGGCTTCGGGGTCACCTCCAGCCGGCTGAGCGCGATCGTGGCCAGCTCCTCGATACCCGCGCCGAGCTGACCGTCGCACAGATCGATGGAGTCCTTCACGGTCAGCGTCAGCGTGGGCACCACCTCCACCTTGGTCAGCACGCCCTTGGGGCTGGCCGTGGGAACGAGCTTCACCGGCCCGGTGAAGGTCCGCTCGTCGTCGAAGTGGGCGCCGTTGATGGTCACCCCGCTGATGCCACCCGCGATGTTGCCCGGCACGTCGAACGGCCACGCGTAGTTGATGTTCTCCTTGCTGCCGACCGTCTTGCCGTTGTAGCTCAGGGTGGTGATGTCCACCGTGGTCGGATGCTCCGGCGCGGACAGCGCGGGGGGTGTCCGCTCGCCCAGCGCGGCCGCGACGTTGTTCACCACCCGCCTCGTGCCGATGTTCGTTTCGTCCACCGTGCGGAACTGGCGCAGTGCGTCGGCGTTCGTCACCGCCACCCGGCCGGTGGAGGGCACGCCGCCGTCGAGGTACTGGCCCCAGAGGTCGGCGGAAGTGGTGCCCATGGCCACCCTCAGGAACGGCAGCAGTACCTTCTGCATGAAGCCCCGCGCGTAGTCGGCGTCGAACGTGGACGTGAACGGCGTGCACTTCGACGCGGAGCCGCCCCACCGGTTGTTGAAGCGGGGCCGGTCGCGCAGCACCATGCCGTCGAACTCGGTCAGCTGGACCTCCAGCCGCCCGCCGACGATCCGCGACGGCAGCACGGAGCCGGCGGAGGTGTCCGGGTTGATGCCGACGATCTCGGCGTCGCCGGGCTCCAGGCCGGTGGCGCGGGTGTCGATTGAGACCGTCACCGGCCGCAGGAACCGCGTCCCGCTCGGCGACAGGTCGACGATCGGCACGCCCGCGGTGTCGGCCGCGCCGGTGAAGACGAGCTGGGTGAGGTTGAGCTCGACGGTGTTGCGGACCGCGTTCGGCGGTACCGTCAGCCGCCACCCCGGCCCGGAGAACGTACCGCCCCGGTTGGTGACGCGGACGGGCGCGGCCATGTCCTGCAGCAGCGCGTCGCCGACCTGGCCGGCGCCGCCGCCGGCGACCCGCCCGATGCTCAGGCCGCTGATCCGCCCGGGCGCCCGCACCGACAGGCCGACCATGCCGTCGGGCAGGCCCGTGAGGGTGTACCGGCCGTTCGCGTCGGTCTGCGCCCGCCGGGGCCCGTAACTGACCCATGCGCCGGCGATCGCCGAACCGGTGGCCACGTTGACGACCCGGCCCCGCAGCGTCCCGCTCGACGCGGCCGTCCGCTGGCGCACCTCGACCCGCTGCGCCGCCCGCTGGTTGCCGTAGAGCGCGGTCACCTCGAGGCGGTTCTCCCGGTCCGGGCGCAGCACCACCTCGACCGAGAACGCTCCGTCCGCGCCGCTGGCGGTCGACGCCGGGATCAACCCGCCGGCCACCGTGACCGTGCTGCGCGGGATCGTCCGCCCGGTCAGCACGACGCTGCCGAGGGTCGTGCTTCGCGGCGCGTGCACACTCAACCGGGGACCACCGGGCCCGTGCTCGAGCGGGCCGCCGCCGGCCGCGGCCGGGGCGGCACCGGCAATGACCGCCACGACCTGCACCAGCAGAACAGACAACACCGCGACGCCCACGGCCAGCCGCCGCGACGTCGCGCCATGAACGTGCCGAATGGACCGCACTAACCTCGGTCTTTCGTTAGCTGTTGATCAAGGCTGTTTGGCAGCTGGTTGATCTTCTCGTGGGCGGCGCGGATGGGCTGGGCATGGTGGTGACCCGG
>NZ_JBEPEH010000012.1:0-85880 GCF_040300725.1 Dactylosporangium sp. NPDC000244
GCGCGGCCGGGCTCGGGCAGCGGCGCGGCCGGCTCGGGCCGAACTCGCCGCGCCCTGACAATAGTGTCCCGGCCGCTTCCGGATCGTGCCTTATGGCTGGTGTGATGCAATGGCCTCGGCCCGCAGGATTGCTGGGTCGGGCGGGATTCGGAGCAGGCGCGTGCGCGGCTTTCCTCGGCGGGTTGATCCGATTGCTCGAATGGTATGACAGTACTGCCGCTACCTGCGCTCGCTGTATCCGCCGAACGCGCGGATGGCGACCGTTGCGATAACTGCAGCCCGCATCTGACCACCAGAACGGATACCTCCGTCGGGGACTGGGCAGCGGCCAACAACGTTGATTTGCGGGTGAGGTCCTTGCAGGGTCACGGGGCGTCGAGAACTCCATGATCACCGATTCGCGCCTCACCCGCTTCTTCGGCCTCGGTAGCGTCTCCTCACCGTGCGAATCCCTGTTCAGCGCCCCGTCTCTCGACCACGCAATCGCCCTGACGGGAACCCGGCGACAACCCTGGTTGATGCGATCGAGGACCACCGCAGGAGGTTCGGCCGTGTTGGCCGGAGTTTTGGGCGCGGGTCGCCGGTTGGAGCAGCCACCCGCGCCCGTTCGACTGGATCGAAGCGCCGGAGATCCTCGGATCAATTGCCCGATGTTGCCGTCCAATTCGGCGCAGAACGTCAGACCTTAATGAAACTCCAGTGCTGGTAGGCACTGTTGGTGTTACACGATTTCATCTCGACGCGGTGATTGCCATCCAGGCAGAGCTTGTTTCCCGGGTCGTTCTTCGTTGTCCAGTACGACTGGAGAACGACATCGGCCCAGCTCGCACCCATCGCCTTCCACGATACCCAGCTCGCCGCCTTGTCGGCGGTCAGGTTTTTGCAGGATTCCATTCTGAAGGAACCCTCCAGATAGATGATGCACAGACGCGACGCGTGGTTCGCGAGGGCGACAATGTGGTTGCCGTCCTTCTTGATGTAAATCGGCTCCCACATCTGGTAGCGGCTGTCACGTCCGCACTCGCCGTCGTAGATCGCGACGTTGCCTGCCTCCAGGCACCTGCCCGTCGCCTTGTTCTTGAACCACTTGACGCCCTGGTACTCGGCGGATGCCGGACCCGCCTGCACAACCGCTGCCGTCGCGGCAAGCGCAACACCGACCAGCGCGGCCGTGCCGAGGCGGCGCATACGGCCGATACCTGCCCGCCGCCCTGACGCCTGACTGACGTCACGGCCTACCTTCTGCTCGCGCACCACGGCCGGGCTCTTCCTTCGACGAACGACCAAATCCAGCCAGCTCTGCACGTGGCTCAACTCCCTACTCGAACACTGCGCAACCTGCGCCTCGAGGCATCGACACGACCGCCAACACGGCGGCCACTATCGGACGCCCCTAGAAACGGACGCCCCCCAAGAACGGGCGCCACACCACGACGGTTCACGCATGAAGCGCCCTGGGCTCGGTGGAGGCTCCGATCGGGATCGTCGGGGTACTTCTTCGGTGCTGTCACGGAGCTTCCTCCCCACGGCCATCGGGCCATGATCAAGAAGCTCCATGAAAACGGGGGTGGCTCGAAAAGGCCCTGGCCCCGGCATGCAGCCGGAGACCAGGGCGTCACATCGATTCATGCCGAAATAGCTAGACGTTCGTGTAACTCCAGTGATGGTAAAGATTGTTACCGTTGCACCTATTCAGGTAAACACGGTTCCCACCATCTATGCAAAACTGGTTTCCCGGAGAGTCTCTCGTCGAGTAGTACGACTCGAGAATTACATCGCCCCAATTGTTGCCCCACGCCTTCCATTGTTGCCACTTCCGGGCCAAGTAGCAGTCGAGCATGCCGAAGTCCGGGCCGGGGGGATTGGGTCCGGTGTCGGAAATGCACAGACCCGTCTTGACGTTCTTGAGGGCCACAATGTGCATGCCATCCGTCTTGATGTACACCCGCTCCCACTTCTGGCGGAGCTCGTTGGGGTCGCATGTCGCGTCATAGATCGCGGCGTCGCCCCCCATCATGCACCTGCCCGTCGCCTTGTTTTTGAAGTGTCTGACGACCCCTTCGTACGGCGCGGCGGATGCTTCGCCCACCTGCACGACCGCTGCCGTCGCCGCGAGCGCTACACCGACCAGCGCGGCCGCGACGAGCCGGCGCACGAGGCCGATGCTTGCCGGCCGCGCCGGCGCCTGATCGGTGTCATGGCCCACCATCTGCTTGCGTACCGTGGTCGGGATCGTCCTTCGACGAGTGACCATGTCCAGCCATCTCCGCACGTGGCTCAACTCCCTACTCGAACACTGCGCGATCCGCGCCGGGGGCATCGACACGACCGCTCGGGGCGGTTGCCACCCCCGGACGCTCCCTAGAACGACCGCCACGCCACGAAGGTTCATCCAGCACAAGATCCAGTACTGAGGTGATCTCAGCAGCGTAGGTACATCGATTGGGACGACACGCACATTTCTGTCCTGTTTGGACAGTTGGGTCGGGGACGTGGAGTCCTCGATAGAGAGGTCTCACCACAAGCGCCGCTCTACGGTGAGGACTCCACGGACGAGGGATGGTCCCACGTCCTCCTCGATGGCAAGGTCTTCACCACCGATCGCTGCGCCGGCACGACCACCAGCGTCAAAGGCAACACCATCGACGTCTGATACTCCGGGAAGCACCGGAACTTCGGCGGCAACATCCAAGCGATCATGCGCCCGGACGGGCTGCCGATCTGGACCGCACCGGTCTCACCCGGCCACCGGCACGACCTCACCGTCGCCCACGAACACGACGTGCTCGGCGCCCTGTACTGGGCGGCGTCACAGCTGAACCTGCCGACCCTCGCCGACTCCGGATACGAAGGCGCAGGTCAAGGTGTACACACCCCGTACAAGCAACCCGCCGACGGCAGCCCCTGGCCACTGACAACCGGACCTACAACACGCTCCTACGAGCGATGCGCTGCCGAGGCGAACGCGGCTTCGCCCTGCTGACCCAACGCTGGCACGCCCTGCAACACATCACCGCCGGCCCAAACCAGAATCAGCGAATTCGTCAGGGCAGCACTCGTCCTCACCCACTTCGAGCACCGCTACCTCAGCAATTCTTGCTGAGATCACTTCAGTGTGGCGTTCGGCATTTGAGACGGGATCGGCCGATGGTTTTGCCGGGGCGGCTTCTGTGGGTTCGTGGATGCGCCGCAGCTTCTCCGCGTGCCGCCTCACCAGCCCCCAGCCGCGCCGCCGCCGCGCTTCCTGGCGGAATTCATCCTTCCCCGGCCAGCAATTCCGGGCCTTCGTCCGGTCCCGCATGGCGGCCAATTCCCGCGAGCTGAACAACTGCATCTGCGCCACGCCGACAATTGTCCCAGAATGCGACCGAAATCGTGATTCCGGACCACGCCTCTGCGCAAATGGTGCAATATCGGAACCGGGACCGCGGACAGCAGGCAGCGCGTGATCATCAGCGACGTCTCCGTGAGTTTGCGCACGGAACACCCGGTCGCCCCGTGGCCCGTAACCCGGCCGAGGCAGGATCCGGAACCGTGGCGATGCAGGCGGTGCTCTTCGACATGGACGGAACCCTCGTGGACAGCGAGAAGATCTGGGAGGTAGGCCTCACGGAACTGGCCGCCCACCACGGCCGCCCCCTGTCCGCCCAGGCCCGGCGCGACATGGTCGGCACGAACATGGCCGAGTCCATGCGCATCCTCCACGACGACCTCGGCCTGCCCGCCACCCGCGAGGCCATGGACGAGTCCGTCGTCTGGCTCGAGGAGCGGGTGAAGGAGCTGCTGCGGCTGGGAGTGCCGTGGCGGCCGGGCGCGAAGGAGCTGCTCGGCGCGCTCAAGGCGGCCGGCGTACCGCTGGCCCTGGTCACGGCCACCCACCGGCACCTCGTCGATGTGGCGCTGCTCACCATCGGGGCCGAGCACTTCGACGCCGTCGTGGCCGGGGACGAGGTGGACGAGACGAAGCCGCACCCGATGCCCTACCTGACCGCCGCCGCGCTGGTCGGGGCCGAGGCCGCCAACTGCGTCGCGGTCGAGGACTCGCCCAACGGGATCAAGAGCGCGCGGGCGGCCGGGTGTGCCGTGCTGGCGGTACCGTGCGAGGTGGATCTCGACCCCGAAGGCGTCACGCTCATCGGCTCGCTGCGGGACGTCGACGTCGACTATCTGCGCAAGCTCGTCGCCTGACGGCAAGACGCCCGCGGCCCCGAGGCCGCGGGCGTCCACCCCCGATGAGACAAGCTCAGTCGTGCGCGATCGCCTGCAGGACGTTGACCCGGGCGGCCCGGATCGAGGGCAGCACCGCGGCCACGACGCCGATCAGCGCGGCCAGCACCAGGTACGTCCCCATTTGCGTCCACGGGAACGCCATCTGCGTGAAGCCCTCGTTCTTGAGCGCCCGCACCACCGCCGAGCCGAGCCCGACGCCCACGCCCAGGCCGAGCAGCGCGCCGAAGACCGAGATCACGACGGCCTCCACGGTGACCATCCGCATCGTCTGCGCCCGGCGCATGCCGATCGCCCGCAGCAGGCCCAGCTCCCGGGTCCGCTCCAGCACCGACAGCGCCAGGGTGTTGACGATGCCGAGGACCGCGATGAGGATCGCCAGCGCCAGCAGCACCTGGATCATCGTGAGCAGCTGGTCGAACTGGGCCGACTGCGCCGCCACGTACTCGGCGCGGTTGGCCACCGACACCTCCGGGTTGTCCTTGAGCAGCGTGTCGACCTGCCGCTGGACGTCCGCGACGGCGGTGCCCGGCGCGACCTTCAGGTATCCCCACGACGGCTGCTGCACCCGGAAGTCGGGGATGACGTCGGGCGACACGATGATCCCGCCGGCCACGTTGCTCTTGGCGTAGATGCCCACGATCGTCACGTGGTGCACCTCGCCGCGGGTGAAGCGCATGTCCACGCTCTGCCCGACCGCCAGCCCGCGGCGCTTCGCCGTGTCCGGGTCGAGGATCGCCTGGTTCTTGCCCGTGAACGCGAGCGTGCCCTGCTGCGCGGCGAGCTTGAACATGCCCGCCCACGCGACCACGTCCGGCACCGCGGAGACGCTGGCGCGGTCGTCGCCGACCTGCCCGTACTCCCAGTACTCCGCCGCCGCGCTCGACACCCCCGGGATCCGGGCGGCCGAGTCCATCACGGCCGGGTCGAACGTCGCCGGCCCGTTCTGGTCGCCGTCGCCGGAGATGATGAGGTCGACGGTGACGTCCTTCTGGGCCTGCTGGTTCAGGCTCGACTTGGCCGAGGCGAGGACGACGTTCACGCCGGTGATGAGCGCGAGGCCGACCATGAGCGCGGCCGCGGTGATCGCCGTGCGGCGCGGGTTGCGGCCCGAGTTGAGCCGGCCCAGCTTGCCCGGCACCGACCACGAGAACAGCCGGCCGAGCAGGCCGACGACCGGGCGGGCCAGCAGCGGGGTGAGCAGCGCGACGCCGATGAAGGTCACGAGCACGCCGCCGAGGATCAGCCACAGCGTCGTGTTGCCGCTGCCCTTGCCGGCCAGGCCGAGCCCGAGCAGCGTGCCGCCGGCCGCGCCGACGAGCGCGCCGCTGACCGTGAGCTTCGTCAGCGGCCGGTCGGGCGTGGCCACCTCCTGCAGGGCGGCGATCGGCGGGATGCGGCTGGCGCGCAGGGCCGGCAGTACCGCCGCCACCACCGTCACGACCAGTCCGACCACGAAGGCGCTGATGACCGCGGCGGCGGGCACGCCCACCGAGGCCAGCGCGACGCCGGTGAGGTTGCCGAAGAGCCAGGCCAGCAGCACCCCGACCCCGATGCCGGCCGCGAGCCCGAGCACCGACGCGAGCAGCCCGATGGCGACCGCCTCGGTGAGCACCGAGCCGAGCGTCTGGGCGCGGCTGCCGCCGAGGGCCCGCATGAGGGCCAGCTCCCGGGTGCGCTGCGCGACGATGATCGAGAAGGTGTTGAGGATCAGGAAGGTACCGACGAACAGGGCCACCCCGGCGAAGCCGATCAGGATGTTGTTGAAGAAGCCGAGGCCCGCCTTGAAGTCCTTGGTCGTCGCGTCCTGCAGCTCCTTGCCGGTCTTGACCTGGTAGCCGTCGCCGAGCGCGGCGGCGACCCGGTCACGCAGCGCCTCGTGGGTGACGCCCGGCTCCGCCTTGACGTCGACGCTGCTGAACACCCCCTTCTGGCCCAGCATCAGCTCCTGGGCGACCGGCGTGGTGAACATGACCTCGAGCGAGCCGCCGATGGAGTCGCGGTCGCCGCTGTACCCGAAGATGCCCACGAGCTTGAAGGTCTTCTTCGGCTGCAGGGTGAGCACCCCGACGTCGTCGCCGACCTTGATCCCGGCGGCCTTGGCCAGCTCCGCGTTGACGACGATCTCGTCGTCGGCGCTCGGTGCCCGCCCCTGCCGCAGCTTGAGCAGGTCCGACTCGCCCGTCCAGTTCTCGCCCAGGCGGGGCGGGCCGAACGTGGTGACGACCTTGCCGTTCTTGCCGATCACCCGGGCCCCGTCGGCGGCGGCCTGCGGGGTCACCCCGGCGACGCCCGGCACAGACTTGATCTTGTCGACGAGGTCGGCCGGCATCCCCGTGGCGGCCTGCTCGGGCCCGTCGAAGCCGCCGCCGGCCAGCGTGGCCTTCTTGCTGACCTGCACGTCGGTGCCGGAGTACACCGACGCGAAGAGGCTGTCGAACGAGCGGCCGAGGGTGTCGGTGAGCACGAACGCGCCCGACACGAACATGACCCCGAGCACGACCGCGAGCCCGGAGAGCACGAGCCGCAGCTTGCGCGACAGCAGGCTCTTGATGGTGGCCTTCAGCATGAGGGTCAGGCCACCTTGTCCAGGCGCTTGAGCCGGTCGAGGACGGCGTCGGCGGTCGGCGCGTGCAGCTCGTCGACGATGTGGCCGTCGGCGAGGAAGACGACGCGGTCGGCGTAGGAGGCCGCGTTCGGGTCGTGCGTGACCATCACGATCGTCTGGCCGAAGTCGCGGACCGAGTTGCGCAGGAACGCCAGCACCTCGGCGCCCGAGCGCGAGTCGAGGTTGCCGGTGGGCTCGTCGGCGAAGATGACCTCGGGCCGCGACACCAGGGCCCGGGCGCAGGCGACGCGCTGCTGCTGGCCGCCGGAGAGCTGGCTCGGGCGGTGCGAGAGCCGGTCGCGCAGGCCGACCGTGTCGATGACGGTGTTGTACCAGGCCGGATCGGCCTTCCGCCCGCCGATCGACAGCGGCAGCAGGATGTTCTCCTCGGCGGTCAGCGTCGGCAGCAGGTTGAACTGCTGGAAGATGAAGCCGACCTTGTTGCGGCGCAGGTTCGTGAGCCCGCGGTCCGACAGGTCGGTGATCTTCGTGTCGCCGACGTACACCTGCCCCCGCGTCACGGCGTCGAGGCCGGCGAGGCAGTGCATGAGCGTCGACTTGCCCGAGCCCGACGGGCCCATGATGGCGGTGAACCGGCCCTTCTCCAGCTCCACGGACACGCCGGCGAGGGCGTTGACCTGAGCCTCGCCGGAGCCGTAGACCTTCCAGACGTCGACCGCCCGCGCGGCCACCTCGGTGCGCGTCGCAACCGATGCAGTCATGATTCCCCCTGGTGAATGGTGTGCCCATATCGTCTCGGCGGCCGGAGGGGAAAGCGTCCGCCTGCGGGTAGACGCCGCCACGGATATTCGAGTGGGGGAGCAGCCCGGATCCCGGGTCGGGGTTGACCCTGACCCGGGACCGCACAGCTTTCTCAGACACGCGCCAGGAGCAGGATCTACTCGTACGCGATCGCACCCAGGACGTTCAGGCGCACGGCCCGGATCGACGGGATGAGACCGGCGATGCCGCCGACGACGATCGAGGCGATGCAGTACACCACCATGAGCCCCCACGGCAGGGTCACCGCTCCGAACCCGAGCACGTCCTTGAGGGCCGTCACGATAGCCGCCCCCAGGGCCGCCCCGACGGCCAGGCCCAGCACCGTGCCGAAGACGGTGATGACGATCGACTCGGTCGTCACCATCTGCCAGGTCTGCCCGCGCCGCAGCCCGACGGCCCGCAGCAGGCCCAGCTCCCGGGTGCGCTCGATCACGGACAGCAGCAGCGTGTTGATGACGCCGAGCACCGAGATGGCCAGGGCGATGAGCAGCAGCACCTGGACGATGACCAGGGCGAAGGTGAAGCCCTGCTGGTTGGTGCTGATGTACTCGTCCTTGGTGTACGCCTGCACCTGCGGGTTGTCCTTGACCACGGCGTCGACGGCGTCCTTGACCGCGGCGACGGACGCGCCGTCCTTGATCGAGATGAACGCCCGCCACGCCTGCGGGAAGGCGAAGCCCGCCTTCGCGTCGGCATAGTCGACCACGATGCCGCCGGCCACGTTCGACGGCGCCGTGATGCCGACGAGCGTCATCGTCTTGCGCTGGCCCTTCGCGAACGTCATCTCGACCGTCGAGCCGAGCTTGAGCTTGCGCGCGTCCGCCGTCTTGCGGTCCACCATGAACTCGCCGGGGCCGAGGCGGTCGGTGCGCCCCTCCTCCGCCTTGATCTTGAGCACGGTGCCGGCCGCGGCCGGGTCGAGGTAGGAGGCCACGTACTGCTGCTCGCCGTCGACGTCGACGGCGTCGAGGGTGAACCCGGCGACGGTCCGCACGTCCGGCAGCCGCTGGATCCCCTGGTACTGCTCGTCGGTGAGGACCGGCGGGATCTCGTTGGTCTGCATGCCGAGCACGACGACGTCGGCGGCGAGGTCCTTGTCGATGGTGTCGCCGAGCGCCGTGGACAGCGAGGTGAAGATGGTGCTGATCGCCGTCACGATCGCGATGCCGATCATCACCGCGCCGGCCGTGATCGCGGTGCGGCGCGGGTTGCGCGAGGAGTTGCGCCGCCCGAGCTTGCCCGGCACCGACCAGGACACGGCCGCGCCGAGCGCGGCGACGAGCGGCCTGGAGATGATCGGGGTCAGCAGCGCCACGCCGATGAGCACGCCGAGCACCCCGCCGAAGACCAGCGCCAGGGTGGCCCCGCCGGCCCCGGCCAGGCCCCAGATCAGCGCCCCGGCCGACAGCGCGGTGACGATCGCGCCGGAGACGGTGAGCCTGGTCAGCGGGCGGTCGGGGGTGGCCGACTCGCGCATCGCCGCGATCGGGGCGATCCGGGCCGCCTTCAGCGCCGGCATCAGGGCCGCGACGATGGTCACGCCGATGCCGATCACGAACGAGGCGACGATCGCCGAGATCGGGAAGCCGAGGCTGGCGACCTGGGCGCCGTCGGCGAGCCCGACGAACAGCTGGGCGCCGCCGGCCCCGAGGCCGAGGCCGACCAGGAAGCCGAAGATCGAGCCGACCACGCCGATGATGACGGCCTCGAGCAGCACCGAGCGCAGGATCTGGCCCCGGGCCGCGCCCATCGCCCGCAGCAGCGCCAGCTCCTGGGTGCGCTGGGCGACGATGATCGAGAACGTGTTGAGGATCAGGAACACGCCCACGAGCAGCGCCACGGCGCCGAAGCCGAGCAGGACGTAGTTGAAGTACTTCAGGATGTCCTTGATGCCCTTGCTGCTCTCCTCGGAGAGCTCCTTGCCGGTCTGCACCACGAACTGGTCGCCGAGCCCGGCCTTGACGGTGTCGCGCAGCTGCTCGTCGCTGACCCCGGCCGCGGCCCTGACGTCGATGGCGTTGAACTGCCCGGGCGCGCCGAGCATCGACTCCTGGGCCTTCGCGGTGGTGAAGAAGACCGCGCTCTCGCCGGCCATCGAGTCCCGCCCGCCGGCGTACTGCATCAGCCCCACGACGGTGTAGGTGGCCCGCTTCTGGTCGCGGGTGATGACGTCCATCGAGTCGCCGAGCTTGATCTTCGCCGTGACGGCCAGCCCGTTGTTGACGACGATCTCGTTGCCGGCCGACGGGGCGCGGCCCTGGTAGAGGTGCACCAGGTCGTCCTCGCCGCTCCAGTTCCCGCCGAACTGCTGGCCGGTCTGGTTGACCACGACCTTGCCGTTCTTGCCGATCGGGGTCGCGCCGTTGAGGAACACCCCGCCGGTCGCCTTGGCCACGCCGGGCATGGCCGCGACCTTCTCGACGGTCGAGGCCGGGAACGGGGTGCTCGGGTCGCCGCCGCCCTGCTGCTGGACCGCGGCCTTCGCCGAGACCTGCACGTCGGTGTACGTGTAGATGTTGGCGAAGAGGTTGTCGAACGTGCGCCCGAGCGTGTCGGTGAGCACGAGCGAGCCGGACACGAACATGACCGACAGCACGACCGCGAGGGTCGACAGCGTCAGCCGCAGCTTGCGCGCCAGCAGGCTCTTGAGGGTCGCCTTCAGCATGGCGTCAGGCCACCTCGTCGGCCAGGCGGCCCGGCGCGGTGTCGAGGCCCTTGAGCTTGTCGAGGACCGCCTCGGCGGTGGGTTCCCGCAGCTCGTCGACGATCCGGCCGTCGGCGAGGAAGATGACCCGGTCGGCGTAGGAGGCCGCGTTCGGGTCGTGGGTCACCATGACGATCGTCTGGCCGTACTCGCGCACGGAGTTGCGCAGGAACGCCAGCACCTCGGCGCCCGAGCGCGAGTCGAGGTTGCCGGTGGGCTCGTCGGCGAAGATGACCTCGGGCCGCGACACCAGGGCCCGGGCGCAGGCGACGCGCTGCTGCTGGCCGCCGGAGAGCTGGCTGGGCCGGTGCCCGAGGCGGTCGGAGAGCCCGACCGTCTTGATGACGGTGTCGTACCACGCGCTGTCCGGCTTGCGCCCCGCGATCGACAGCGGCAGGAGGATGTTCTCCTCCGCGGTCAGCGTCGGCAGCAGGTTGAACTGCTGGAAGATGAACCCGACCTTCGTCCGGCGCAGGTCGGTGAGCGCCTTGTCCGACATCCCGGTGAGCCGGGTGTCGCCGATGAGGATGTCCCCGCGCGTGACCGAGTCCAGCCCCGCGAGCGTGTGCATCAGCGTCGACTTGCCCGAGCCCGACGGCCCCATGATCGCGGTGAAGTGCCCGCGCTCGAGCTCGACGCTCACCCCGTGCAGCGCGATGACCTGAGCCTCGCCGCTGCCGTACACCTTCCACACGTCGACCGCGCGAGCGGCGATGCCGTTGCCGGTCGTGACGTTCGTGGTCACGCTCAGTCCCCCTAGTGAGGTGGTGCCCCTGTCCTGACCACCTCACGCTAGGGCCGCGCCGACCCGCTTCCCTCGTCCCCGAGAACGACCTCAGGTCCCAGGCCGGACCAGTCCCGTCTCGTACGCGAGGACGACGGCCTGCACCCGATCGCGGAGGCCGAGCTTCGTGAGCACGTGCCCGACGTGCGTCTTGACGGTCGTCTCGCTCACGGACAGTGCCCGCGCGATCTCCGCGTTGGACAGTCCCTTGGCCAGCTGGATGAGCACCTCGCGCTCCCGATCGGTGAGCACCCGCAGGTCGTGCGGCGGCTCGGCGGACGGATCGGGCAGCGCGTCGGCGAACTTGTCGAGCAGCCGCTTGAGGATCCGCGGCGCGACGACGGCCTCGCCGGCGGCCACGGTACGGATGGCGATGACCAGGTCGTCGGCGGGAACGTCCTTGGCCAGGAACCCGCTGGCACCGGCCCGCAGCGCCCCGACGACGTACTCGTCGAGGTCGAAGGTCGTGAGGATCAGCACCCGGACCGGCAGCTTGGCGTCCACGATGGCCCGGGTGGCCGCGACCCCGTCCATGCGGGGCATCCGGATGTCCATGAGCACCACGTCGGGCAGCAGCCGCCGGGCCAGCTCGACGGCCTCGACCCCGTCCCCGGCCTCGGCCACGATGTCGAGGTCGGCCTCCCCGCCCAGCACCATCCGGAACCCGGTCCGCAGCAGCGGCTGATCATCGGCCAGCAACAGCCGAATCGGTCGCGCCTGAGTCAACTCGCCAACTGCCTTTCTGCGGGAATCTCGATCGGAATCCGTGCGTGCACACGATAACCGCCCCCGGGCCGGGGCCCGGTGCGCAGCGTTCCGCCGTACAACATGACCCGCTCCCGCATCCCGAGCAACCCGTGCCCGACGGCGGCCGAGCCGAGCTGCGGCCCGCGCCCGGTGTCGCAGATCTCCACCGTGGACTCGGTGGGCGTGAACGTGAGCCGAACCTCGACCGTGGCGGCGCCGGCGTGCTTGAGCGCATTGGTGAGCGCTTCCTGGACGATGCGGTACAGCGTGAGCGAAACCCCGGGATCGAGCATGCCCGGCTCCCCGTCGACGCGCAGGACGGCCGGAAGCCCGGCCTCCCGGATCTGCTCGACCAGCCCCTCGATGCCGGCCAGCCCCGGCTGCGGCGCCAGCTCCCCGGCGGGCTCGGTCTCGGTGCGCAGCACGCTGAGCAGCCGCCGCATCTCCCGCAGCGCGGTCCGCCCGGTCTCCTCGATGGTGGCCAGGGCCTCGTCGGCGGCGCCGGGATCCCGGGAGAGCATCCGCCGGGACCCGGTGGCGAGCACCCCCATGACGCTGACGTGGTGCGCGACGACGTCATGCAGCTCCCGGGCGATCCGCCGCCGCTCTTCGGCGACGGCCTTCTCGGTCAGCGCCCGCTGGGTGTTCTCGGCGGTCCGGGCCCGGTCCTCGAGCGCGGCGATGTAGGCCCGCCGGGTGGCGACGGTCCGCCCGACGGTGAAGCAGACGAGCGCGCTCATGGCGTTGAAGATCAGGAAGATCTTGGCGTCCGGATAGAAGGAGCTGGCCCCGGTCCGCCCGACCACCAGGGCCAGCGTCATCCCGGGCGCCCACATGGCGACGGTGGCGAGCATGGCCGGGCGGACGGGAAGGTACGCCGCGGCGGTGTAGGTGACGACGATGACCGCCAGCCCGCCGTCGACCAGCTCCATCTGCCCGGCGAACGGCACCAGGATGTGCAGCGAGATCCAGCCGACGGCCACCCAGAGCGCCCGCCGCCGAAGCGCGACGGCGACCATCCCGATGGTGTCGTAGACCAGCTGCGCGGAGAGGTCGACGACCCCGAACGCCCGCCGCGCGAGCGATTCGAGCAGCGTGCTGATCCCCAGGAGCACGAGGGCAAGCACGATGTCCTGGGCGAACGGATCCCCACGACGCCACAGAAACTCCCTGACCCGACCCACGCAATCGACGGTAGACGCCGCAGCTGGCGGGGGCTCCTCCTCAGGGATGAGACGCCATCATCCGCTACGCCCCGCCGCCATCCCCGCAAGTCGGACCCGCCCCGCGACGGCCAATTGCGCTGATTCCGCTAACTTCCGTCATGGGCTCGTAAAAAGGCAGCAAAGCGTCATTCTTGCCCGTTCGTGATAATTCCGACGCGGCTCGACGCCAGTCGCCCGGCGTCGCATCGCCGACGGCGAGCACGTCGGCGAATTCGGTCCGGCCGTCGGCTGTGAGCGGGTCACGAGGCGTGCAGGTTGTCGGGTCGACCGCGTCGTCCGGATGGCCGAGCCGTCGCCCGGCGGCCGCGTTGCCGAGGCCGTCGCCGGCGGCGAGCATGTCGGCCAACTCGGCCCGGCCCGCCGCTGGGCTGTCGCCGACGTCGGCCATGAGCGGTCAATGCGCCTACCAGCCTTTAAGTAGGCGGCGTTCGTCCAGATGTTCGGGCTGCGGCCGCCCGGCGTCGCTCGGCGGCCGCGTTGCCGAGTCCATCGCCGGCGGCGAGCATGCCGGCCGATCCCGCGCTCGACCGCAGCCGGAAACGTTCCGCGGCCTCCGACGGCCCCGGACCCGCTCCGACGCCGGCGCAGTCGCCGCCGCCCGCCGCCACGCCGGCCAAAGCCCGGCAGGAAAGCCGGACCAGGCCGCAAACCACCAACCAACCGGCCCCGCGCCCAGGCGTGCGCGGTGCAATCAGTCCCGTTCGACCACCACGGACCCCGAATCCGAAGCCCCGACCGGAAACGCCGGGGGAGTCCCGCCGTACGCCGGGCACAGCGCCTGATGCGCACACCACCCGCACAGCCGCGACGGCTTGGCCCGGAAGTCCTTCGCGGCCGTCGCCGCCGCGATCGCCTCCCACAGCGCCAGCAGCGTCCGCTCGAACCTCTCGAGATCGTCCGAGTCCGGGGCGAAGTCGCAGACCTCCCGGTCCCGCAGGTACATCAGCCGCAGCACCCGCGGCACGACGCCCCGGGTCCGCCACAGCACGAGGGCATAGAACTTGAGCTGGAACATCGCCCGGGCCTCGAACGCCTCCCGCGGCGCCCCGCCCGTCTTGTAGTCGACGACGCGGACGTCCCCGGCCGGCGACACGTCGAGCCGGTCGATGATGCCCCGGATGACGAGCCGGTCGTCCACCTGGGCCTCGACGTAGGCCTCCCGGTCGGCCGGCTCCAGCCGATTCGGGTCCTCGAGCGCGAAATACCCCCCGAGCAACTCCCGGGCCTCGGCGAGGAACTCGTCCAGCGTCAGCGGCGAGCCGGCGAAGATCGACGCCAGCTCCGGCTCCTCCTCGACGAGCCGGGCCCACTGCGGCGCCGCGAGCTCGGCCGCGCGCTCGGGCGTGCGGTCCCCGGCCGGGCTGTCGAAGAGCACCTCCAGCACCGCGTGCACGAGCGTTCCGCGGGCCTGGTCGGCGGTCGGGCGCTCGGGCAGCCGGTCGATGCTGCGGAAGCGGTACAGCAGGGGGCACGTCTTGAAGTCCGCGGCGCGCGACGGCGACAGGGTTGGCAGGGCGGAGGTAACGGGCACCGTCATGTCCAAGAGGTTAAACGGGGGGTACGACAGAAAACGTGTCGCGAACCGCCGAACCCGTAGCATCGGGGGCAATGGACGAACACCGCACGGCATCCGCGCCGGCGTCGCCGGCTGCCCGCCCGCAGCCCCGGGAGCGCGGATCGGGAATCCCGCTGGGCCGGATCGCCGGCGTGCCGATCTCCCTCGCGCCGTCCTGGCTGCTGCTCGCGGCCCTGATCACGATCACCTATGGCCAGTACCTCTCGGCCCGCTCCGAGCGCCTCACCCTCACCACCGGCCTCGCGATCGGCTTCGGCTTCGTCGTCTGCCTGCTGGTCTCGGTACTGCTGCACGAGCTCGGCCACGCGGTCACCAGCCGGCACAGCGGCATCGGTGTGCGGGGGATCACGCTGGAGATGCTCGGCGGCTACACCGAGATGGAGCGCGAGGCGCCCCGGCCGGGCGTGGAGCTGTACGTCTCTCTCTCCGGCCCCGCCGTCTCCCTCGTGCTCGGCCTGCTCGCGGCCGGTGCCGCCGCCATCCTGCCGCGCGGCGGCATCCCGGAGACCTTCGCGTTCCAGCTGGCCCTGTCCAACATCGTCGTCGCCCTGTTCAACGCCCTGCCCGGGCTGCCCCTGGACGGCGGCCGGGCCCTGCAGGCGCTCGTGTGGAAGCTCACCGGCGACCCCAACACCGGCCGGATCGTGGCCGGCTGGGTCGGCCGGCTGCTGGCCCTCGCGACCGCCGCGGTGGCCGTGCTCCTGCTCTACTCGCCCCTGGTCAAGGGGTACTTCGGCGTCCTGTTCACCCTCCTCGTCGCGCTCACCATGTGGGTCGGCGCCGGCCAGGCGATCCGGCACGCGAAGGCGGTCGGCAACCTGCCCCCGTTCAGCGCCCGCGAGCTGGCCCGGCCGGTGGTGGCCCTCACCGCCACGACCCCGCTGTCGGAGGCCGACCGGATCGCCGCCCTCGGCGAGAACCAGGAGCGCCAGCCGGTCGTCGCCGTCGTCGACTCGGCCGGCAGCCTCGTCGGCTTCGTCCACGGCGCCTCGGCCCGGGCGGTGCCGGCCGAGCGGCGGCCCTGGGTGCCGCTCGGCGACGTGACCCGGCGCATCGACCGCGCGCACGTGCTCCCGGGCGATCTGCGGGGCGCCGACCTGCTCACGGCGATCAGGGACGACCCGGGCGGCGACTACCTGGTGGTCACCGGGGAGGATGTGCACGGCGTCCTGCGCGGCGCCGAGCTCGTCTCCCTCGTGGCCCCCACCCGGAGGCCGCGCAGGCCGACCGTCCGGAGGAACAGCACGTGACCGTGGAAAGCCCCGCCCAGACCCCGTCCGCCGTCCGGAGGGGCCCCTTCGTCCCCGGCGACCGGGTGCAGCTCACCGACCCCAAGGGCCGGATGCACACCATCGTGCTGGAGCCGGGCAAGGAGTTCCACACCCATCGTGGGCGGCTGGCGCACGACGAGCTCATCGGCGCGCCCGACGGCAGCGTGGCGAGCATCGGCGGCACCCTCTACCTGGCCATTCGCCCGCTGCTGAGCGACTACGTGCTGTCCATGCCGCGCGGCGCCCAGGTGATCTACCCGAAGGACGCCGCCCAGATCGTGGCCATGGGCGACATCTTCCCGGGCGCCCGCGTGCTTGAGGCCGGGGCCGGCTCCGGCGCGCTGACCTGCTCACTCCTGCGCGCCGTGGGGCCGCAGGGCAGCGTGACGTCCTACGAGATGCGCGAGGACTTCGCGGCGATCGCCCGGCGCAACGTCGAGGCCTTCCTCGGACCGCAGCCCGGGTGGACCCTGCGGGTCGGTGACGTGGCCGGCTGCGAAGATGCCGGGTTTGATCGGATAATCCTGGACATGCTCACTCCGTGGGAGATCCTGCCGCTCGTGTCGCGGGCGCTGATCCCCGGCGGGGTGTTCATCGGCTATGTGGCGACCACACCCCAATTGTCGGAGTTGGTGGAGGCCTTGCGCGAGGATGGTGGGTACACCGAACCTCGTGCATGGGAAAGTCTGGTGCGGGACTGGCATGTGGAGGGGCTGGCCGTGCGGCCGGACCACCGCATGATCGCGCACACGGCGTTCCTGGTCAGCGCCCGCAAGCTCGCGCCGGGCGTCACCGCGCCGCCGCGCCGGCGCAAACCGAGCAAGGGGGCCGAGGCGTACGCGGCACGGCGGTTGGCGGCCGCCGCGGCCGCACGGGCAGACGAGGAGGCCGAAGGGCATGAGCCGACCGAGCTTCAGTGACCTACCCGCGGTCTTTCCCGACTGGTCGCCGTATCCAGACCTCGAGTCGGCGGCCCGGGCATACCTGCGCGACCCGGACATCGCGCTCGACGCCATGGCCGGCGTCCTGCGCGGCCAGAGCGTGCTCGGATTCACCCTGGAGCGCTTCGTCAACGACGTGAACGGGGTCTGGCAGGAGGTCGTCGTCTGCGACGGCAACCGGCTGATCCTCTGGCACGGCGAGGACATCCCGCCGGAGGAGGCGCCGCCGGGCTCGATGACGTCGTCCCTGCGGGTGGTGGCCCTGTCCGCGGTGACCGAGGTCGGCTGCCGGCGGCGCATCAGCCGCAACCCCAACGGCACCCACCGGGTCGACAGCGTGGACGTGTATCTGCTGCTCACGTCGCTGGACGAGGCCAACGTGGCGGCCGAGGAGGCCGGTTCGGTCATCCGGCACGACGCGCTGCGCTTCGGCAAGACCCTCGACGACGGCGGCGCGGGTCAGATCGCCCGCCTGGAGGAGTTCGCCCGCCTGGTCAGCTCGCTGGTCGGCAAGCCGATGCTATAACGCATTCATTCACGTTCATTCATGGCCCGGACCGCGTCACCTGCGGACCGTTGCTCCCGCGCGACTCGGGGCGGGGCCCAGCTCCGCTGGCCCGGCCCCTGCGACTCCGCGGTGCCAAGGGCAAAACCGCAGGTCAGACCTCGGATTCGGGACCCGCGACGGGGGCGTCGTCGGCCGCGCGCCGCACGTAGATGCACTCGCCCGGGCACTCCTTGGCCGCGTCGATCACCTCGAGGCGCAGGTGATCGGGCACGCCGACCCGGCTGCCGGGCGCCAGCAACAGCTCGCCGTCGGCGCCCTTGACGTAGGCCAGGCCGTCGACGTCGAACTCGAAGACCTCCGGGGCATACTGCACGCACAGCCCGTCGCCGGTGCACAGGTCCTGGTCGACCCAAACCTGCAGCTCGTCCTGGGTGGTCTCCACGCTCACCGGCCTGACGCTACCCGACTCCGGCGAAACCGTGCAGGGGGCCGTGACACACGCCGCAGAGGGCCGGAAAGGGTACTGGATAGGGCCCTTCGCGCATCCCGGATTTGTAAACACCCTGTGGCGCACGTGTTCGAGGGGGCCTGAACCGCCGATCAGCAGTTAGTGTTAGAGCACAACGTTCAAAGCCCCCGGGGAGGTGGGACGTGGCACGCAGCGACGACGCGGAGACGCGCGCCGCACGATGGGAGAAGGACGCCCACGATCTCTCCACGCAGGTCGCGTTTCTTCAGGAGGAACTCGCCCTGGTGCGGCGCAAGCTGACGGAGACTCCGCGACACGTGCGACAGCTCGAGGAGCGGCTCGCCGCAGCGCAGGCGCAGATTGCCCGGCTGACCGAAAACAACGAGCGGCTCGTGGCCACCCTCAAGGAGGCCCGAGCCCAGATCGTGACGCTGAAGGAGGAGGTTGACCGCCTGGCGCAGCCGCCGAGCGGCTACGGCGTCTTCCTCGCCCGCCACGACGACGGCACCGTCGACGTGTTCACAGGCGGGCGCAAGCTGCGCGTGGCAGTCTCCCCGGCCATCGAGGTCGAGGAGCTGCGCCGAGGCCAGGAGGTCCTGCTCAACGACGCCCTGAACATCGTCGACGCGCTCGGGTTCGAGCGGGCCGGCGAGGTCGTCATGTTGAAGGAGGTCCTCGAGGGTGGTGACCGGGCCCTCGTCGTCTCACACGCCGACGAGGAACGGATCGTCCACCTGGCGCACACCATCGCCGACGCGCCGCTGCGCGCCGGTGACTCGCTCATGATCGAGCCGCGGTCGGCCTACGCCTACGAGCGGATTCCGAAGAGCGAGGTCGAGGAGCTCGTCCTGGAGGAGGTGCCCGACGTCGACTACCACGACATCGGCGGACTCTCCTCGCAGATCGAGATGATCCGAGACGCGGTGGAGCTGCCCTTCCTGCACGCCGAGCTGTTCCGGGAGCACAAGCTGCGCCCGCCGAAGGGCGTGCTGCTCTACGGCCCGCCCGGCTGCGGCAAGACCCTCATCGCCAAGGCGGTGGCCAACTCGCTGGCGAAGAAGATCGCCGAGCGGCGCGGCGAGGAGCGGCAGACCAGCTACTTCCTCAACATCAAGGGTCCCGAGCTGCTCAACAAGTACGTCGGCGAGACCGAGCGGCACATCCGGCTCATCTTCCAGCGCGCTCGGGAGAAGGCCGGCGAGGGCACGCCCGTCATCGTGTTCTTCGACGAGATGGACTCCGTGTTCCGCACCCGCGGCTCCGGCGTCTCCTCCGACGTGGAGAACACGATCGTCCCCCAGCTGCTCAGCGAGATCGACGGCGTGGAGGGCCTGGAGAACGTCATCGTCATCGGCGCGTCCAACCGGGAAGACATGATCGACCCGGCCATCCTGCGCCCCGGCCGGCTCGACGTGAAGATCAAGATCGAGCGGCCGGACGCCGAGGCGGCGAAGGACATCTTCTCGAAGTACATCCTGACCGACGTGCCGCTGCACAGCGACGACGTCAGCGAGCACGGTGGCTCGCCCGACGCGACGGTCGCGGCCATGATCGACGCGGTCGTGCTGCGGATGTACTCCGAGACCGAGGAGAACCGCTTCCTCGAGGTGACCTACGCCAACGGCGACAAGGAGGTCCTGTACTTCAAGGACTTCAACTCCGGCGCGATGATCCAGAACATCGTCGACCGGGCCAAGAAGATGGCGATCAAGGACTTCCTCTCCAACGGGCAGAAGGGCGTACGCCTGCAGCACCTGCTCGACTCGTGTGTCGACGAGTTCCGGGAGAACGAGGACCTGCCCAACACCACCAACCCCGACGACTGGGCCCGCATCTCCGGCAAGAAGGGTGAGCGGATCGTCTACATCCGCACGCTCGTCTCCGGTGGCAAGGGCGCCGAGGCCGGCCGCTCCATCGAGACGGCCACCAACACCGGCCAATACCTGTAAACGGTGATCCATCTATGAGCGGGCGGTGACCTTTTGGTCACCGCCCGCTTAAGCTTGCAGGCAAGCTGGCCCGTCCGAGTGGGCCGGGTCGCCGACGATACGACTAGGGTTGTCTCATGAGTGTGCGGCGCGTGATGGGCACCGAGGTCGAGTACGGCGTGTCCGTGCCCGGCCAGCCGGGTGCGAACCCGATGGTCACGTCCTCCCAGGTGGTCAACGCCTACGGGGCGCGGCCCGAGCTCTCCAAGAACGGCCGGGCCCGGTGGGACTACGAGGAGGAGTCGCCGCTGCGCGACGCCCGCGGATTCACCTATTCGGGTGCTCTTTACGATCCCGCGGAGGCGCTCGCGGACGAGGACCTCGGCCTCGCCAACGTGATACTGACCAACGGCGCGCGGCTCTACGTGGACCACGCCCACCCGGAGTACTCCACGCCCGAGGTGACCAACCCCCGCGACATCGTGCTGTGGGACAAGGCCGGCGAGCGGGTGATGGCCGAGGCCTCCCGGCGGGCCGCCAGCATCCCGGGCACGCTGCCGATCCACCTGTACAAGAACAACACCGACAACAAGGGCGCCAGCTACGGCGCGCACGAGAACTACCTCATGCGCCGCCAGACGCCCTTCGCCGACATCGTCATGCACCTCACGCCGTTCTTCGTCACGCGGCAGATCGTGTGCGGCGCCGGGCGGGTCGGCATCGGGCAGGACGGCACCGGCCCCGGCTTCCAGATCTCCCAGCGCGCCGACTTCTTCGAGGTCGAGGTCGGGCTGGAGACCACGCTGAAGCGGCCCATCATCAACACGCGCGACGAGCCGCACGCCGACGCGGACAAGTACCGCCGGCTGCACGTGATCATCGGTGACGCGAACCTGTCGGAGATCTCGACGTACCTGAAGGTCGGCACCACGTCGCTGATCCTCGCCATGATCGAGGAGAAGGTGCTCTCGGCCGACCTGGGCATCGCCGACCCCGTCACCGAGCTCAGGTCGGTCAGCCACGACCCGTCGCTCAAGCACCTCATCCGCATGCGCGACGGCCGCCGGCTCACCGCCCTGGACGTCCAGTGGGCCTTCTACGAGCGGGCCCGCGCGTTCGTCGAGGGCCGCGAGGGCGACGACGCCGACGAGATCACCCTCGACGTGCTCGACCGCTGGGAGGACGCGCTGGACAAGCTCGGGCGCGACCCGATGCTGTGCGCCGGCGAACTCGACTGGGTGGCCAAGCTGCGGCTGCTGGAGGGCTACCGCGAGCGCGAGTCGCTCGGCTGGAGCTCGCACAAGCTGCAGCTCGTCGACCTGCAGTATTCCGACGTCCGCCCGGAGAAGGGCCTCTACCAGCGCCTGGTCGCCCGCGGCTCGATGGCGACGCTGTTCACCGAGGAAGAGGTCCAGCGCGCGATCGTCGAGCCGCCGGACGACACCCGGGCCTACTTCCGCGGTCGCTGCCTCGCCAAATACCCCGCCGAGGTGGTGGCGGCCAGCTGGGACTCCGTCATCTTCGACGTGGGCCGCGAGTCGCTCGTGCGGGTGCCGATGATGGAGCCCGAGCGGGGGACGAAGAAACACGTCGGCGCGCTGTTCGACAAATGCCCGAGCGCCAAGGATCTGCTCGAAGCGATCACTTCCGGGTAAGTTCGATGCAGCGGTTCGTTTGGTGGTCCCCCCGAGGAGGATGAGTCATGGCTACGAGGGATACGGGCGGACAGTCTCAGTCCGGCAAATCCCGGCGCGACGAGGAAGAGGACGTCGCCGCGCCTGAGGTGAACCCGGAGACAGCCGAACGGGTCGAGCAGCTCGGCGAGGACGTCGACGACCTCCTCGACGAGATCGACTCCGTGCTCGAGGAGAACGCCGAAGAGTTCGTCCGCGGATACGTGCAAAAGGGCGGCGAGTAGCCGCACACGAGCCCGCCCGCCCGGAACCCCGGGCGGGCGGCGCCCGTTGCGGGCCACCCGCGGGCGCTCTCATCCGGCCCACGGACAGCTCGTCCGCTCGCTCGGACGCGTCAGACGGCTCGCCCGGACGCCTCGTTCGGTCGGCTCCGCTCGGTCGGCTCGCTCGATCGCTCGGACGCCTCGGACGGCTCGGACGGTCGGCTCCGCTCGGACGGACGGCTCGCTCGGACGGCCGGCTCGCTCCGACGGCGACGGCTCGGACGGCTCGCTCGGACGGCTCGGACTCCTCGCTCAGACAGCGGGACGGTTCGGAGGCGACTCTCGAAGTCGCGGGCCGGCCCGACGGCTCGCCCGGACGTCCGGAAGGGGGCGGCGGCTCGCATGAGGCGCCCTGACCTGCCCGGGCGCGGCAGCGGCCCGCACGACGCACCGCCTGTTCGCCCACAGCGTTGTGGCGCGGCGCAATCCGGCCGTGTCGCGGCGTATATTGTTGGCCCACCACAGTCGATCACCACGCAACCAAGGAGGGGCTCCGTTGCCGTCGGGTCTTGACCACTCAGGGCGCCCGCCCGCGGCGTTCCACGCCGCCGGGACCTCGTCCTTCACCGAGTTCCTGTCGCACGTGGCGCCCGAGATGCTCCCCGGCCGGCGCCCGCTGCCGCCGGGCATGGCGGCCGACGTGAGCGCCCACGCGACCACGATCGTCGCGATCGCGTGCTCCGACGGCGTGCTCATGGGCGGCGACCGGCGCGCGACGATGGGCAACCTCATCGCCCAGCGCGACATCGAGAAGGTCTTCGCCGCCGACGCCTACTCGCTGGTCGGCATGGCCGGCACGGCGGGCTTCGGCCTCGAGATGATCCGGCTGTTCCAGGTCGAGCTGGAGCACTACGAGAAGATCGAGAGCAGCATGCTCTCGCTCGAGGGCAAGGCCAACCGCCTGGCCAGCATGGTGCGCAACAACCTCGGCGCCGCGATGCAGGGCCTGGCCGTCGTGCCGCTCTTCGCCGGCTTCGACGTGGACGCCAAGAGCGTCGACAAGGCCGGGCGCATCTTCAGCTTCGACGTCGCCGGCGGCGTCTACGAGGAGCGCGGCTACGACTCGATCGGCTCCGGCTCGCTGTTCGCCAAGTCGTCGCTCAAGAAGCGCTACCGGCCCGGCGTGACGACCGACGAGGCCGTGAAGCTCGCCATCGAGGCGCTCTACGACGCCGCGGACGACGACACCGCGACCGGCGGCCCCGACCTCCTGCGCAACATCTTCCCGGTGATCATGACCGCGACGGTCGAGGGCACCCGCCGCCTCGGCGACGACGAGACCCGCGCCGCCGCCGAGCAGATCATCGCCGAGCGCTCCGAGAACCCCGGGGTCTAGACAGGCACCGACTCGGGTCAGCCCTCACCGACCCGGGTCACCCGCCGACCGGACGAACCCGACGCCTCGACCCACCAGCCCGAACGCCCACCAACCAGCCGAAGGAGAACCCGCCACCGTGGCCATGCAGTTCTACGCCTCGCCCGAGCAGATCATGCGGGACCGCTCGGAGTACGCGCGCAAGGGCATCGCTCGTGGCCGCAGCGTCATGGTGCTCAGCTACGAGGGCGGCGTGCTGTTCGTGGCCGAGAACCTCTCGACCGCGCTGCACAAGGTCAGCGAGATCTACGACCGCATCGGGTTCGCCGCCGTCGGCCGCTACCCGGAGTTCGAGGCCCTGCGCTCCGCCGGGGTGCGCCTGGCCGACCTGCACGGCTACTCCTACGCCCGCGGCGACGTGACCGGCCGGCAGATCGCCAACTTCTACGCCCGCAACCTCGGCGCGATCTTCACCCAGGAGCAGAAGCCCTACGAGGTCGAGATCTGCGTCGCCGAGGCGGGCACCACCGCCGAGGACGACGAGCTCTACCGGATCACCTACGACGGCTCCGTCCAGGACGAGCAGGGCATGGTGACCATGGGCGGCCAGTCGGACGCCATCGCCACCGCGGTGAAAAGCCGTCTGCGGCCCGACCAGACGCTCGCTGAGGCCCTGCGGCTGGCGGTTGAGGGTCTGGGCAATGTCGGTGGCGAGGGCGGCCAGCCGCGCAAGCTGGCGGCCCACCAGCTCGAGGTCGCGGTGCTGGACCGCAACCGCTCCGGCCGTACCTTCCGCCGGCTCACCGGCCTGGCCCTGACCGCCATCCTCGAGGACACCTCGGCCGGCAGCCAGGACGTCGAGGAGGGCCTGGAGGACAAGCCGCAGCCGCCGGCGTCCCCGAGCACGCCCGCGGACAACGCGTCGGGCGGCCCGGCCCCGAGCCCCGACGAGCCCGGCGAACTCGCGACCCCCGACGACACGGCCGACCAGGACAAGAACAAGCCCGACGCCGAATAGCCGGTCCCGACGCGCTCCGGGGCCATCTCGGCCCCGGCAGAGCGCGCATGGGGGTAGGCAGCGACGGCCGGACCTGGGAGCACGCAGCGGCCCGCTCCCGGCGAGGAGCCCGTCGCGCAGCTCGGCAGCGCGAGTGTGCCTCGGCGCACGGGTCATCGCGGAAGAGCGGCCCGGCAGGCGGGTCTGACGCGCGCAAACCGGCCGGATTCCGAACAAAAGCGAACGGGCCGGATGCTGAACGCAATCGGCGGTGAAGGCACACGGAGGCAAACCGCAGCAGCTCCGCCCGAAGCGCGAAACGGGCAGCGGCTCCACCCCGAAACGTGAAACGGCCGGTCGCCCGAAGCGGGGGACCGGCCCTTCACGTCACGCAGGATCAGGCGCGGATCATCGCGAGGAGCAGTACGACAAAGGCGCGTCCCAAGTAAATCGTGGCCTTCACGGGTGAATTGCTCGGCGTGCCCGCCATCCGCGGCCGCATCGCGACCGGGATCTGCGTGATCTTGTAGCCGTTGCGCGCCAGCCGCACCAGGACCTCGATCGTGTCGCCGAGGTACTCCGCCGGGTACCAGTGCGCGAAGAACTCGATCGTGCGCCGGTTGCACGCGCGGTGCCCGGACGTCGTGTCGGTCAGGCGCGTGCGGGAGAGCTTCGACAGTACCGCCGACAGCATTTTCATCGCCCACTTGCGAGGGCCCTTGACGCTGTAGCCGCCCTCGCCCGCGAACCGGGCGCCGATCACCAGATCGTGCTCGTCCAGCGCGTCGACGAGCTTCGGGATGTACCGCGGATCGTGCTGCCCGTCCGCGTCCACCTGGATCGCCACGTCGTAGCCGTGGTCGCGGGCGTAGCGGTACCCGGTGCGCATCGCCCCGCCGACGCCCAGGTTGAACGGCAGCTTCGCGACGATCGCCCCGGCCTCGGCGGCCTTGATCGCGGTGTCGTCGCCGGAGCCGTCGTCGACCACGATGATGTCGACCGACGGCAGCTCGCCGCGCACCTCCCGCACGACGTCGGCGATCGACTCCGCCTCGTTCCACGCGGGGATGATGATCAGGACCTTCTTACCGTTGATCATCGAAAGCCGTTTCCTGAGCGCTGACCGCTTCGTGGGGGATCTCGTCCTGGGGGCGGGGCCGGCCCAGCTCGCTGCGCAGCAGGGCCAGGTCCTCGGCCAGCGTGCGTGTCTCCTCCTCCAGCCGGCTGACCTCCCAGCTCAGGTGCACCGTCACCAGCAGCAGGAACACGATGCCGAGGAACAGCACCAGGCTGACGCCGGACGCGATGCCCAGCAGCTTCGCCGTGCGGTCGGTGATGAACGGGAAGAACGCCAGCGGCAGCATCACGACGCTGACGACCAGCCAGAGGATCGCGTACTTCTCCTGCAGCTGCCGCCGCCGCAGCAGCTCCACCATGAAGGCGAGCACCGCGAGCGCGGTCAGGCCGGTGACGATCGTGAGCTTCACCGGGCAACTCCGGGCATCATGTCGTGCAGCATTGCACGCCAGTCCCGCATCGGCGGCATCCCGGCCGCCGCCCAGCGCTCGTGCCCGAGCACGCTGAACGCGGGCCGCTTCGCCGGGCGCACGAACGCCTCGCTGGTGGTGTGGCGCACCCGGGCCGGGTCGTGCCCGGCCAGCTCGAACGCGGCGGCCGCCAGCCCGTGCCAGGACGTCCGGCCGCTCGCGGTGCCGTGGTAGATGCCGGCGGGCGCGTCCGAGTCCGCCAGCGCCACCAGGCGCTCGGCCAGGTCACGCGCCCACGTCGGCTGCCCGACCTGGTCGTCGATGACGTCGACGAACTCGCGCTCGGCGGCCAGGCGCAGCATCGTCAGCACGAAGTTGCGGCCGGTCGTGCCGTAGAGCCACGCGGTGCGCACGACGTACCCGGACTCGGGCAGCGTGTCGAGCACGGCCCGCTCGCCCACGAGCTTGCCGCGGCCGTAGGCGTTGATCGGCCCGGTCGCGGCGTCCTCGGCGTAGGGCTCGGTGGCGTCGCCCGGGAACACGTAGTCGGTGGAGACGTGCACGAGCTTCGCCCCGGTCGCGGCGCACGCGGCGGCCAGGGCGGCCACGCCGGTGCCGTTGACCGCGGTCGCGGCGGCCTCGTCGGCCTCGGCGCCGTCGACGTCCGTCCAGGCCGCGGCGTTGATGACCACGTCGTGGCCCTCGACGAGCGAGCGCACCTTCGCGGCGTCCGTGATGTCCAGTTCCGCCCGGGTCGCGGCGGTCACGTCCCGGCCGTCGAGCACGGCCAGCAGGTCGCGGCCGAGCATGCCGCCGGCGCCCGTGACGAGAAAGCGGGTCGCGCGCCCTCCGCTTCGCTCCGGCCGCACGACCGGAGAGCTGAGCCCCTGATGACCGGCCCCTCCGCTTCGCTCCGGACCGGTCATGAGTTCAGCGCCGCCCGGGCCTTGAGCGGCTCCCACCAGGCGCGGTTGTCCTGGTACCAGGCCACCGTCTCGGCGATGCCCTGCTCGAACGTGACGGCCGGGGTGTAGCCGAGCTCGTCGCTGATCTTGTCGTGGCTCAGCGAGTACCGCCGGTCGTGGCCCTTGCGGTCCTCGACGTAGCGCACGGCGGAGTCCCAGTCCCGTCCGGTCGAGGCCAGCAGGACCTCGGTCAGCTCGCGGTTGGTCAGCTCGCGGCCGCCGCCGATGTTGTAGACCTCGCCGGGCCGGCCCTTCTCGAGCGCGAGCTGGATGCCCGCACAGTGGTCGGACACGTGCAGCCAGTCACGGATGTTGCCGCCGTCGCCGTAGAGCGGGACGGTCCCGCCGTCGATCAGATTGGTGACGAAGAGCGGAATCACCTTTTCGGGGAACTGGTAGTGGCCGTAGTTGTTCGAGCACCGGGTGACGACCACCTCCATCCCGTGGGTGCGGTGGTAGGCCAGCGCCAGCAGGTCCGAGCCGGCCTTCGAGGCGGAGTACGGCGAGTTCGGCGCGAGCGGCCACTCCTCGGTCCAGGAGCCCTCCTGGATGGAGCCGTACACCTCGTCGGTCGACACGTGCAGGAACCGCCCGACCCCGGCCGCGCGGGCCGCGTCGAGCAGCACCTGGGTGCCCAGCACGTTCGTGGTCACGAACGGGCCGGCGCCGAGGATGGAGCGGTCGACGTGCGACTCCGCCGCGAAGTGCACGACCGCGTCGTGGCCGGGCATGAGCTCGCCGACGAGCGCCGAGTCGCAGATGTCGCCCTCCACGAACGTGAGCGCGGCGTCGCCTTCGACCGGGGCGAGGTTCGCCCGGTTACCCGAATAGGTGAGCTTGTCGAGGACGGTCACGGCCGCGCCCGCGTACGCGGGGTACCCGCCGCTGAGCAGCGTGCGCACGTAATGCGAGCCGATGAAACCGGCACCGCCGGTGACGAGGATTCTCACGGGTTCGAGAGTCTAGTGGAACGCCGCTGGTGCGCCGGTTGACCCTGGGCGCGTCCGGGTCGACCCCGGCCGGATGCTTCCCGTACGGTGGCCGGGTGCGCGGCATCATCCTCGCCGGTGGGACCGGCTCCCGTCTGTGGCCCTTGACCAAGGCCGTGTCGAAGCAGCTGATGCCCGTCTTCGACAAGCCGATGATCTACTACCCGCTCACCACGCTGGTGATGGCGGGCATCCGGGAGATCCTCGTCATCACCACGCCCGAGGACCGGGACCAGTTCGTCCGGCTGCTCGGCGACGGGTCGCAGTGGGGGCTCAGCCTGCAGTACGCGGCCCAGCCCCGGCCCGAGGGCCTCGCCCAGGCGTTCATCATCGGCGCGGACTTCATCGGCGACGACAGCGTGGCGCTGGTGCTGGGCGACAACATCTTCCACGGCGGCGCGCTCGGCCAGCGGCTCGCCGACAACGCCGAGATCACCGGCGGGCGGGTCTTCGCCTACCCGGTGTCCAACCCGGAGGACTACGGCGTGGTCGAGTTCGCCGCCGACGGGCGGGTGCTCTCGATCGAGGAGAAGCCGATCCGGCCCAAGTCCCGCTACGCGGTGCCCGGTTTGTACTTCTACGACAACCGCGTCGTGCAGATCGCGCGCGACCTCAAGCCCAGTGACCGCGGCGAGCTCGAGATCACCGCCGTGAACGCGGCCTACCTCGAGCGGGGTGAACTGCACGTCGGCGTGCTCGACCGGGGTACGGCGTGGCTCGACACGGGCACCTTCAACACCATGGTCCAGGCGGCCGAGTTCGTGCGCGTGATCGAGGAACGGCAGGGCTTCAAGATCGGCTGCGTCGAGGAGGTCTGCTGGCGCGCGGGGCTGATCGACGACGACCGCCTGCGCGAGCTCGCCGAGCCGCTGCGCAAGAGCGGGTACGGCGAGTATCTGCTCAACCTGCTCGATTGGCAGCATTGACGCACCGCACGAAAAGCACCGCCACCACGACCGACACGCTGGAGTGAGCACGTGAAGATCCGACAGCTCTCGATCGGCGGCGCCTGGGAGATCACCCCTGTTCTGCACGGGGACCCTCGGGGCCTGTTCACCGAGTTCTACCGCTTCGACCACCTGGCCGCCGAGATCGGCCACCCGCTGCGCCTGGCCCAGGGCAACCTCTCGGTCTCGGCCCGCGGCGTGGTGCGCGGCGTGCACTACGCCGACGTGCCGCGGGGCCAGGCCAAGTACGTCACCTGCATCCGCGGCGCCGTGCTCGACGTGGTCGTGGACATCCGGGTCGGATCGCCGACATTCGGCCGCTGGGAGGGCGTGCAGCTCGACGACGTGGACCGCCGGGCGGTGTACCTCTCCGAGGGCCTCGGCCACGCGTTCTGCGCGCTGACCGACGACGCCACGCTCACCTACCTGGTGTCGGAGACGTACAACCCGACGGGCGAGCACGACCTGCACCCGCTCGACCCCGACCTGGCCATCGCGTGGCCCGTCGAGGAGCCGCAGCTGTCGGCCAAGGACGCCAAGGCGCCGACGCTCAAGCAGCGGATCGAGGAGGGCTCGCTGCCCGACTACGCCACCTGCCAGAGGTATACGGAAAGTCTCCGCTCCCAATAGGTTCGAATCGGCGTTCAGGCGGCTAATGTCTGTACATGGACCGGCGAATTTTCGGCCTTGAGACCGAATACGGGGTCACGTGCACCTACCGGGGACAGCGCCGCCTGTCGCCGGACGAGGTCGCCCGCTATCTGTTCCGGCGCGTCGTTTCGTGGGGCCGTTCCAGCAACGTCTTCCTGCGCAACGGCGCGCGCCTTTATCTCGATGTGGGCTCGCACCCGGAATACGCCACGCCCGAGTGCGACTCCGTGCCCGACCTGGTGGTCCACGACCGGGCCGGCGAGCGCATTCTCGAGGGCCTGCTGGTCGACGCCGAGCGCCGGCTGCACGACGAGGGCATCGCCGGCGAGATCTACCTGTTCAAGAACAACACGGACTCCGCCGGCAACTCGTACGGCTGCCACGAGAACTACCTGGTCAGCCGGCACGGCGAGTTCGGCCGCCTCGCCGACATCCTGATCCCGTTCCTGGTCACCCGCCAGCTCATCTGCGGCGCCGGCAAGGTGCTGCAGACCCCGCGCGGCGCCGTGTACTGCCTGTCCCAGCGCGCCGAGCACATCTGGGAGGGCGTCTCGTCGGCGACCACCCGGTCCCGCCCCATCATCAACACGCGCGACGAGCCGCACGCGGACGCGGAGCGGTACCGCCGCCTGCACGTCATCGTCGGCGACTCGAACATGAACGAGGTCACCACGCTGCTGAAGGTCGGCACCGCCGACATCGTGCTGCGGATGATCGAGGCCGGCGTGGCGATGCGGGACCTGTCGCTGGAGAACCCCATCCGGGCCATCCGCGAGGTGTCGCACGACATCACCGGCCGCCGCCGGGTGCGCCTGGCCAGCGGCAAGGAGATCTCGGCGCTGGAGATCCAGCAGGAGTACTTCGACAAGGCGACCGAGTTCCTGGACCGCCGCGGCGCCGACGCGGCCACCAAGCGCGTCATGGACCTGTGGGGCCGCGTGCTCAACGCCGTGGACACCGGCAACCACAAGGAGGTCGAGCGCGAGGTCGACTGGGTGACCAAGCTCGGCCTCATCGAGCGGTACCAGGCCAAGCACGACCTGCCGCTGTCCCACCCGCGGGTGGCGCAGATGGACCTCGCCTACCACGACCTGCGCCGCGGCCGCGGCCTCTACGGGCTGCTGGAGAAGCGCGGATCGGTCGACCGGGTCGCCACCGACCTCGAGATCTTCGAGGCCAAGGAGACCCCGCCGCAGACCACCCGGGCCCGACTGCGCGGCGAGTTCATCCGCCACGCCCAGGAGCGCCGCCGCGACTTCACCGTCGACTGGGTGCATCTGAAGCTCAACGACCAGGCACAGCGCACCGTGCTGTGCAAGGACCCCTTCCGCGCCTACGACGAGCGCGTGGACCGGCTGATCGCGAGCATGTGACGTTGCGGCCCTCGGGGGATTAGGCTGGCCCGCGCTATGGATGACTTGCCGGACCACCAGCCCCCGAGGCCCAAGAAGCTCGGGGCCGACTTCAACCCCGACCGGCCGGCCACCAACCGGTTCGGCCGGCGGCTTCAGCGCATCCGCGAGGAGGTCGAGCGCAACCGCACGGTCGGCCCGAAGTACCCGACCTGGCTGCTCGCCACCATCCTGATCGTGATCATCGTGGGCTTCACCCTGATCGTGATCTACGCATGATCCGTCGCCTGGTCCCGCTGGCCCTGCTGGCGGCGCTGCTGTCCGCGTGCACCGACGACGGCCTCAAGCGCACCCCGCTGCCGGCCGGCCCGACCGGCGCCCCGGACGTCTCGCACCAGCCGCTGCCGTCCCCGACCCTGCCCCCGGTGGTGAACTCCGACGGCTGCCAGGGCCTGATCGGCGCCGACCAGGTGAAGCAGTCGACGGGCCTGCCGGTCCAGCCGAGCCAGGGCGACGGGGCCGCGGCCGTGGCGCAGTACGGCCAGGCGGTGCAGACCCTCGGCCTCAACGCCCGCGCCCGGATGTGCCCGTTCGGCAACCCGGCCGGCGACCAGGTGACCGTGGTGGCCCTGACGTTCACGGACGCGGCCCAGGCCCAGAAGCTCTGGACGACGATCGTGTCCCTCGAGGCCGTCGGCGGCGTGGGGGAGGCGGCGCTGAGCGACAAGTCCAAGACGCTGCTGACCCGCCGGGGCAAGGCGATCGTGGCGGTCTATCTGGTCGTGGCGGCCGCCCCGGAGGCGGACCACCTGCCGCAGTTGCGGTCGGTCGCGAACGCGGCCCTCGCCAAAGCCTGACTCGGGTCCGCGGGGGTGCGGACCGTCGCTCCCGCCAGACACCGCTCGGCGCTGGCGCGCCGACGCTGCCAGGCCCGCGGCGGGTCACGCTGGTTTCATCTGCCGGCTCCCTCGAAAGCGTCGTGGGAAACTCTCTCTGGCGATCTTCGATATGTCGGGCGCTCCGCGCCACGACATATCGGACTTATACCTCGTCAGGCGATAAATCCGATATGTCGGGTTAGCGAAGCGCCCGACATATCGCGGCAACGCGCGGACGAATCGCGTCAAACAGCGAGAGTCGCCGCATAGCGGCCGGCGAGGGCGCGTGTCGTCGGTCAGGTCGCGGCCCATCGTCGAGAGCCGGCCTGTGCGGCGGGCGCAGCGCGGGACAGCGGCGCGTGGACCGGGCCGGTCGCGTCAAACGGCGAGCGTCGTGGCATAACGGCCCGCGGCCATCGTCGACAGCTTCACCGGCAGCTCGCCCAGCGGCCCCGCCAGATCCGCGGACGGGACCTCCACCAGCGTGTGCGGCGGGCACAGGGCGGACAGCGCCGCGCGGACCGGGCCGGTCGCGTCAAACGGCGAGTGTCGCGGCATAGCGGCCCGCGGCCGCCGCCGACAGGAAGTACGCCGTGTCCTGCGTCAGGTCGCGGCCCATCGTCGACAGCTTCACCGGCAGCTCGCCCAGCGGCCCCGCCAGATCCGCCGACGGGACCTCCACCAGCGCGTGCGGCGGGCACAGCGCGGACAGCGCCGCGCGGACCGGCCCGGCCAGCGCGGGGGAGAGGTCCGAGGGCATCACGAGGTCGGCCGGGGCCAGGGCCACGCGGCCGAAGGCGGTGAGGCTGTGGTGGGAGACGCCGTTGTGGCGCGGGCGCGGGTCGGCGTCCGAGATGCGCGGGGCCGCGACCGGGCGCCCGCCGAGCGCGTGCACCGCGTTGACCGCCTCGCCGGCCGCGACGCCCGAGAAGCCCCAGCTCGTGCCGGTACCGAGGTTGCCGGGGCCCTGGGTGACGATCGCGAGGTCCGCGTGCAGGCCGTGCCGGGCGGCGAGCAGGCCGCTGTGCACGTTCGTCGACTCGAGGTCGCCGCCGAAGGACTGGCCCGTGGTCACCGTGCCGGCGAGCAGGGGGCGCAGGCCGTCGAGGGTGCGCGAGAACCAGGCGGGCAGGGCGCCGCCGTCGGTCATCACGTACGCGACGCGCAGCCCGGGCCGCTCGGCCAGCGCGCCGGCGAGCACCGCGGGCAGGGCCGAGTGCAGGTCCGCCACGACCACGGGCATGCCGCCGAGGTCCACGGCGCCGGCCAGCTCCCCGCGCAGGGGCGAGGCCTCCTCGTCGGCCGCGAGGACGATCGCCTGCAGCGGGGTGTACCGCGCCTTGACCACGTGCCCGGGAACGTCCACGTCGTCGGGCAGCCGGTCCGGTACGGCCACGACGAGCGCGTAGCCGCCGGTGCCGAGGCCGAGGGCGAGCGCGTTGAGGTTGAGCAGCACCCGGTCACCCGCGCGGGGGACGCCGACGAGGGCGGGGTAGGCCAGGGCCCGTACCGAAGCCGGATCTTCGGGGCGTCGCGCCTCCACGGTGACGTCGAGCTCGAGGCTCCCGTGCCACTCCCGGCGGGTGTCGACAACGGTTCCCCAGCGCCAGCGAATCACGGCGCACACAGTAACGCAGCGACACAGCGCGCTGCCGTGGTGACGGTGTGAACGCTCACCGCGTGGGTGGCGCAGAACAGGCGTTCGGGCTGGTAGGTTCGCTTGCGTGTCGCGGACTCGAACCGAGCGCCTGGTGAATTTGGTGATCTGCCTGCTCGCTACGCGCCGTTTCCTGACCGCCGAGCAGATCGCGGCGATCGTGCCGGGCTACGAGCACGATCCCAACGACGAGCGCGACCACGAGGCGTTCCAGCGCAAGTTCGAGCGGGACAAGTCGGAGCTGCGCGAGCTCGGTGTGCCGCTGGAGATGGGCACGGCGAGCATCTTCGACAACGAGCAGGGCTACCGCATCGCCCGGCGGGAGTATGCGCTGCCCGACATCCCGCTCGCCCCGGACGAGGCGGCCGCGGTCGGCATCGCGGTGCGGCTGTGGCAGCAGACCGGCCTGGCCGCGGCGGCGTCCTCGGGCCTGGCCAAGCTGCGGGCCGGCGGCATCGACGTGGACCCGCACGCCACCCTCGGCGTCGAGGCCGTCGTCACCGTCGACCCGGCCTTCGAGCCGTTGACGGCGGCGGTACGTGACCGGCAGGCGGTTACCTTCTCCTACGAGGTCCCCGAGCGCGACGCCGCCGGCGTGCGGCGCCTGCAGCCGTGGGGCGTGGTGTGCTGGCGGGGCCGGTGGTACGTCGTCGGCCACGACCTCGACCGCGGCGCCGAGCGCTGCTTCCGCCTGTCCCGGATCGTCAGCGGGGTGCGGCGGATCGGCCGGCGCGGCGCCTACGAGCCGCCCAAGACCGACCTCATCGCCAAGGTCGCGGGCTTCTCGGGGCCCGTCGAGCGGGTCGGCCGCGCCACGGTGCTCGTGCGGCCGGAGAAGGCCGCGGGGGTCAGGCGCTGGGCCGAGGAGTGCGTGCCGGGGCCCGACGGTGACCGGCTCACCCTGAGCTACTCCGACGCCGATCTGTTCGCCGATTGGCTGGTGGGGTACGGCGCGGATCTGGTCGTCCTCGACCCGCCCGAGCTGCGTGACGGTGTCGTGCGCCGGCTGCGGGCCATCGCCGCCGCCTACGATCCCGCCGGCTCGCAGGTCGGGGTGCCGGCATGACGAACTCCGCGGACCGCCTCGCGCGCATGCTCAACCTGGTGCCCTACCTGCAGGCCCGCCCCGGCATCACCATCGCCGAGGCCGCCGCCGACCAGGGCATCACCGACCGTCAGCTGCGCGAGGACCTCGAGCTGCTGTGGATGTGCGGGCTGCCCGGCTACGGCCCCGGCGACCTCATCGACATGGCGTTCGTCGGCGACAGCGTGACCCTGACCTACGACGCCGGCATCGGCCGCCCGCTGCGCCTCACGCCCGACGAGGCGCTTGCGCTCATCGTGGCGCTGCGCATGCTCGCCGAGACGCCGGGCGTCACCGCCGGGGACGGCGTGCACCGGGCCCTCGCGAAGATCGAGCACGCGGCCGGGGATCTCGCCGACGCGCCCGTCGCGGTGCGGCTCCCCGGCGCCTCCGACCGCCTCGAGGAGCTGCGCGGGGCCGTCGACCGGCGGCGGGCGCTGCGGATCACGTACTACACGGCCACCCGCGACGCGACCACCGAGCGCGTCGTGGACCCGATGCGCGTGCTCGTCGTCGGGCGGTGGGCCTACCTGGAGGCGTGGTGCCGCCGGGCCGAGGCCGTCCGGCTCTTCCGGGTCGACCGCATCGACGCCTCCACCGAGCTCGACGAGGCCGCGCAGGTGCCGCTGCGGGCCCGGCCGACCGACACCCGCACGGGCACGCTGTTCACCCCGACGCCGGACCTGCCGCTGGTGACCCTGCGCGTGGGGCGGGGGGCGCGGTGGATCACCGAGCAGTACCCGTGCGAGACGGTCGAGCGCGGCCCCGGCGAGCACTGGACGGTCTCGCTGCGCGCCTCCGACCTCGACTGGGCCCGGCGGCTCGTGCTGCGCCTCGGCGCCGAGGTCACCGTCGTGGCCCCGGCCGTGCTCGCCGAGGCGGTCGTCGCCGAGGCGAACGCGGCGCTGGCGGCCTACGTGCACTAAGGTCGATCACGTGCTGTGGTGGATCTCGGGCGGCATCGTCCTGCTCGCGCTGATCGTCCTGATCGTCGTCGCGCTCAGCGTCATGAGCCGGCTGCGCGCGTTCGACAACGCGGCCCGGGCGATGCAGGCGCGCCTGGAGGACGGCCAGCGCCGGGTCGAGCCGCGCCTCGCGACGCTCCAGCAGACCGTCGAGCAGATGCTGCCGCAGCTGGAGGCGATGGCCGCTCAGCAGGCCGCCAAGCAGCGGGCGGTTGAGAACAGTTAACAATCCTGGCAGTTAAACCAGGGCAAACCGCACCTTTGTCCGGTCGGATGGTTGACGATCGGGCCGCGCGGCGTCAACACTCGTCAGGACTTCAGCGGCCGGATTCCATCCCGCAAACCCCGGCCTCTGCCCTCACCCTCCGGTGGTCAGTACGATGGGTGCGGCAGCTCAAACATAGTGAGGTGGCTTCACATGGGTGCAGTTAGGCCGTGGCACATCATCGTCCTGGTGGTGGTGCTGATCCTGCTGTTCGGCGCGAAGCGCCTGCCCGACGCGGCGCGTTCGCTCGGCCGCTCGATGCGGATCATCAAGGCGGAGACCAAGGGCCTCGCGGACGACGACGTCGACGCCAAGGCCGAGGCGCAGTCGGGTCGTGAGCCGCTGCGGGGTGAGATCGCCGACAACCAGGCCTCCCCGAGCCCGCGCGTCGACCCGGTTGACCACGCTCGCGAGCGCTGAGGCGCGCTCCGGTCGTGAGCATCCTCGCCCGGCGGCGGAGTAAGCCGCCGTCGAACTTCGAGCGCGCCGCAGATGGCTCCATGACGTTGTTGGAGCATCTGCGGGAGCTCCGGACCCGGCTCTTCCGAGCCTCGATCGCGATCGTGCTCGGCATGATCGTCGGCTACCTGCTCTCGGGGCACGTCCTGGCGATCCTCCAAGAACCGTACTGCCAGCTCGCCGAGAAGCTCGAACTGCAGCACAACAACGGGGTCCTGCCGGCCGACTGGCGCTGCGGGTTCGTGGCCCTGAAGGTCACCGACCCGCTGTTGCTGAAGCTGAAGATCTCGCTGTGGGTCGGCCTGATCCTGTCGGCGCCGTTCTGGATGTACCAGCTCTGGGCCTTCATCGCACCCGGCCTGCACCGCAATGAGCGCCGCTGGGCCTACGTGTTCGCCGGCCTGGCCGCCCCGCTGTTCGCCGGCGGCGCGGTGCTGGCGTTCATCGTGGTGTCGAAGGGCCTCGAGTTCCTCGTGGGCTTCGTCAATCCAGAGACTCAGATCATGCTGGAGGCGATGTCGTACGTCGACTTCGTGACCGGCATGATGGCCGTCTTCGGTGTCGCCTTCGAGTTCCCGCTCGGCATCATGCTGGCCAACGTCGCCGGGATTGCGACGGGCAAGCGCCTGCTGGGCTGGTGGCGCATCGCGGTCTTCATCTTCTTCGTCTTCGCCGCGGTCGCCACGCCGACGGCCGACCCGTTCGGCATGACGTTCCTGGCCCTGTGCATGTCGCTGCTGTACTTCGGCGCGGTGATCTTCGCCCTGGTCAACGACAAGCGGCGCAACCGCAACCGCCCGTCGTACGCGGGCATCGGCGACGACGAGGTCTCCTCGCTGGACGACTACGAGGTCGAACCGGTCGAGGCGGCGAGCCCGATCGACGGCTTCGACCAGATCGACGCCCCGACCCCGGTGGCGGCGCCGACGGCGGTCGACAAGCCCAAGCCGCTGGACAGCCGCTTCGACGATTACACGTAAACAACGCTCGTTCACGGCGCCCCGGTCTTTCGAGACCGGGGCGCCGTTTTTGCGCGAAAAGTCGGGCGCTCCGCGCCGCGACTTTTCGGACTTATGCCCCGCCGGGTGATAAATCCGGAATCGGCGGATCGGGCGGCGGCGCGCCCGGGCGCGGGGAAGGGCGGGGCTGGCGGTGCGAGGGCCGAGGCGGCGGAAGTTCGAGGTGCGAGGCGGATCGGCCCCGAGTCAGCGGCGCGGCCGAGCAGCGGGTCGATGCGGCCGGCGCGGTGTCCGGGCGGGGGAGCGCGAGGTCTCGCGGTGCAGAGGTGAGGCGGCGGAAGTCGAGGCGCGAAGGCGGAGGAGCCACGAGCCCGCGGGTGGGACCCGGTCGGCGAGGTCGAGGCGGGCGGCGGCGCGACGGTGATGCGGCCGGCGGGATGAAACAGCGATGCGGCGGCGTGAGTGGCATCAAGAAGCGATGCGGCGAGGTCGGCGGCCGAAAGCGCGGTGGTGGGGCGCGGAGGGCCTCAAGGAGCGGTGTAGCGCGGCGGCGCGGCGCGGGCGGCATGCCGGAGCGGTGCGGCGAGGTCGAAGCGAGCGCATCAAAGAAGCGGCGCGGGCGGCATGGCGAGACGGCGCGGCGAGGCCGAAGCGAGCGCATCAAAGAAGCGGCGCGGGCGGCATGCCTGAGTGGTGCGGCGAGGTCGAAGCGAGCGCATCAAAGAAACGGCGGCGGCATGGCGAGACGGCGCGGCGCGGCGGAAGTGCGGCGGCGCGGGCGGCATGGGGAAGTGGTGCGGCGCGGTCGAGGCGGAACCGCGGCGAGAAGCGGCGCGGCGGTTGGTCGCGGTGGAGTCGTTGAACGTTTACAGTCTCGCCCGTGAACATCGCGCTGCTCGCCAACCCCACCGCCGGCAAGGGTCGCCGGGCGGCGTTGCTGCCCGCGGTGCTGGAGAGGCTGAGCGCGTACGGGGCGAGCGTCGAGATCCTCGGCGGGAGCACGGCCGCGGACGCGAAGGAGCAGGCGCGCCGAGCGGTTGCCGAGGGGCGGTGTGACGCGCTCGTGGCCATGGGTGGTGACGGGACCGTCCACCTCGGGCTGCAGGCCGTGGCCGGGACCGGGACGCCGTTCGGGATCGTCCCGGCGGGCACCGGCAACGACTTCGCGGTGCGGCTGGGGCTGCCGGCCGACCCGATCGAGGCCGCCGGGAACGTGGCCGACGCGCTGCGGAGCGGGCGGACGCGCGCGATCGACCTGGTGTGGCTGGAAGGGGGCGACGGAACCCGGGCCTGGTTCGGGGCGGTGCTCGCGGCCGGGTTCGACGCGTTCGTCAACGAGCGCGCCAATCGCATGCGGTGGCCGAAGGGGCCGCAGCGGTACAACCGGGCGATCGTCGAGGAGCTGCTGGCGCTGCGGCCCAGGCGGTACACGATGAGCCTCGACGGCGCGGAAACCGTCTTCGACTCCGTGCTGGTCGCGGTCGGCAACACCGAGAGTTACGGCGGGGGCTTCCGGATCGTGCCCGGGGCCGACCCCACCGACGGGCTGCTCGACGTCGTCGTCGCCGAGCCGCTCGGGCGGCTCACGCTCATGCGGCTGCGGCCCAAGGTGCTCAAGGGCACGCACGTGCGCGACCGCCGGGTCAGCACGCACCGGGCCAAGGAGATCAGGCTCGACGGGGCGGGGATCACCGCATACGCCGACGGGGAGCGGATCTGTCCACTCCCCGTGACCATGTCGTGTGTACCAGGAGCGCTCACCCTCCTGGCCTGAGCACTCAGGCGGCGTTGCGGATGCGCACCTTGACGCCGTTGGCCGAGGGCTCGGTGGACACGTCCGACTGCTCGACGTCCTCCGGCACCGAGAAGCTCCGGGAGAACGAGGACGAGCTGGACGAGGACGACGAGAAGTGCGCGCCGCCGGCGTCGTGGCTCTCCGAGGTACTGCTGCCGCCCGCGCCCTTGATCGTCAGGCGCCCGCCGGAGACCTGGACGTCGACGTTGGACGGGTCGATGCCCTCGACGGTGATGACGAGATCGTCGCCGTCGGTCGCGGTGCGCACCGACGCGGCGTGGGCGTGATGCGCGGCGTTGCCCATGTCCTGCTCGAGGCGGGCGAGGGCGTTCGTGGGGTCCCAGCGGTTCAACGGCATGATGTACCTCCGCAGCAAGAATTCGTGTCGTTGCCTGCACTGTCGTCGCCGAACACCATCGCGACAAGCACAGAGGCGGTGTTGCGACACTGTTTCCCGGCGCGGCCGGAATTCAATCCCGTCCCGAACCGGCCCTTACAGCAGCCGCAGGATTCCTCCCAGTCCGTGTACCTTGCCCGGTTCACTCTCCGGGAGTACGAGCACGGAGCAGCCGGCCGCCGCGGCGCCCGCGTCCGCCGGGGTGTCGCCGACCATGAGCGCCCGCTCGGGGTCGACGCGCAGGGCGGCGCACGCGTTCCAGAAGATGGCCGGGTCCGGCTTGACCCGCCCGACCTCGTAGGAGAGCACGAACGCGTCCACCAGGTCGGCGAAGCCCAGCTCGGCGGCGAGCGCGCGCAGGTCGAAGCCGATGTTGCTGACCACCGCGACGGGCACCCCGGCCGCGCGCAGGGCCCGCAGCGTCGGCACGGTGTCGGCGTAGAGCTCCCAGCCGTCGGCGAGCAGCAGCCGGTCGTACAACGGCGTGGCCAGCTCCTCGTCGACGGTCGCGGCCAGGCCCGTGTAGCAGGCCCGATGCGCGTGCGCGGAGAGGTCGCGATCCGCCCACACCTCGGCGAGGTGCGCCGGCACCCGCTGCGGCTTGGGGCCGCCGGCCCGCCCGGCGGTGGTGAGCCGGTCGGCGAGAACA
Source organism: Dactylosporangium sp. NPDC000244 (assembly GCF_040300725.1). Classification (NCBI taxonomy): domain Bacteria; kingdom Bacillati; phylum Actinomycetota; class Actinomycetes; order Micromonosporales; family Micromonosporaceae; genus Dactylosporangium; species Dactylosporangium sp. NPDC000244. The sequence goes on from NZ_JBEPEH010000012.1 coordinate 39,541, forward strand.
GTCGCCTTGCCGCGGTCGAGGGTGTTGCCGAGGCTCTCGGCGGCCCGGGTCACCCACCGCACCGGGTCCTCGACCTGCGCAAGTGTCCCGTGGAAGTCCAGCAGCACCGCCTCGATCGGCCGTCGGGAAGGGAGTGACTCGTCGCTTTCCGGCACGCCAGCACGATACCTAGGAGCGGATCCGGGCTTGCTTCGCCTAGCCTTGGGAGCGTGAGCGGTACTGAGGACATTGGGACGAGCCCCGCAGACCGCTATGAGGCCGCGCGGCAGCGTGCCGCGAGCGCCTCGCGGCAGCCGGCGCTCACCGAGTTCGCCGAGGAGCTGGCGTTCGCCCTCGACCCCTTCCAGGCCGAGGCGTGCGCGGCGCTGGAGCGCGGCACGGGCGTGCTCGTGTGCGCCCCCACCGGCGCCGGCAAGACGGTCGTCGGCGAGTTCGCCGTGCACCTGGCCCTGCGGCAGGGGCGCAAGTGCTTCTACACGACGCCCATCAAGGCGCTGTCGAACCAGAAGTACAACGACCTCGTCGAGCGCTACGGCGCCGAGCGGGTCGGCCTGCTCACCGGCGACAACGCGATCAACGGCGACGCGCCCGTGGTGGTCATGACCACCGAGGTGCTGCGCAACATGCTCTACGCCGGCTCCGCGACCCTGCAGGGCCTCTCCTTCGTGGTCATGGACGAGGTGCACTACCTCGCCGACCGGTTCCGCGGCGCGGTGTGGGAGGAGGTGATCATCCACCTGCCCGAGTCCGTCACGCTCGTCTCGCTGTCCGCGACCGTCTCCAACGCCGAGGAGTTCGCCGACTGGCTCGTGACCGTGCGCGGCGAGACGACCGTGGTCGTCAGCGAGCACCGGCCGGTGCCGCTCTGGCAGCACATGCTCGTGGGCAAGCGGATGTTCGACCTGTTCCACGACGCCGAGGCGGCGCAGAAGCACGACGTGCATCCGGAGCTGCTGCGGTACCACCGCGAAATGCTCCGCCGCGTCGAACTGGCCGGCGGCGACCTGCGCCGCGGCAAGCGCGGCCGCTGGACCGGCCCCTATCGCCAGGAGATCGTCGAGCGGCTCGACCGCGAGGGTCTGCTGCCCGCGATCCTGTTCATCTTCAGCCGGGCCGGCTGCGACGCCGCCGTGCAGCAGTGCCTCGGCGCCGGGCTGCGCCTGACCGGGCCGGACGAGCGCGTCGAGATCCGCACCATCGTCGAGGAGCGCACCAAGCACATCCCGAGCGAGGATCTGCAGGTCCTGGGGTACTGGGACTGGCTCGACGGCCTCGAGCGCGGGCTCGCCGCCCACCACGCCGGGATGCTGCCGGCGTTCAAGGAGGTCGTCGAGGAGCTGTTCGTCCGCGGGCTGGTCAAGGCCGTCTTCGCCACCGAGACCCTGGCGCTGGGCATCAACATGCCGGCCCGGTGCGTGGTGCTCGAGCGGCTGGTCAAGTTCAACGGCGAGGCCCACGTCGACCTGACCCCGGGGGAGTACACGCAGCTCACCGGCCGGGCCGGGCGCCGGGGCATCGACGTGGAGGGCCACGCCGTCGTGGTGTGGGCCCCGGAGATCGATCCCCGCCACGTGGCCGGGCTCGCCTCCACGCGCACGTACCCGCTGAAGTCGAGCTTCCGTCCGTCGTACAACATGGCCGTCAACCTCGTCGGCAGCGTCGGTTTCGCGGAGGCGCGCGAGCTGCTGGAGAGCTCCTTCGCGCAGTTCCAGGCCGACCGCTCGGTCGTCGGCCTGGCCCGCCAGGTGCAGCGCAACGCCGAGACCATGGCGACCTACGCCGGGGAGATGGCCTGCCACCTCGGGGACTTCGAGCAGTACTTCTCGATCCGCGTGGCCATCGCCGACCGGGAGAAGACGATCGCGCGCCAGGGCGTGCAGCAGCGCCGGGCGGCCGCGCTGGAGTCGCTGGAGCGGCTGCGTTCCGGCGACGTGATCCGGGTGCCCGCCGGGCGCCGCTCGGGCCTGGCGATCGTCATCGACCCGGGCACCGGCGGCTTCGGCGAGCCGCGCCCGCTCGTGCTCACCGAGGACCGCTGGGCCGGGCGCATCTCCGGCGCCGACTTCACCCAGCCCGTCGAGCCGCTCGGCCGGGTGCGGGTGCCGCGGCAGTTCAACTACCGCTCCGCCCAGGACCGCCGCGACCTCGCCTCCCAGCTGCGCCGGGTCGAGTTCGCCCCGCCGGAGCGCGGCCGGCCGACCCGGTCCCGCAACGCCGCCGCAGCCGACGACCACGAGCTGGAGTCGCTGCGCGCGTCGATGCGCCGCCACCCCTGCCACCGCTGCCCCGACCGCGAGGAGCACGCGCGCTGGGCCGAGCGTCGCCACCGCCTCGAGCGCGACACCGAGGGCCTGCGCGGCAAGGTCGCCAGCCGCACCGGCTCGCTGGCGCGCACCTTCGACCGGGTCTGCGGGCTGCTCACCGACCGCGGCTACCTCTCCGAGGCCGGCGTGGTCACCGACGCCGGGCGCATGCTGGCCCGCATCTGGTCGGAGACCGACCTGCTCGTCGCCGAGTGCCTGCGCCGCGGGGTGTGGGACAAGCTCGGCCCGGCCGAGCTGGCCGCCGCGGTCAGCGTGCTCGTCTACGAGGCCCGCCGGGAAGCGGAAGACCGGGCATCGGTACCGCGGGGCGAGGTCACCGACGCCATCGACGCGACCCTGAAGCTCTGGGCCGACCTGCGCGACGACGAGGACTCGCGGGGCCTGCAGCTGACCCGTGAGCTGGATCTCGGGTTCGCGTGGCCGATGTACCGCTGGGCCCGTGGCGAATCGCTCACCAAGGTGCTCGGCAGCGTGCACGGGCTGGAGGGCGATATGCCAGCTGGCGACTTCGTGCGCTGGTCGCGGCAGGTGCTGGACCTGCTCGGGCAGCTCACCGACGCCTCCGGGGCGCCCGAGACGATCCGGCGTACGGCGCGGCAGGCGATGACGGCCGTTACTCGTGGCGTACTCGCGTATAGCGTAATGGGATAGTTTTTGCGTTTTCGCACGTGAGGGGGATTCGCAAAAATCCCTCGGATCCGCAATGATGCTCTCGCCGGTTCGCGGTGCATATCTGCACGCGTGCTTTGACGGAGGACATCGTGGGCCAATTGCACCATTTCACCTACGGCGCCATCACGCCGATCTTCGCCTTCGCCATGTCATTCCTGGGCTCCCTGCTGGGCCTGGTGAGCACCGCCCGGGCCCGGATCGCCACCGACGCCCGCCGCCGCGCCTGGCTGCTGGTGCTCGCCGCGTGGTCGATCGGCGGCACCGGCATCTGGGTCATGCACTTCATGGCGATGGTCGGCTTCAGCGTGCAGGACAGCCCGTTGCGCTTCGACGTGCCGATCACGGTCGCGAGCTTCTTCATCGCGGTCATCACCGTCGGCATCGGCCTGTTCATCGTCGGGCTGGGCAAGCCGAAGCTGTGGAAGGTCCTCGTCGGCGGCCCGATCACCGGCGTCTCGGTCGCGTTCATGCACTACACGGGCATGAAGGCGATGAACGTCAACGGCAACTTCGAGTACAAGACCAGCCTGTTCATCGCCTCCTACGCGATCGCGATCGTCGCCGCGACCGTGGCCCTGTGGTTCACGATCGTCGTGCGCGGCATGATCGCAACCGTCGCCGCGGCGGCCGTGATGGGCGTGGCGGTCTGCAGCATGCACTACACCGGCATGTACGCCATGCAGGTCCACCTCACGCACACCACCGACACCGTGCCGGGCGTGGACGTCAACTGGTTCCTGGCCCCGATCGTCCTCTTTGTCCTGGTCGTGGTCATCGCGCTGGCCAGCGCCGTGATGGCCGTGCCGTCGGAGCGCGAGCAGGCCGAGGCGGCCGCAGTGCGCGACAAGATCGCCGCCGGCCGCGCAATGCGCGAGGACGCCGGCCCGATCTTCGGCGGCGGCCCCATCGGCGGCGGCGCGAGCGCGGCTCCGGCGCAGGGCGGCAAGGCTCCAGGGCAGGGCTTCGCGGCCCGGGCGGCCAACGGCATCGCGGACGCCCGTCGCCAGCGCGGCCGCTGAGCGTCGCATTTCCGGGTGATCCATTTCGCATTGCCCGTCGTCTCTGGGTAAACCGGGGCTGTCCGATTTATCGGACACGGCGGTACGGATGAGGCGCGGTTCTTCGCGCCCATTTCCGTGAAGGTCGGCAGGGCGCCCGGCCCTACTTGTGCGGAGCGCGACGGTTGGCCGACGGCGTGCTGTATTGCCCGCCGCGCCGCGCCGCGCCTCGGCCTGGTCGGCGGCGGCCGGGCGATATCGGCCCGCACCGTCGGCGTCGGCCGCGTGCTGGCCCCGCGCCGGCGGCACGGGCGGCGGCGCTGGTGAGCACCTTGGTGTCGTCCGCGGCGCTTGCGCCAGTCTTGGTCGCGGCGCACCGACAGCTGTCAGCAGACGTCCGGCTTGTATTCCAGCGCGTGCCCGCGTTGGCCGCGTTGGCACCGGCGGCGTCGGCCGTCCCGTGTTGGCCGCGTTGGCACCGGCGGCGTCGGCCCGTCCCGCGTTGGCCGACGGTCGTCTCCTGGCGCTGATTCACGACATATCGCCTGGCAGGCGAAAAATCCGAGATGTCGGATCGCGGAGCGTCCGACATCTCGCCCGACACGCGTCGGCCCGCGCCAGCCATGCCGGCGCCGGCCCGCGCCGCCCGCGCGCCCGGTGCGGTTCTGGTGGCCCTCGCCCCGACGTTGTGCGACCGCGCCGGCGGCCGGGCCGCGTCGGGGTGGTTGGCGGCGATGTGGCCGACGGCCGTTCGCCGGACACGCGCTGGCCGGGCCCGCGCCGCCCGCACGCCTGGTGCCGCTCTGGCGGCCCTCGCCCCGACCAGCCCTCGCCCCGGCGCTGCGCGACCGCGCCGGCGGCCGGGTCGCTTCGGGGTGGTCGGCGGCCGACGGCCGTCTCCGGGCGTTAGATGCCGACATATCGCCTGTCGGGCGAAAAGTCCGAGATGTCGGATCGCGGAGCGTCCGACATCTCGCCCGACGATGGCGACCGTGCGGGGGCAGCTCGTCGGCGGGACCGTGAACTCCCGCGAGCCGCGCGACCGAAAGCGGATAATAGGGCAGTGACCGATGCCCGGCCCCGCCCCAGAATGCGCTCCGTCGGCAGCACGCTCGATGAGTTCGAGCAGGATCTCATCAGCAACCTGTACTACCAGCGCGGCACCACCCTCGAGTCGGCCAGCGGCTCCGACGGGTATCACACGCTCGCGCTCACGGTGCGGGACCGGCTGATCGAGCGGTACGCGAAGACCGCCGCCGCGCACTACGACGCCAACCCGCGGTTCGTGTACTACCTTTCCGCCGAATACCTGCTCGGCCGGCAGCTGCGGCAGAACCTGCTCTACACCGACACCGAGCGGTACGTGCGCGAGATCGCGAGCAAGCTCGGCACGAGCCTCGAGGACCTCGAGGGCTTCGACGTGGAGCCGGGGCTGGGCAACGGCGGCCTGGGTCGGCTCGCCGCGTGCCTGCTCGACTCGATGGCGACCCTGGACATCCCGGCGGTCGGCTACGGCATCCGGTACGAGTTCGGCATCTTCAAGCAGGCCTTCCGCGACGGCGCCCAGGTCGAGCGGCCCGACGACTGGACGTTCTACGGCAACCCGTGGGAGTTCTCCGCGCCCGACGACCGGCAGCGGGTCGGGTTCTACGGCACCACCGCGCCCGCGCTGGACGACCCGAGCGGGCTGCGGCGGCAGTGGACGCCCGGCGAGACCGTGCGCGGCGAGCCCAGCCACATGCTGGTGCCCGGCTTCGGCACGCAGACCGTCAACATCGTGCGGCTGTGGCAGGCGCGGGCCAGCCGCGAGTCCTTCGACCTGTCGCGGTTCGGCGCCGGGCAGTACAAGGAGGCCGTCGAGGACATCACGCGCGCCGAGAACATCTCCAAGGTGCTCTACCCCGACGACAGCACGGAGCAGGGCCGCGAGCTGCGCCTGAAGCAGCAGTACTTCCTCGTCGCGTGCTCCCTGCGCGACATCATCCGCCGGTACCGCCTGCGCAACTCCGGCTGGGACGCGTTCCCCGCCAAGGTCGTCATCCAGCTCAACGACACCCACCCGGTCATGGCCGTCACCGAGCTCATGCGCCTGCTCGTCGACGAGCAGAAGCTGGACTGGGACCTGGCGTGGTCCATCACCCGGCGCACCTTCAACTACACCTGCCACACGCTGCTGCCCGAGGCCCTGGAGACCTGGCCGGTGGCCGTGCTGGAGCGGCTGCTGCCCCGGCACATGGAGATCATCTACGCGATCAACTACTTCTTCCTGCAGGAGGTCGAGGCGACGTACCCGGGCGACCGCGACCGCATGCGCCGGCTCTCGATCATCCAGGAGGAGCCGGAGAAGCGGGTGCGGATGGCGCACCTGGCGGTCGTCGCCTCCACCGCGGTCAACGGCGTCGCCGAGCTGCACACGAAGCTGCTCGCCGAGACGACGCTGCGTGACTTCGCCGAGCTGTGGCCGCAGAAGTTCCACAACGTCACCAACGGCGTCACCCCACGCCGGTTCGTGCGCCTGGCCAACCCGCGGCTGTCGGAGCTGGTGACCGAGCGGCTCGGCGACGAGCGGTGGATCACCGATCTCGACCGGCTCGAGGGCCTGGTGCCGGCCGCCGACGACCCGGCGTTCCTGGAGCAATGGCGGGCCGTGAAGCGCGCGAACAAGGTCGGCCTCGCGGCGCTGGTGGAGAAGTCGACCGGGGTGGTCCTCGACCCGGACTCGCTGTGCGATGTGATGATCAAACGCTTCCACGAGTACAAACGCCAGCATCTGAAGCTGCTGCACGTCATCACGCTGTTCAACCGGCTGCGGGACGACCCGGGCCTGGACGTCGTGCCGCGCACTGTGCTCTTCGGCGGGAAGGCCGCCCCGGGGTACCACTCCATGAAGCTGCTGATCAGGCTCGTCAACGCGGTCGCGGAGGCGGTCAACACCGACCCGGTGGTGTCGCGCCACCTCAAGGTCGTGCTCCAGCCGGACTACAACGTGACCAAGGCGCAGGTCATCATCCCGGCCGCCGACCTGTCCGAGCAGATCTCGCTGGCCGGCAAGGAGGCGTCGGGCACGGGCAACATGAAGCTCGCGCTCAACGGCGCCGTCACCATCGGCACCCTCGACGGCGCGAACATCGAGATCCGGGACCGGGTCGGGGCCGAGAACTTCTTCCTCTTCGGCCTCGACGCCGCCCACGCGGCCGAGCTGCGCCGGGACTACAACCCGCGGGCGTACTACGAGACCGACCCGGACCTGCGTGCGGCCATCGACCTGATCGCGAGCGGCGCCTTCGCCAAGGGCGACCGGTCCCTCTTCGCGCCGGTCGTCGACGCGATGCTCGGCCGCGACGAGTACCTGGCCATGGCCGACTACCGCGGCTACCTCGACTGCCAGGAGCAGGTCGAGCGGGCTTGGCGGGACCAGGACGGCTGGGCCCGCATGTCGGTGCTCAACGCGGCCCGGTGCGGCTTCTTCTCCTCCGACCGGACCGTGCGCGACTACTGCGACCGGATCTGGCGCGTGGAGCCGGTGCGCGTCTCAGGCTGACAGGTCAGGCTGAGAGGGCGTCGACGATCCGCTTGGTGGCACCGGCCAGGCCCCACCGCTCGGCCAGGGCGATGAGCCCGTCGGGGTCGGCCGGCGCCGAGGGCAGCCTGGTCTCCAGCGAGGGCAGCGGCACCGCGCGCGAGACCGCCACGACGTCCTTCGCGCTCGCGAGGTACTCCCGCCCGGCCTCGATCTTCGCCCGCAGCCCCGGCGCGAAGCCCGAGCCCGGGTCGTCCAGCGCCGCGAGGATGCCGTCGAGGCTGCCGTAGCGGTCCACGAGCCGGGCCGCGGTCTTCTCTCCGACGCCGGTGACCCCGGGCAGCCCGTCGCTCGGATCGCCGCGCAGGGCCGCGAGGTCCGCGTAGCCGGCCGCCGGCACCCCGTACTTGCCGTGCACCCCGGCGTCGTCGAGCACCTCGAGCTTGGCGACGCCGCGCCCGCAGTACAGCACCCGCACCGGCTTGTCGTCGTCGATGATCTGGAACAGGTCCCGGTCGCCGGTGGCCACCTCGACCGGGCCGGGCTCGCGGAAGGCGAGCGTGCCGATGACGTCGTCGGCCTCGAAGTCCGGCGCGCCCACGGCGGTGATGCCGAGCGCGGTCAGGAACTCGAGGATGATCGGCACCTGGGCCGACAGCGCGTCCGGCACCTCCTCGCCGCCGGCCGGGGTGAGCCGGTGCGCCTTGTACGAGGGCAGCAGCGCGACCCGCCAGGCCGGGCGCCAGCTCTCGTCGAGGCAGCACACCATCCGGTCGGGCCGGCGGCCCTTGATGAGCGTGGAGAGCATGTCGAGGAATCCGCGCACGGCGTTGACCGGGGTGCCGTCCGGGGCCTTCGCGGCGGCCTCGGGCACGCCGAAGAACGCGCGGAAGTAGAGACTGGCCGAGTCGATCAGCAGCAGAGGGCGGTCCACCCTGGGGAGGCTAGCGCAGAACGTGGACGCGGGTGGTGGTCCCGGTCGTGCTGGTGTGTCGCTGCACGAGATCGGCCAGGAAGTGCACCATCACCAGCCCGCGGCCGCGGCCGTGCGGCGGGCGCAGGCGGCCGATCAGCGGGTTGGTGAGGTGGCCGAAGTCGCGCACCTCGCAGATCACGCGGCGGTCGTCGTACCAGGTGCGCAGCGTGCCGGAGCCGCCGCCGTGCTGGATGCTGTTGGTGGCGAGCTCGTTGACGGCGCTCTGCAGGTCCACGATCCGATCCGGCACCAGCTCGGCGTCCAGCCCCACCTCGGCCACCCGGCGGCGCACCTCGACCAGGCTCTCGAGCTCGAAGCGCAGCGTGGTCGCGCCGGCCGGGGGTTCGGAGAGCGGCACGTTGCCGGCGTCGACGGCGCCGTAGGGGTCGTAGGTGCCCGACGGGTAGCGGCCGTTGTCGTCGACCATGACCGGGTGCGTGCGCTGGGCGTCGTCGATGCGCTTCTGGTCGAGGCGGGCGAGGTCGTACGGGCACAGCAGCGTCACGTCGCGGCCGGACAGGGCCACGTTGACCATCGCCTCGTGCTGCAGGCAGCCGGGATACTCCTCGGCGCTGCGCTCGGGCCACACCGTCTGCGCGACGATGCGCACCCGGCGGCCCGGGTGCTGGTCCATGAACCGGCACAGCACCCAGGGGATGATCCGGCCCGGGTTGCGCCCGGCCTCGGTCATGTCGAGGAACTCGACGCCCTCGGCGAACGCGCCCAGCCGCTCGCGCAGCAGCTTGACGTTGGTGGGCGTGGCGGCGACGATGGTCGGCTCGTCGAGGGAGAACCCCTCGTAGATGACCTTCATGGTGCCGTCGAGGAAGCCCACGACGCCCTCGTACAGCAACGCCTCGTGGACGAACGGGTCGGCGACCCGTTCGGTGGGCGTCAGCGCGCTTGGGCGGCTCATGGAGATGCGCGGCTCGTCTCTGGAGGTCGGGCCCTTACTCAAGCTTCGCGCTCAGACTACGCCACCTTCCGAGATCAATCACCCTGTCCGCCGGGATCGCCCCGCGGCCCGGAGTCCCACGGGTCACACAAAAACCAAACGAACGTTAAGCTGTGCGTGTGGAGCTGTATTCCCCCGACCGGCTGGCCGCCGCCCAGCGCGCCTCGGCCGAGGCCGGGCTCGACGCCCTGCTCATCGGCCCGAGCGCGGACCTTCGCTACCTGACCGGCTACGACGCGCACGCCCTGGAGCGCCTCACGCTACTCGTCCTGCCCGCCGACGGCGACGCGGTGCTCATCGTCCCGCGCCTCGAGCGCCCGGCGGCCGAGGCGTCCCCGGCCGAGTCCGTCGGCGTGCGGCTCGTGGATCACGAGGACGGCAGCGACCCGTACCACATCGTGCGCGACCTCCTCGGTGACCGCGCCAAGGCCGTCGGGCTCGGCAACCGCATGTGGGCCGAGCAGGTCCTCGCCCTGCGCGACGCGCTGCCCGACGCGACCCAGGCCCTCGCCGGCGCCGTCCTGCGCGGCCTGCGCCTGCGCAAGACCCCGGCCGAGGTCGAGGCGCTGCGCCGGGCCGGCCGCGCGATCGACGCGGTGCACGGGCGGATGGGGGAGTGGCTGCGGCCCGGGCGCACCGAGGCCGAGGTCGCCGCCGACATCGCGGCCGCCATCCGCGAGGCCGGGCACGCCACGGTCGAGTTCACCATCGTCGCCGCCGGGCCCAACGGGGCCAGCCCGCACCACGGCGTCTCCGACCGGGTGATCCGCGCGGGCGAGCCGGTCGTCGTGGACATCGGCGGGGCGATGCCGGACGGATACTGCTCCGACTCCACCCGCGTCTACTGCGTCGGCGAGCCGCCCGCGGACTTCGCCGCCTACTACGCAGTGCTGCACGAGGCCCAGCGCGCCGCGGTCGCGGCCGTGCGCCCCGGCGTCACCGCCGAGTCCGTGGACGCCGCCGCCCGCCGGCACATCGCCGCGGCCGGCTTCGGCGACGCGTTCCTGCACCGCACCGGCCACGGCATCGGCCTCGACGGGCACGAGGACCCCTACATCGTGGCCGGCAACGAGACCCCGCTCGAGCCCGGCATGGCGTTCTCGATCGAGCCGGGCATCTACCTGGCCGGCCGCCACGGCGCGCGGATCGAGGACATCGTCGTGTGCACCGAGGACGGCGTCGAGCGCCTCAACACCATCGGGACGGAGCTGGTGATCCTGTGAGCGGTACGGAGCGAAGCGGAGTGGCCGCTCACCAGAGGCGCAGGGCTTCGTCATGCCGGCGCCGGAGCGAAGCGGAGGTGTCGGCATGACCGTGGACCGGCCGTTCCTCTCCGACGAAGGCGCGGCGCTCATCGGGCTCGTCCGGGAGATCGCCGACGGCGAGCTGGCGCCGCGCGTCGACGAGTTCGAGGCCGAGCGCCGCTTCCCCCGCGAGCTGTTCAAGGTCCTCGGCCGGGCCGGGCTGCTCGGCCTGCCCTACCCCGAGGAGGTCGGCGGGGCCGGGGTGCCCTACGAGCTCTACCTGCAGGTCCTCGAGGAGCTCGCGGCCCGCTGGCTGGCCGTGGCCGAGGGCGTCTCCGTGCACACCCTCGCCTGCTACCCCCTCGCCGCCTTCGGCTCCGACGAGCAGCGCAAACAGCTGCTGCCCGACATGCTCGGCGGCGAGCAGCTCGGCGCCTACTGCCTCTCCGAGCCGCACAGCGGCTCCGACGCCGCCGCCCTCAAGACCCGGGCCGCGGCCGGGCCGGACGGCTGGACGGTGCGCGGCACCAAGGCCTGGATCACCCACGCCGGCCAGGCCGACTTCTACAACGTCTTCGCGCGCACCGGCGGCCCGCAGACCGAGGGGCGCGCGGCCGGCATCTCCTGCCTGCTCATCGACGGCGCCACCCCCGGCGTCGAGGCCCAGGCGCCCGAGAAGACCATGGGCCTGCGCTCCTCGACCGTCGCCCAGCTCGTCTTCGACGGCGCCGTCGTGCCCGCCGACCGGCTCATCGGCGAGGAGGGCGGCGGCTTCCGGATCGCGCTGAGCGCGCTGGACGGCGGCCGGCTCGGCATCGCCGCCTGCGCCGTCGGGCTCGCCCAGGCCGCGCTGGACTACGCCGCCGCCTACGCCCGCGAGCGCGAGCAGTTCGGCCGGCCGGTCGCCGAGTTCCAGGGCGTCGGGTTCATGCTCGCCGACATGGCGACGCAGATCGCCGCCGCCCGGGCGCTGTACCTCGCCGCCGCCCGCCTGCGCGACGCCGGGCTCCCGCACACCGCCGAGGCGGCCAAGGCCAAGCTGTTCTGCACCGACACCGCGATGCGGGTCACCACCGACGCGGTCCAGGTGCTCGGCGGCGCCGGATACGTGTCGGACCACCCCGTCGAGCGGTACATGCGCGAGGCCAAGGTCCTGCAGATCTTCGAGGGCACCAACCAGATCCAGCGGGTGGTGATCTCCCGATCGCTGTAACCGCTTGCCCGGCAGGTTAGGGTTCGCACGTGGAAGAGACCGATCGCGCGATCGTCGCGGCCCTCGCCGTCGACGGCCGCCTGTCCTACACCGACCTGGCCGAGCGGGTCGGGCTGTCGGTGTCGGCCGTGCACCAGCGGGTGCGGCGGCTGGAGCAGCGCGGCGTCATCAAGGGGTACACCGCGAAGGTCGACCACGACGCGCTCGGCCTCTCGCTGACCGCCTTCGTCGCGATCCGGCCGCTCGACCCGTCCCAGCCCGACGACGCCCCCGACCGGCTGGCCAAGCTGCGGCAGATCGAGAGCTGCTACTCCGTGGCCGGCGAGGACTTCTACATGCTGCTCGTGCGCGTGGAGAACCCGCTCGCCCTGGAGCGGCTGCTGCAGGAGATCCGCTCCGCGGCCAACGTCACGACCCGCACGACCGTCGTGCTGTCGACGCCCTACGAGCACCGCCCTAGCGCGCGGCCCGCCTGATCGCGTCGAGGACCCGGTCCAGGTCGGCCAGGTCGTCCAGGGCCTCGTGGGCTCCCGCGGTCTCCAACTCGCTGCGGGTGTACCGCCCCGTCGCCACCGCCACCACCCCGACGCCACTGGTCAGCGCGGCGACCACGTCCTCGGGCGTGTCCCCGACGAGCACCACCCGGTCGAAGCGCCGCCCGTGCCGGCTGTGCGCGTTGTGCCGGGCGATCCCCACCAGCTCCGCGCGCACCTCGTGGCTCCACCCGTACGCCCCCGCCTCGAGGTCCAGGTGCTCGGCCAGCCCGAACGGCGTCAGCTTCACCTCGGCGATGTGCCGCACGTTGCCGGTCAGCAGCGACTGCACCGTGCGCGTGCGGACCTCGGCCACGGCCTCGGCCGCCCCCGGCAACGCCCGCGCCCGCACCGGCAGCAGGTGCGCGAGCTCGTCCATCGCCGTTTCGGCCCCCGCGCGCAGGTCCTCGAGGTTCCCCACGGTCACCGGCACCGCGTTGAGGCGCAGCATGTCCTTCGCGATCGCCAGGTCGGTCCGCCCGGCCATCGGCGGCTGATGCGCCGGCTCGACCCCGAAGCGCCGCTTGAAGGCCAGGTTGTAGGCCTCCCGCCCCAGCCCGTCCACGTTGACCAGCGTGTGGTCCACATCCCAGAGCACCAGAACCCCGTCCACCCGGTGCAGCGTAGTGCGCCGCCCGCCGATCGCCCAGGCGGGCCGCGGTCGTGCACGTTTGCGGGCACGGCGCGGCCGCAACCGGCACAATGTGCGGATGGGTGAGATCGTGGTCGTACGGCACGGGCAGACCGAGTGGAGCGCCGCAGGCAAGCACACCTCGACGACCGACCTGGACCTCACGGCCGCGGGCGAGGACGGCGCCCGGTCCCTGGCCCGAGCGCTGGCCAACCGCGCCTTCGTGGCCGTCGTCAGCAGCCCCCGTCACCGGGCCCGCCGCACCGCCGAGCTGGCCGGCCTGATCGTCACCGAGATCGACAACGACATCGCGGAGTGGGACTACGGCACCTACGAGGGCCGCACGACGGCCGAGATCCGCGCCGAGGCCCCGGACTGGGACCTGTGGCGCGACGGCTGCCCGGACGGCGAGTCCCCGGATCAGGTGACGATCCGGATGGACCGCTTCATCAGCAAGCTCCGCCCGATGCTGGTCCTGGGCGACGTGGCGGTGGTGAGCCACGGCCACGCGTCGCGCTCGCTGGCGGCGCGGTGGCTGGAGCAGCCCCTGGCGTTCGGCGCCCACCTGACCCTCGGCACCGCGACGGTCTCGGTGCTCGGCCACGAGCACGGCGCCCCGTCCCTGCGCCTGTGGAACGCCCCGCCGGCCTGACCCCGCCGCCCGGGCGCTTGCAAGCCACTTGCCGCCTGCCGGGGTATAAATCGGATACGCCCGGATGCGAAACGGCCGGGACGAGTCGCAGGCCCCGGTGTCGATCCGGGCACTCCGCCCTTATGAGGGGCGGCCGAGCAGCCGACGCTCCGCCTGCGGTGGTCAGTCCACAGTGGATGGCGACACGCGGGGTGGTGACGAGGCCACAGCCGGATTCGAACCGGCATGTCTCGATTTGCAGTCGAGCCCCTTGGACCAACTCGGGCATATGGCCGTGCGTGCCTCCGGCTGGACTCGAACCAGCGGCCTTCAGGTTCGGAACCTGGTGCTCTCTCCGCTGAGCTACGAAGGCAGGTGTGCGGGCGAAGGGATTCGAACCCCCTCAGCAACAGCAGCTGGGTTACAGCCAGCCCCGACTCTCCAGCGTCGGCGCGCCCGCTCGAGGGACGGGACCGGCCGGCCCCCGTTGACGCGGCCGGTCCCGTCGGAAAGGTGGTGCGGGCTCCGATGCCCGGATTCGAACCGGGACCTGGACGGTTAACAGCCGTCTGCCCTGCCGTTGGGCGACATCGGAACGTGGATGCAGGGGCGGGATTCGAACCACGCGATTTCCGGCTTATGAGACCGGCGAGGACGACCGAGCTCCTCTACCCTGCTAGTGCGCCGCCGGGGACTCGAACCCCGAACACGCCGATTAAGAGTCGGCTGCTCTACCCGTTGAGCTAGCGGCACGTCGAAGCGCGGACGGGACTCGAACCCGCAACGTTCCGGGGTGAAAACCCGGTGACTCTCCCCATTCGTCCACCGCGCCCCGCCAGACACGCACGTCAGACACGCACGTCACACACGAAGTGCCCCCGGCGCGATTCGAACGCGCACCGTCGACGTCCTCAACGTCGTGCCTCTGCCGTTGGGCTACGAGGGCAACTGCACCACGCACCGCCGACCGGGTTCGAACCGGCGACCTCGGCCTCGACAGGACCTTGCTCTTCCACTGAGCTACGACGGCGTGAGTGGACCTGAGCGGATTCGAACCGCTGACCCTCGGTCTGCCAGACCGATGCGCTACCGCTGCGCCACAAGCCCATGGCGCCGCCGGCGGGACAGCCCGCCGTGCGGCACACAAAGAACCACCATGCGTGTGCCATCCACTGTGTACTTATCAATTGCACGAATGCACGGGGCGCGTTCGATCGCCCATTCACGAATCGTCGTGAATGGTGGAGCGGAGGTACGAAAAAGCCGCCCGGTCCCCGGTGGGGAGGGCGGCGGAGGCATCGCTAGCGGGCTGCTAGCCGCTCCACCGACCCGAGGCGTTATCGCAGGTCAGACAGGCATAACCGGCGACCGGAAGGGTAAGGCCGCCCATGGCGCGCTTGGCTTCGAGCTCGCGGCGCCGCTGCATGGCTTCCTCCTTCTTCCCGGTTCGTGTCTTCTCGGTGCTGATGAATACCCTACGCATTCCGTGCCGCCCGCACAATGTATTTATCGCGCCGTTGTTCGAATCGGCCCATTGGTGCCGGGGCGCGGAGGAGGTACCTTCCCCCCATGCCGGACCTGAGCGACGAGCTGTGGAGCGAGCCGCCGCCGGTGTGGCTGCTCGACGTCGACGGCGTCATCAACGTGAAGCGCCCGGGCTGGGGCGCGGCGCCGTTCCAGGGCCGCGCGCACGCGCTCGGCGCCGAGTGGCGGCTGCGCTGGGCGCCCGCGCTCGTGCAGCGCATCCGCCGGCTGCACCGCGACGGCGTGGCCGAGGTGCGCTGGTGCTCGACGTGGTGCGCGTGGCCGGGCGAGGTCGAGCGCCTCTTCAAGCTGCCGGGCCTGGACCGCGCGTTCGGGGAGGTGCCCGACTTCTCGGTGGCCAAGCTCGCCGCGGCCCGCACCGTGCTGCGCGAGGGGCGCCGGCTGGTGTGGACCGACGACGTCGAGGTGCCCGGGCCCGGCCCGCTGCACGACGAGCTGGTCCGCGACGGCCGGGCCCTGCTCATCCGGCCGGACCCGCGGCGCGGGCTGCAGCCGACCCACCTCGACGCGATCGAGGAGTTCTGCACCACACCGCTTGGACCGTGAACCTTCTGTGTGAAATATTATCTGCATGACCGACTATGGCCACGATCTGCGCTTCGGGACGTTCCTGCCCGCCGAGGCCGCCAACGCCGCCGAGGCGCTGCGGCTCGCGGTGCGCACCGAGGAGCTCGGGCTGGACCTGACGAGCCTGCAGGACCACCCGTACCAGGGCCGCTTCCTGGACTCCTGGACGCAGCTGTCGGTGATCGCCGCGCACACCGAGCGGATCACGGTGTTCCCGAACGTCGCCAACCTGCCGCTGCGCCCGCCCGCGGTGCTCGCCCGGGCCGCGGCCAGCCTGGACCTGCTCACCGGCGGCCGGGTCGAGCTCGGCCTCGGCGCGGGCGGGTTCTGGGACGCGATCGAGGGGATGGGCGTCGCGCGGCGCACCCCCGGCCAGGCGCTGCAGGCGCTCGAGGAGGGCATCGCGGTCATCCGGGCGCTGTGGAGCGAGGAGCGCTCGGCCCGCGTCGACGGGGAGTACTACCGGCTGCGGGGCGCGCACCCCGGCCCCGGTGCGGCGCACGACATCGGCATCTGGGTCGGCGCGATCAAGCCGCGCGCGCTCGCCCTCACCGGCCGGCTCGCCGACGGGTGGCTGCCCAGCTCGCCGTACATGCCGCCGGAGCAGCTCGCCGAGTCCAACCGGCGCATCGACGAGGCCGCGCAGGCCGCGGGCCGGCGGCCGCAGGACGTGCGCCGCCTCTACAACATCGCCGGCACCTTCCGCGGCGACGGCCGCGAGTTCCTGCAGGGCCCGCCGAAGGTCTGGGTCGAGCAGCTCGCCGAGCTCGCGGTCACCGAGGGCATGAGCGCGTTCATCCTCATGGTGCAGGCCGGCGGCGACGAGGACCTGGAGCGCTTCGCCATGGAGGTGGCGCCGGCGGTCCGCGAGCTGGTCACCGCCGAGCGCACCCGCCCGGGCGCGGCTCACGCACCCGAGGAGGCCGAGGGCGCCGAGGAAGCCGAGGCCGTCGAGGTCATCGAGGTCGCGTCGCCCGGGGCCGTGGCGGTGCGCGCGCACAACGAGACCCTCGCGACCCCCACGGCGGACGACGGCACCCGGCTGTCGAGCGAGCGGCTGTGGGACGAGTCCGAGCGCCCGGAGGGCCCCGAGAGCGATCTCACCGTCCGCTACAGCGCGCGCCAGCGCGCGTCGGGCCAGCACCTCGTCGACGTGCACGACCACCTGCGGCAGGAGCTGGCCCAGGTGCGCGACCTCGTGGAGCAGGTCGCGGCGGGCGCCCTCGACCTCGGCCGGGCCCGCTCGATGATCAACACGATGGCCATGCGGCAGAACAACTGGACCCTCGGCACGTACTGCGAGAGCTACTGCCGCGTGGTCACCACCCACCACACGATCGAGGACATGAGCCTGTTCCCGCGCCTGCGGGCGGCCGACCCCCGGCTCGTGCCGGTCGTCGACCGCCTCGAGGCGGAGCACCACGTGATCGCCGAGGTTCTCGAGCGGGTCGACGCGGCGCTGGTGGCGATGGTCGCGCGGCCGGAGGGCATCGCCGAGGTCCGCGCCGCGGTCGACCTGCTCACCGACACGCTCCTGTCGCACCTGTCGTACGAGGAGCGCTCCCTGGTCGAGCCCCTGAGCCGCTACCAGGTGATGTGAGTCGCGGCCACCGACACGTCCCAGAGCCGGGCGGCGGCCTCGGGGTCGAGCGCGTAGGCGGCGACCCCGGTGCGCGTGCCCGGCCGGTTGGGCTCGGCCTCGCGGCAGTCCTCGTAGTACCGGCCGCCGACGCCGTCCGCGGCCGGGGACGCGGCCAGCAGCGCCGAGGTCGCCGCGCCCTGCTCCGGGGTCTTCCAGCGGATCGGCACCCCGCCGTTGGCCGCCGTCGCGGTCCGCACCAGCTCGTCCACGTCGACGTGGCGCTGCAGGTTGGTGCGGATGCCGCCGGGGCTCAGGGCGTTGACCCGGATCCCGTCGCCGGCCCAGCGCCGGTCGGCCTCGACGGCGAAGAGCACGTTCGCCGTCTTCGACTGACCGTAGGCGAGCCACGGCTCGTACTCGCGGCGCTCGAAGTGGATGTCCTCGAACACCACCGGGGAGCGCAGGTGCGCGGCCGAGCTGACCGCGACCACGCGCGCCCCGCCCGCGGCCCGCAGCGCCGGCAGCAGGCGGGCGGCGAGCGCGAAGTGCCCGAGGTGGTTGGTCGCGAACTGCAGCTCCCAGCCCTCCGCGGTGCGGCCCAGCGGCGAGGCCATCACGCCCGCGTTGTTCACGAGGATGTGCAGTGGCCCGTCCCAGGCCTCGGCGAACGCCCGCACCGACGCCTGGTCGGCCAGATCGAGCGGCGCCACGTGTACTGCCTTGTTGCCGGTCGACGCGATGAGCTCCGCGGCGGTCGCCTCGCCCGCGGCGGCGTTGCGCACCGCGAGGGTGACCTCGGCCCCGGCGCCGGCCAGGGCGCGGGCGGTCTCGATGCCGATCCCGGACGCGCCGCCGGTGACGATCGCGCGCCGGCCGGCCAGGTCGACGCCCGCGAGGACCTCGGCCGCCGTGGACTCGAATCCGAAGCCGCTCATGCCGACACCTCCGCAAGCTCCGGCGCCGACATGAGGAAACTGTCTCCATGATGAGCGGCCCCTCCGCTCCGCTCCGGACCGCTCATGCCGACACCTCCGCAAGCTCCGGCGCCGACATGAGGAAACTGTCTCCATGATGAGCGGCCCCTCCGCTCCGCTCCGGACCGCTCATCGCTGGACCTCCTTGACGCTGATGTCCCAGAGGCGCTCGGCGGCCTCCGGGTCGAGCGCGTGCGCCGCGACACCCGTGCGCGTGCCCGGCTGATGGGGACCGGCCTCGGCGCAGTCCTCGAAGTACTTCCCGCCGACTCCAGATTTCCCGCCGGCTCCGTCCAGCAGCGGCGAGGCGGCGAGCAGGGCCGACGTCGCGGCACCCTGCTCCACGGACTTGAATCGCGGCGCGGCGTCGCCGGTCTGCTCGCGCATGCGCTGGAGCTCGGCGGGGTCGACGTACCGCTGCAGGTTCGTCCGGATGGAACCGGGGTGCAGCGCGTTGACGAGGATCCCCTCGCCGGACCAGCGCCGGGTCGCCTCGACGGCGAAGAGGACGTTCGCGGTCTTCGACTGCCCGTAGGCGAGCCACGGCTCGTACGCGCGCCGCTCGAAGTGGATGTCGTCGAACACCACCGCCGAGAAGAGGTGCGCGCTGGAAGAGACCGACACGACCCGCGCGCCGTGCGCGGCCCGCAGCGCCGGCAGCAGCCCGGTGGCGAGCGCGAAGTGCCCGAGGTGGTTGGTGGCGAACTGCAGCTCCCAGCCCTCGGGGGAGCGGCCCAGCGGCCGGGCCATGACGCCGGCGTTGTTGACGAGGATGTGCAGGGGTCCGTCCCAGGCCGCGGCGAACGCCCGCACCGACGGCTGGTCGGCCAGGTCGAGCGGCGCCACGAACAGGTGCTTGTTGCCCGTGGTCGCGGTGATGTCCTCGGCGGTGCGCTCGCCCGCGGCGGTGTCGCGCACGGCCAGGGTGACCTCGGCGCCGGCGGCGGACAGCGCGCGGGCGGTCTCGACGCCGATCCCGGACGCGCCGCCGGTGACGATCGCGCGGCGCCCGGTCAGGTCGACCCCGGCGAGCACCTGGGACGCGGTCGAGTCCCAGGCGAACGGTGTGCTGATGGTCATGATCCTCTCCTGTCGGTACCATCTCAAACGGAGGAGCCTCCAGATGTCCTAACCGTAACCGGAGGTGCCTCCGTTTGACTCACCTTTGGAGTGTGACGTGACCCACCCCGCCCGTCCCCTGCGGGCCGACGCCCAGCGCAACCGCGACCGCCTGCTCGAGGCCGCCCTGCTGGCCTTCGCGAACGAACCGAGCGACGAGGTGACCCTGGAGCGCGTGGCTCGCGACGCCGGCGTCGGCATCGGCACCCTCTACCGCCATTTCCCGACCCGGGAGGCGCTGATCGAGGAGGTGTACCGCGCGGAGCTCACCCGCCTCTGCGAGTCCGCCCCGCGCCTGCTGGCGGCGCTTGCCCCCGACGCCGCCCTGCGCGCCTGGATGGACGCCTTCATCGACTACTCGGCGGCCAAGCGCGGCCTGGCGGAGGCCCTGCGGACGGTCATCGCCGCGGGCGGGCAGCCCTTCGCACAGAGCCGGGCGCGCATGGAGGCGGCTCTGGCGGAACTCCTGGCCGCAGGCGCCGGCTCGGGCCTGCGGCAGGACGTCGACCCTTACGACGTGCTGGTGGCGCTCAGCTCCGTCTCCCTGTGGGTGTCGGAGCCGGACCGCCGGGCCCAGGGCGGCCGGGTCCTGGACCTGCTGATGGACGGCCTACGGTTCACCGGATAGGCCGCCTGCCGTGCGCCGCGATCAGCCGTTCTCGTCCTTCTCGCGCTGGATCGCCAGCTCCAGGGCGAGCACGGCGCACAGGATGAGCAGGTGGTTCTCGCCGTCGGCGATGTTCACCGCGTAGCTGTCGCGGATCGTCAGCCAGCGCTTGGAGACCTGGGCCACCTCGCGGCCGCCGCGCTCCACCGTGAACTCGTGGTCGAAGAGGTTCCCGGCCATGGTCAGGTCGTCCGGCCCGGGCACGTCGATGGTGAACTTCTCGCGGAACGGCGTGAAGAGCTTCTTGCGCACCTCGGCGGCCTCCTCGCCGCCGATCTCGATCTGGTACGTCGGGCGCAGCGCGATGAGCTTGCGATGCACGGAGGCGACCTCGTTGCCGGCGGGGTCCTCGACGACGAGCCGGTCGCGCAGGCTCAGCACCTTGCCGTCGACGTGCAGGACCTTGCGCCCGTGGTCGTCGGTGACGTCGAAGTCGTCGCCGATGTCGAAGAAGCGCTCCTTGATGACATACATGCCGTCAATTGTCGGCCCGCGGCGCCACTCCCGCCCGGTTCGCCGGCTTGCGCGCCAGCACGAGGAAGCCGCGCAGGTCGAGGACCGTGCCGCCGCCGAGCGCGTCCAGCGTCCGGGCGAGCACGTCCAGGGTGCGCTCCTGCGCGTGCGGGGTCTTGGTGCGGAACGGTCCGAAGGTGCGCACGAGCCGCAGGTACGCCGCGGCGTCCAGCGGCAGCGTCCGGCTCGTCGCGTCCGCGCGCACGTCCGCCCACAGCCCGGACCCGAGGACGTCGCGGTGGACCCAGGCATCGTCGCGTACGACCGCCGGGGTCTGATCCACCGACGCGAAGGCCTCGTCGAACGCGCGCCGGTGGGCGGGGTCGGCGTAGTCGTAGCGGTGCCCGAACACGGCGAGCGTGCCGCCGGGGCGCAGCGCGTCGAACGCCAGCCGGTTGCGGCGCTCCGGGTCGAGCCAGTGCCAGGCCAGCGCGCACCCGACGACGTCCGCGGGCCCGGCGCCGGCCTCCTCGAACGGCGCGACGACCACTGCGGCGGCGGGGAAGCGGGCCGCGAGCAGCGCGGCCATCCGCGGGTCGGGCTCGACGCAGGTGAGCCGGCCGCCGAGCGCGTGCAGCACCGCGGTGCCCTTGCCGGTCCCGGCCCCGATCTCCAGCACGTCGCCCGGCGTCGATCCATGGTAGCCGGCGATGGCCTCGGCCAGCCCGGGCGCGTACGCCGGCCGCGCGTCCTCGTAGACGTCGGCCACCTCACCGAACCGCGTGCCGTCCCGCATGCCCCCCACGATCGCACACGGCGTGGTATCAAGACCCGCGTGACCGCCGATGAGCAGCCGCCCGCCCCACCGAAGCAGTCCTACACGATCCTCATCGTCTCTGTCGCCTGCGCCCTGCTGATCCTCGTCGGCGCCGCCGTCTACATCGGACTGGACCTGCGCTCGGCCCGCGAGTCCGCCGAGTCCGCCGAGGCCGCCCCGGCGCGGCCCAGCCCGACCGCCACCTGCCCCAACGGCGTCAAGTTCACCTGCGTGCCGAGCCGGTCGCTGCCGGTCACGCTGGAGCGCTGGCACGAGGCCAGCGGCATCAGCCTGCTCGACGACGGCGCGGTCGAGCGCACGGCGACCGAGTTCATGCCGATCGGGGTCCCCGGCGGCAATCTCCTCGCCCGCGTCTCGCACGATGGCAACGCGCTCTTCGAGGTCGGCTGCGACCTCTCGGCGGACCCGGGCGCCGAGTTCGGCAGCGACGCCCTGCAGCGGCTGTACGGCTGTGCGGGATCGGCCATCCCGGCGGACGCCTCCTACACCCAGCCCGTCCTGTCGTGGATCAGCCGCGCGCTGACGACGAGGAGCGACTCCCGCTTCAACTGCAGGGCCGTCACGATGTCGGCTCAATTCACGCCCGGCCACTACGACATCGAGGTCACCCCGGCGATCGACCCGAACTCTTGCGGCACGGCCTGAATCCGGGTCCGAACGGTGTGCGGTTCCCGGCCGGACGGGCGAGCCGGTCCGGACGGCGGTGTCTTGGCGTCACGGCATCGTCTCGGGAGGTAATCGCATGGAGCTGGATGCCGCCGTAGCCCTCGTCACCGGCGCCGGGCGCGTTCTCTACGCCCTGCACGCGGCCGGGGCCCTGGACGTGTCCACTGTGGAGGGGGCGTTCGGCCGGGACCCGTACCTCTGGAAGGGCCTGGACGACGCGGCCTGCCACCCGTTCGTGCACGACGTCGCCGACGCGATGCTGTGGCGCGGCGAGGACGTCCCGCTGGTGCGCCCGCAGGGCCTGGCACCCTGTCGCCGCCGGAGCTGGACCGGCTGCGGCGCATCCCCGAGGCCGCCGCGATGCTCCCCGCGCTGCTGTGGCGGGACGCGTCCGGCACCGTCGGCCTGCTGTCCGATGTGGACGGCCCGCTGACCGCGGTCCACCCGCACCACCTCTACGAGCGCGGCGCGCTGTCGCGCTGGCAGGCCGAGGACGACCCGATGGCGAGCGTCATCCTGAGCAAGGTCCTGCTGCTGGCCGAGGACGAGCACATCACCGACCCGTCGATCCTGTCCCAGCTGCCCCCGGGCCTGAACCGGGCCACTACGCACGGGCCGTCCGCGGGCGAAATGCGGCCCGCGGACGGCGACGAGACGGCGTCGGTCAGAAGGCGGCGACGGACACGGCGGTGTAGGCCGTGTCCGGGGCCGGGGTCGTGGTGAAGCGGGCGTTGGGCAGGTACAGGCGGTGCCCGAACTGCGCGATCGTCGTCGGCACGTCGAAGCGCGGGTCGGTCCGCTCGGCGCGGACGCGGCCCGTCCGCCCGGCGCGGTCGAGGTCGACGGCGACGACCTTGTTGTCGCGGTTCTGCACCACGTAGAGCGTGCGCCCGGCCAGCCACAGCCCGTCGCCGTTGACGAAGGTGCGCTCGCCGGTGTCGATCCGCTTGGTGGCGCCGGTGCGCGGGTCGATGCGGAACAGGAAGCCGGTGTTGGACTGCACGGCGATCAGCGCCCGGCCGTCGGGCGTCGCGGCGATGCCGTTGAGGTTGTTGACGCCCGGCGTGAGCACGAAGTCGCCGGTCAGGGCGAGCGTCGTGAACGACGCCGGCAGCTCGCCGTGGCGGCCGGTCGTCACCTTGTAGAGCACCGCCTGCCGCGAGTCGGTGAAGTACGCGGAGCCGTCGAGCAGGATCACGTCGTTGACGAACGTGGTGCCGGTCGTGAACGCGTAGGAGGCGAGCACCGCCCCGGTGCGGGTGTCCACGACGCGGGCGTTGCCACCGCCCCCGCCGGCGACGAACAGCCGTCCCCGGTTGTCGGTCTTCATCCCCAGTGAGGCGGTGCCGACCGCCGGGCTGAGCTGGGCGCCGGCCCCGCTGACGAGGTTCACGCGGTAGATGCGCCCGTCGGCGCGGGAGCCGAAGTAGGCGAAGGGTCCCGGGCCGATCGCGATGCCCTCGGGCTGGAAACCGTCGGGCAGGTCGATCGTGGTCGGCAGCGGGCGGTCCGCGCCCGCCGGGTTCGCCGCGGCCGGTCCGGCCAGCAGTGTGGCCGTGATCGCGGCGGCCAGGGTCAGCACAACTGTCACGCGTCGATGTACGGTCATGTCTGGTTCTACCCCCGGTCGGCGGAAGCGGTTCAGCTCACGACCGGCCGATCGGCCCGGGCGGGCGCCCTCCTGAGGGAAACGCCCACCGGGGCCGACGCTCTACAGGAAGCGGTACGCCGTGCCGCCGCGCACCGGGGCGACCCGGATGCCCGCCGACGGGTTGGCCGCCTCGACCATCTTGCCGTTGCCGATGTAGATGGCGACGTGCCCGGACGTGTGGATGACGTCGCCCGGCATCCACTGGCCGGACGGCACCTGACGGCCGCGGGCCGCGATCTGCTCGCTCTGGTGCGGCAGCTTGATGCCGACCCGGGCGTATGCGGCCATCACGAGACCGCTGCAGTCGTAGGCGTCCGGGCCCGCCTTGGCGTACACGTAGGGCTTGCCCACCTGGGCGAGCGCGAAGTTCACCACGGTGCCCGCGGCCCCCGATGGGGGCGCCACCGACGTCGTGGTCTGGTTCGACTTCGAGGTGGACTTCGACGTGGACTTGGTCGTCTTCGACGGCTGCTTCTGCGCCGTCTTCGTCTTGGTCGGCGCCGGGGCGGGCGGCGGGGCCGGGGCGACCGCCGCGTCGCGCGCCGAGGCGGCGAGCGTGACGTAGTGGTCGCGGTGGGCGCGGTCGACGCGCTCGTAGGCGGCGAGCAGGGCCTCCTGCTCGGCGAGCGTCGGGGCGGGGGAGCCGGTCAGGACCGTCTCGGCCGCCTTGGTCTGCGTCGATGCCGGATTCGGTGGTTGGGCTAGCGCCACAGGAATTGGCAGGGCGGAGGGGCCGAGCCAGACGGCGGAAAGGGCAAGGGCTGCGGTGCCCGCTGCGATGCGGTGCAGCGGCTGATGTGCGTTCAGGTCGGCTCCAGGAACGGCCCGGTGCACTCTCGCGTGTCTCGGGTGGGAGCGCCCCGTGGGGGCGGCGCTGACCCGAAGTACCGGGCAAAGCGGACGATTTCGTTATGCCGCCCCATGCGGGGCCGTTGGCGACGCTAGGCCGGATGCCACGCGGTGTGGCCAGCTCGTGACATTCCTCACCACCTATCTCACCCACTGTTGGGCGGGTATCGGCAGATATGTCCGTACCGACCGGACAACCTTTTTCGGCTGTTCGGGCGTCTCGGTTGCACCTTCTCCGGCCGCCTGTTTGGCACCGTTTCGAGGCTTATGCTGCATTCATGGGCTCTGCCGCGGTACTGCGCGCCACCGCGATCACCGCGACCGTCGCGCTGCTCGCCGCGTGCGCCGGCACCGACGCCGGGGGCCCGTCCGCCGAAGCCGCCTGCGCGCCCTACGCCGACTACCGGGGCCACCAGGGCACCACCGTCACCATCAGCTCCTCGATCCGCGACGTCGAGGCCGACAAGCTCGTGCGGGCCTGGGAGACCTTCCAGTCCTGCACCGGCATCACCATCGACTACACCGGCCGCGCCGACTTCGAGGCCACCCTGCCGGCCGAGGTCGCCGCCGGGCGCGTCCCCGACCTCGCCTTCTTCCCGCAGCCGGGCCTGCTGGCCGCCATGGCGCACACCGGCCGGCTCAAGCCCGCCGGCAAGGCCGTCGCCGCCGACGTCGATCGCTACTACCCCGCCGACTGGAAGCGCTACGGCGTCGTCGACGGGGTCCTCTACGGCGCCCCGCTGGACGGCAACGTGAAGTCGTTCGTGTGGTACTCCCCGAAGTACTTCGCCGAGCACGGCTGGACCGTCCCGCAGACCTGGGCCGACCTGATCGCCCTCAGCGACCGCATCGCCGCCACCGGCATCAAGCCCTGGTGCGCGGGTGTCGAGTCCGGCGGCGCGACCGGCTGGCCCATCACCGACTGGCTCGAGGACACCCTCCTGCGCACCGCCGGCCCCGCCGTCTACGACCAGTGGGTCGAGCACCGCATCCCGTTCGACGACCCGCGGGTCGTCGACGCGCTCGAGCGCGTCGGGACGATCCTGCGCAACCCCCGGTACGTCAACGGCGGCTACGGCGGCGTCGAGTCCATCGCCGGCACGGCCTTCCAGGAGGGCGGCCTGCCGATCCTGCAGCACCAGTGCGCCCTGCACCGCCAGGCGTCGTTCTACATGAACTGGTGGCCGGCCAACGCCACCATCGCCGAGGACGGCGACCTCTACGCCTTCTACCTGCCGCCGGTCGATCCCGCCGCCGGCCGGCCCGTGCTCGGCGCCGGCGTCTTCGCCGCCGCGTTCGCCGACCGGGCCGAGGTCCAAGCGGTCGCCGCGTACCTCGCCACCCCCGCCTTCGCCGACAGCCGCGCCCGGACCGGCGGCGTCGTGAGCCCCAACACGGGCCTGGACAAGACCGTGCTCACCAACCCGATCGAGAAGCTCTCCGCCGGCCTGCTCACCGACCCCGGGGTCACCTTCCGCTTCGACGGCTCCGACCAGATGCCCGCCGCCGTCGGCGCCGGCGCCTTCTGGGCCGGCATGACCGACTGGATCAAGGGGGCCGACACCGCTACCGTCCTGCACCGCATCGAGACCAGCTGGCCGGCTTGATCCGTGGCCCCGGATGCCGATGTGGTAGGCGTGTTCGGACGCGTGCGGCGACGGCTGGCGGATCTGCGGATCGCCACCAAGATCGTCAGCGTGTCCCTCGTCGTGACCGCGATCTTCACCGCCTCCGGCGTCGTCGGCCTGGTCAACCTCCAGCGGCTCGTCGACGAGCAGGACCGGGACTACCGCGTCAACGTCGTCGCCGTCGACAAGATGACCGACGTGCGCTCCGCCGTCGGCGCCGAGCTCGAGGCCGTCCTCGCCTACATCCTGTCCGACCCCGGCTTCTACCGCGACACCTACGCCGAGGTCATCGTCGACTCCGACCGCGAGATCGACGCCCGCATCGCCGAGCTGCGCGCCCTCGACCTGCCGCACAACGAGCTGTCGGGCCTCAAGGCGTTCACCGCCACCGTCACCATGTGGCGGACCGCGCGCCAGGCCGCCCTCGACGCCGCCGACGCCGGCGACCAGCGCAAGGCCGCCTCCGTCGTGCTCGTGCGCTCCGAGGCCATCGCCCGCGCCGTGAAGGACCGCGCCAACTCGTTCCTCGACCAGCTCGTCGAGGCCGTCGCCGACGGCGCCCGCCGGGCCAAGGCCAACGGCATCCGCAACACCCAGCTCACCGCGGCCCTGCTCGCCGCCGGGGCGCTCACCGCCATCCTGCTGGCCGTGCTCACCGCCCGCGCCATCTCCCGGCCGCTGCGCGAGGTCGTCGACGTCCTCGCCCGCGTCGCCCGCGGCGACCTGAGCCGCCGCGTCGAGCTCGACCGGGGCGACGAGGTCGGGCAGATGGGCCGCTCCCTCAACGAGACGCTGGGTGTGCTGCGGGCCGCCTTCGAGGAGGTCCACCACCGGGCCTCCCACGACGGCCTCACCGGCCTGGCCAACCGCGCCCTGCTGCGCGAGCGCATCGCCGCCGCCCGCCCCAACGCGACCGGGGGCCTGCCGGTCGCCATGCTGCTCATCGACCTCGACGGCTTCAAGCAGGTCAACGACGCCTACGGGCACAACGCCGGGGACTTCCTGCTCACCGTCGTCGCCGAGCGCCTGGTCGCGGGCGTGCGCGCCGAGGACACCGTGGCCCGCCTCGGCGGCGACGAGTTCGCGGTGCTGCTCGACGGCGTCGAGTCGGCCGAGGACGTGTACCTCGTCGCCGACCGGCTCTGCACCGACCTGCAGGAGCCGGCGACCTACCGCCCCGACTGCGTCATCACCCCGCACGCGAGCATCGGGGTGAGCCTGTGGGACGGGGAGGTCCCCATCGACGCGCTCATGCACGACGCCGACCAGGCCATGTACGCCGCGAAGACGGGCGGCAAGGGCCGGGTCGTACGCTCCCTCTGAATGCCTAGATCGAGACCCAGCCGTCGAAGCCGCTGGGGCTCATGCAGTGCACCCGGTTGGTCAGGTGCAGCGAGGGGTCGGTCTCGTACCGCTTCGCCAGCGTCCGCGCCGAGCCCGCGTCCCCGCGGTCGGCGGCCAGCAGCAGCTCGGCCAGCTCGTCCGCGGTCCGGTCGGTGATCGCCCCCCACTGGTCCCACAGCAGCGCCTCGTCGCCGTGGCGGTGCGCGACCTCGAGCAGCACCGAGTCGAGCAGGAACTGGTGGCCGTGGAACGGCAGCGCCGGGTCCACCCCGTACCGGTCGGCGTCGATCAGCCCCCGCCGGTGCGCCGTCCACGCCTGCGCCGCGGTGATGAACTGCGGCAGATCGGCGGTGTTGAACGGGTGGTCGGCCGGGTCGAGCTGCGCGTCGGCGAGCACCCACCGGGTGCCGTTCCAAAATTCCGCGACGACGTGGTCGTAGTTCCAGTCGTCGGCGAAGTACGGCGAGAACCCGACCCGGCTGCGCGCGGGCACCCCGCGCCGGCGCAGCGCCGCGATGGTGAGCAGCGTGAAGTCGCGGCAGCAGCCGACGACCCGCTGCGCCTGCGGCCGCGGCTCGGCCAGCGGCCCGGGGAAGCGCTCCTGGTCGAGCGCGAGCATCCGCGAGGCCCAGCGCGAGTCGATCTCGGCGAGCCGGGCCCCCTCGAACGCGATCCCGGCCGCCCGGTAGTGCACGACCACGTTGCGCACCACCGCCATCAGCCCCGCCACGTCATCGGGCAGCTCGTCGAGGAGCTCGCCGAACCGGCCGGGGTCGCTGAAGCGCGACTGCTCGCGGTACCGCTGCAACATAGACCGAACCTAGCAACTTTCGAGCAGGATCCGCCCCAGCGCGGCGTGGGCCCGGACGGCCGGATGCGTCGGGCCGTAGTCCGCGGCGTCCCCCAGGGCGTCCGCGAACAGGGCGTAGACGGCCGCCGGTGCGCCGGCCGAGGTGAAGACGATCCCCGCCTCGTGCCGCGCGGCGCCCGTCGCGTCGCGGTCGGCGCCGTGTTTCGTGGCCACGCGGGCGCGGTCGGGGCCGCGCAGATCCCGCCGTACGCCGTCGTGGTAGCCGGCCGGGGCGCGCAGGACGCCGAGCATGAACGCGGTGCTCGCCGCGCTCAGGAGCGTCCCGGCGGCCAGGCGCGCGAGCAGGTCGTGGGTCTCGCGGGCGGTCGTGGCGCCGAGGAGGAAGCGGGCCGGGTCGGCGGCGGTGGGCTCCACGCGGGTGCGGGTCAGGCCGAGCGAGGCCAGGATCTCGTTGACCTCGGGGCCGGGGACGAGCCGCCCGCACAGCCGAACGGCGGTGTTGTCGGAGACGAGCAGCAGCGCGGTGAGCACGCCCGCGACCGTGAGCTCGTCGCCGTGGACGGGCTGCAGGTGGTACACCCCGGAACCGCCGAGGACGTCGGAGCGCTCGAGGCGGATGCGCCGGCCCAGGTCCAGCTCGCCGCGGTCGGCCTTGGCCAGCAGGGCGCTCGCCAGGGCCAGCTTCTGCACGCTGTACCCCCGGATCAGCCGCTCGTCGTCGTCCTCGACCACGACGCTCCCGCCGACGCTGACCCGGGCGTGCCATTCCCCGCCCGCGCGGTGCTTGTGCCGCGTGTAGGCCCGGCGGATGTTTTCGGGTGCCACCACGCGCAGTCTAGGGTTCCTGCCATGGACGCCGCCGCCGAGTTGCAGGAGCACCTGGACGGGCTCACGTTCGCCGACCGCGGCACCGACGAGGTCACGGAGCTGCTCATCGCCGCGACCGTCGCGTGGGCCGTGGGGCGGGGCTGGCGCGCCTACCGGCGGGCGACGAGCGTCGTGCCGCTGCCCCCGCCCTACGAGCAGCAGTTCTCGGTCGTCGACGTCGGCATCGCGCGCCCGGGCGGCTCGCCGCTGGTGGTCGAGGTGGACCACGCCGACCGCCGGCGCACGCTGGACAAGCTCGCCGCCGAGGCCGCCGCGGGGCGGGAGGCGCTGTGGGTGCGCTGGGGCTCGGGCCGTCTCGCGCCGCCCCCGGACCCGATCCGCTTCGTGGCGTTCCCGGTGATCTCGCGCCGAGGCCCGGCGGGCGGGCGGGTGCATTCGCACACGCCGAGCCGCCCCGCGCCCGAGCACTCGGCCCCCGAGGGCTCCTACCGCGTCGTGGCCCTGGACCCGGAGCGCTGACCCGGCCCCTGCGCCGCGAACAGCTGCTCGAAGATCGGCATGGGGTTGAGCTGCGCGTACGACCGCACCCGGCTCGACAGGTTCTCCGTGATCACCAGGGCCGCGCAGTTGCGGTCCACCACCATCACCAGCGGCCGCTTCCGCGTGGCCGGCTCGAACGTGATGACGAAGCTCAGCTGGGTGGGGAACGCGACGCGCAGGCACGCCTGATCCGGCTGCGGCGCGGGCAGGCTGTTGAGCAGCCGCACGAAGCTGTCGACGTCCTTGGTCAGCACCTCGGGCGGGGCGACGGTCGGCGCCGGGGTGGTCAACGGGGTGTCGCACCGGGTGATGGTGTTCGCGCCGTACGGGATGAACTCACCGCCCCCGTCGGCGGGGAGCACTCCGGTGCCGTACCGCGGGATCGTCGAGCAGTCGACCGCCTGAGCCCCCGGCCCGGAGACGACCGGCGACGGATACGCCGGCGGCGGGGCCATCGACGGCGACGCCGAGGGGTTGATCGGCGGTGGCAGCCCGACCGCGGACCGCATCGCGGCGAGCCCCACGAGGAGCGCCGTCCCCACGACCACGGCGATTACTGTTCGTGTGCGCATGACGCTACGCAGTGTAGTCGCATTTCGGGTAAGACGGTCGCCGACGCCGAAAGGTTGCGCCCCGGCGCGTACTGTCGGTGATCGGACCTGGCCGATGGATGACAGTACGCATCCCCCAGAATGGCCCGGGTGAGCCAGACGCCCACCGCGACCATTCCCCGGCGGCGCACCCTTGCACCGGTCGCCGCCCCGCGTCCCCGCGGCCGGTTCGTCACGCCGGGCCTCCTGGTGGCCGGGGTCGCCGCGATGCTGCTGGGCTACCTGCGGATGGCGCGGGCGAACGGCGTGACCGCGGACGGCGCCGCGAACGCCCTGCAGGCCTGGGACCTGCTGCACGGCAACGTGGCCCTGTCGGGCTGGACGCTGAGTGACGTGTCGTTCTACCCGACGGAGCTGGTGCAGTACGCGCTGATCGAGCTCTGCTACGGCCTGAACCCGGACGTGGTGCACGTGGCGGCCGCGTCGACGTACGTGCTGCTGATCGTCTTCGCGTCGCTGGTCGCGCGCGGCTCGGCGACGGGCCGGGCGGCCTGGCTGCGGGTGGCCCTGGTGGTCGCGGTGATGCTGGTCCCGGAGCCGGGCGCGGGCTGGGCGATCGTGCTGTTCAACCCGAACCACACCGGCACGGGCGTGCCGCTGCTGGTGGCGGCCCTGCTGATCGACCGCCGGGCCGGGCTGCGCCGCTGGTGGCCCGTGGCCGTGACGCTGGTCCTGACCCTGGCCCAGATGGCCGACCCGCTGGCCCTGTACATCGGCGCGCTACCCCTGGCCGCGGTGAGCGCGTATCGCCTCATTTTCGAACATTTCGCCCGACGCTCCCGCGTCGACCGGACCCCGGACGCCAATCTCCTGGTCGCCGCGGTGGCCTCGGCCGCCATCGCTCATGCGGCGGTCAAGCTGATCGGCCGCTTCGGCGGCTACCAGGTCCACGAGCCGATCGCCGAGTTCACCACCTGGGACGCGGTCCCGTCGCACCTCGCGATGCTGGCCCGCGCCACGGCGCTGGACTTCGGCGCCTACTTCCCGTACCTCGACGACGCCGGCCCCGCGCTCACCGCCCTCTACGGCGCCGCGGGCGCGATCAAGCTCCTGCTGATGCTCGCGGCCCTGGTGGCGACCGTGGCGACGACCGGGCGTCTCCTGGGTCTGGGGCGGGACCGGGATGATCGCGTCGCACAGTGGCTGGCCGCCGCGATCATCGTCAACCTGGCCGCGTTCGTGGCCTCGACGCAGGCGGCGGACATGGCCAGCGCCCGCCAGGTGGTCGTGGTCCTGCCCTTCGGTGCGGTCCTGGTAGCCCGTGTCATCCCGGCGTGGGTTCGTGCGGTCCCGGCGAAGGTGGTCCGGGGCGGCGCCGTGCTTGCGGCCGCCGTCCTCGTCGCCGCCTTCGCGGCCCAGGCCGCCGTGGCGAAGCCTCGGCCTACCGAGGCGGCCGAGGTGGCCGCCTGGCTCGACGCCCACGACCTCCGCTACGGCCTCGGCGCCTACTGGGCCTCCCACACGGTCACCGTGGCCACCGACGGCCGGGTGCGCGTCGCGCCCGTCGTCGACGAGGTGCCGCGCGCGTTCCACTGGGAGTCCCAGGCCGAGGCGTTCGACCCGCGCCGCCACGACGCCCGGTTCGTCATCGTGGACCGGGAGCTCGAGCGCTACGGGACGCTCAGCGGGGTCGTGCTCCAGCTCGGGGCGCCGGTGCGGGTGGTCGAGTTCACGCGGTGGACGGTGCTCGTCTACGACCACAACGTCCTGCCGTTCCTCCGTCCCTGAGCAAGTTGAAACATGGGGGCACAGCGGTGACTGGGGCTCGCCTGCCGTTCCTATGATCCAAGCCTACCCGGGCCGAAAAAATTGGATCTTGCTCCGGTTACGGAGAAGCAGAACCGGTCACGATCCGTGTGCGGCGGCCTCCGCGGCCTTGCGCAGGCCCTCCGCCTCCATGCGGATGTAGCGGCGGATCAGGCTGCCGTAGAACAGGGTCACGATCCTGGCCAGGGGGCCCGCGAAGGACAGGGTCAGCTCGGCCGTGCACGTCCCGTCGCCGTTGTCGATGGCCCAGTGGCCGCCGACGTTGCGCACGCCCGGAGCCGAGTCCGAGGACCACTCGAAGCCGTGGGCGTCGACCTTCGTGACGGTCCAGGTCGACGGGCGGAGCTTCGGCTGGGTCACGACCACGGTCTCGCCCACGGTCAGGGGCCCGGACGCGGCACGGTCCACATGGGACACGGAAGCGGTCCAGGAGGGCCACTCCTGAACCGCCTTCATGATGTCGCCGGCCACCGTGGCCGGGGCCGCGATGGCGATGGTGTCGCGGAAGTCCACGCTCATGCCAGAGACGCTACTACCCCAGCTTCAGCCAGAGGGCACCCAGCGGTGGGACGCGAATCTCGGCCGAGGCGGGCAACCCGTTCGCGGGCTGGCCCGTGGCCTCGACCGAGCCCATGTTGCCGACGCCCGATCCGCCGTACACGTCGGCGTCGGTGTTGAGGATCTCCTGCCAGCGGCCAGTGAAGGGCAGGCCGATGCGGTACCCCTCGTGCGGGTGCGCCGCGAAGTTCACGACGACCGCGACGACCGAGCCGTCGCCGCCCCAGCGCAGGTAGGAGAAGACGTTGCCGCCGGAGTCCTCGTTGTTGATCCAGCGGAAGCCGTCGGGCGAGGTGTCCTGGGTCCACAGCGCCGACGTGCGCTTGTAGACGTCGTTCAGGTCGCGCACGAGCTTCTGCAGGCCGCCGCGCATCGGGTCCTGGACCAGGCCCCAGTCCAGGCCGCGCTCCTCGGACCACTCCTGCTCGTCGCCGAGCTCGCAGCCCATGAACAGCAGCTGCTTGCCGGGGAAGGACCACATGTAGGCCAGCAGCGCCCGCGCGTTGGCGACCTTCTTCCACAGGTCGCCCGGCATCTTGCCGACGAGCGAGCCCTTGCCGTGCACGACCTCGTCGTGGCTGATCGGCAGGACGTAGTTCTCGCTCCAGGCGTAGACGGTCGCGAACGTCATCTGGTTGTGGTGGTACTGGCGGTAGATCGGGTCCTTGCCGACGTACGTGAGCGTGTCGTGCATCCAGCCCATGTTCCACTTGAAGCCGAAGCCGAGCCCGCCGGAGTCGGTGGGGCGCGTGACGCCGAGCCAGGCCGTCGACTCCTCGGCGATCATCATGATGCCGGGGTGGTGCTTGTAGACGGTCGCGTTGGCCTCCTGCAGGAAGGAGATCGCGTCGAGATTCTCGCGGCCGCCGTACTGGTTCGGCGCCCACTGCCCGTGCTCGCGGGAGTAGTCGAGGTAGAGCATCGAGGCGACCGCGTCGACCCGCAGCGCGTCGGCGTGGAACTCCTCGCACCAGTACAAGGCGTTCGCGACGAGGAAGTTGCGCACCTCCTTGCGGCCGAAGTCGAAGATGAGGGTGCCCCAGTCCGGGTGCTCGCCGCGGCGCCAGTCGCCGTGCTCGTACAGCGGCGTCCCGTCGAACCGGGCGAGCGCCCACGAGTCCTTGGGGAAGTGCGCCGGCACCCAGTCCAGGATCACGCCGATGTCGGCCTGGTGGAGCCGGTCGACGAGGTGGCGGAACTCGTCCGGCGAGCCGAAGCGCGCGGTCGGGGCGTAGTAGCCGGTGACCTGGTAGCCCCACGAGCCGCCGAACGGGTGCTCCATCACGGGCAGGAACTCCACGTGCGTGAAGCCCATCTCCTTGACGTACTCGGTGAGCTGGTCGGCCAGCTCCAGGTACGACAGGCCCGGCCGCCACGAGCCCAGGTGCACCTCGTAGATGCTCACCGGCTCCTCGTGCGTGCGCCGCTCGGCGCGGGAGGCGACCCAGTCCGCGTCCTTCCAGTCGTACTGCGAGCTGTAGACGACGCTCGCGGTGGCCGGCGGCTCCTCGGTGTGCTGGGCGAGCGGGTCGGCCTTCTCCACCCAGTCGTTGTCCGGGGTCAGGAGCCGGAACTTGTACTTCTGCCCGGCGCGCGCGTCCGGGACGAAGAGCTCCCACACGCCGCTGCCGCCGAGCGAGCGCATCGGCAGCCCGTCGTGCGCGCCCCAGCCGGTGAAGTCGCCGACCACGCGCACGCCGCGCGCGTTCGGGGCCCACACCGAGAAGGCGACGCCATCGGGGCGCACCTGCGCGCCGAGGACGGTCCACAGCCGCTCGTGCCGCCCCTCCTGGATGAGGTGCAGGTCGAGGTCGCCGAGGGTCGGCAGGTGGCGGTACGGGTCGTCGCCGAGCGTGCCGTCGGCGTCGATGCGGTAGTCGTCGACGACGCCGGGGATCTCGACCTCGAACACGCCGTCGCCGTGCACCTGCGTCATCGGGTATCGCTCGCCGCCGGCGACCACGGCCACATCCGCGGCTCCCCGGCGCAGCGCCCGGATCACCGTCGTGTCGGTGCCGGGGTGCGCGCCGAGGAGGCCGTGCGGGTCGTGGGACCGGCCGGCGATGAGGTCGTCGAGATTCATAGGGGTGCTCACCTTGTCGTCAGGTCGGAACCGTTCACCATGCGCTCGATCGACTGCAGGGGAATCCGCAGCCAGCCCGGCCGGTACCGTGCCTCGTACGCGCTCTCGTAAACCGCTTTGTCCAGCTCGTAGGCGCGCAGCAGGGCCCGGTCCTCCCGCGGGTCGTACCCCGCCGCGGCAGCATAACCGTCGCAGAATGCGTCACGGTTACGGTCGACCCACTGGCGGGCCCGGCGGTCGAGGTCCTCGTCGTCCTCCTGGCCGAGCAGCAGCTGGTAGGCGGCGTACTCGTAGGAGCGCAGCATGCCGGCGACGTCCCGCAGCGCCGAGTCCGGCCTCCGGCGCTCCTGCACCGGCACGCCGGGCTCGCCCTCGAAGTCGATGAGCAGCCAGGACTCGGGCGTGCGCAGGACCTGGCCGAGGTGCAGGTCGCCGTGGATGCGCTGGGTGCGCACGGGCTCGTCGCCGATCGAGCGGAACAGGGCGGCGATGTCACCGGCCAGCGCCTCGAGGTCGGGCACGACCCGCACGGCGTTGTCGAGCCGGTCCAGCATCGCCTCGACCGGCGGGGGAGCGGCCTGCGTGCCCAGCTCGGCGGCGAGGGTGCTGTGCACGTGCGCGACGGCCTCGCCCAGCCGGGTGGACTCGCCGGCGAAGTCGCCGCCCACTTCCTCGGGGTTCAGGTCGTGCTCGGCGTAGAGGTCGCGGGCGCTCGTGGTC
This sequence comes from Dactylosporangium sp. NPDC000244, assembly GCF_040300725.1. Lineage (NCBI taxonomy): Bacteria > Bacillati > Actinomycetota > Actinomycetes > Micromonosporales > Micromonosporaceae > Dactylosporangium > Dactylosporangium sp. NPDC000244. The sequence continues at coordinate 75,039 of NZ_JBEPEH010000012.1, forward strand.
GCCATCGCCCAGCCTTCGGCCGAGTTCTGGGCGTACTCCGTCACCATCGCCAGCGCCAGGTGCTCGCCGTCGGGGGTGTCGCTCTCGATGGCGCCCAGCAGCCGGGCCACGTTCGGGCAGCCGGCCCGCGCGAGCACCCGGTTGAGCTCGAGGTCCGGGTTGATGCCGGCGGTCACGCGGCGGAACGCCTTGAGAATCGCGGCGCTGTCGAAGACCACCGACGTGTTGCTCTGCTCGGCGCCGGAGATCCGCGCGGGCGCGTCGACCGGCAGCGCGACCCCGGGCTCGGGCACGAACCGCACCCCGTCGACGACCGCGCCGGTGTCGATGAGCGCGAGGATGCGCTGGGACGAATGCTCGTCGTAGAGCGCGTCGGAGGCGGTGCGGTCGCCGTCGGCGCCGATGAGGGCCGCCGCCGACAGCTCCGCGGCCACGTCGAGGTTCCAGCCGACGAAGATCTGGTACCGCTCCGACCCGCCGTCCTCGTAGTGCGCGTCGAGTAACACGTGGTCGAGCCCGTCGGGCAGGTGCGTGACAACGGCGGGCTCGGCCTTCGTGAGGGTGCGGGCGCGGCCCGCGTACCACCGCTGGTGCGGCAGCCAGTCGGTGTACGGCAGCGTCGTCATGGCCATCCTCATCGCCTTCTCAGTCAGCTCTGCTCTACCGGCGCGGTCAGCTGGAACCAGTAGAAACCGTGTCCCGGCAGGGTCAGCAGATACGGCAGCTGGCCGATCGCCGGGAACTGGACGTGCCCCGTGAGCTCGATGGGCGTGTATCCGGCCCAATTCTGCAGGTTCAGCTCGATCGGCTGCGGGAAACGCGACAGGTTGTTCACGCACAGCACGACGTCGTCGCCGTGGACCCGCACGAAGGCGAGGATCGAGGGGTTGGAGCCGCCCAGCTCGCGGAACTCACCGGCGGCGAAGGCCTCGTGGCGGCGGCGGACCTGCAGCATCGTGCGGGTCCAGTTGAGCACCGAGGTGGAGCTCTCCCGCTGGGCCTCGACGTTGACCGACTGGTAGCCGTACACGTGGTCCTGGATCGCCGGCAGGTAGAGCCGGCCCGGGTTGGCCTGCGAGAAGCCGGCGTTGCGGTCCGGGGTCCACTGCATCGGGGTGCGCACGCCGTCGCGGTCGCCGAGCCAGATGTTGTCGCCCATGCCGATCTCGTCGCCGTAGTACAGCACCGGGGAGCCGGGCAGGGAGAGCAGCAGGGCGGTGAACAGCTCGATCTGGTTGCGGTCGTTCTCCAGCAGTGGGGCGAGCCGGCGCCGGATGCCCACGTTGGCGCGCATCCGCGGGTCCTTGGCGTACTCCGCGTACATGTAGTCGCGCTCCTCGTCGGTGACCATCTCGAGGGTCAGCTCGTCGTGGTTGCGCAGGAAGATGCCCCACTGGCAGTTGCCGGGGATCTGCGGGGTGTGGGCCAGGATCTCCGAGATCGGGAAGCGCGACTCGCGGCGCACGGCCATGAAGATGCGCGGCATGAGCGGGAAGTGGAACGCCATGTGGCACTCGTCGCCGTCGCCGAAGTACTCCACGACGTCGGCCGGCCACTGGTTGGCCTCGGCGAGCAGGACCCGGCCGGGGAACTCGTCGTCGATGACCTTGCGGCAGCGGCGCAGGAACTCGTGGGTCTCGGGCAGGTTCTCGCAGTTGGTGCCCTCGGACTCGAAGAGGTACGGCACCGCGTCGAGCCGGAAGCCGTCGATGCCCAGGTCCAGCCAGAACCGCAGCACGTCGATCATCTCGCGCTGGACCTCGGGGTTGGCGTAGTTGAGGTCCGGCTGGTGGGAGAAGAACCGGTGCCAGAAGAACTGCCGCCGCACCGGGTCGAAGGTCCAGTTGGACTCCTCGGTGTCGACGAAGATGATCCGGGCGTCGGAGTAGGCCTTGTCGGTGTCGGACCACACGTAGTAGTCGCCGTACGGGCCGTCGGGGTCGCGCCGGGACTCCTGGAACCACTGGTGGGAGTCCGAGGTGTGGTTCATGACCAGGTCGGTGATGACCCGGATGCCGCGCTTGTGGGCCGCGTCGAGCAGGGCGACGAAGTCCTCGACGGTGCCGAACTCGGGCAGGACCTTGTAGAAGTCCCGGATGTCGTACCCGCCGTCGCGCAGCGGCGAGTCGTAGAACGGTGGCAGCCACAGGCAGTCGACGCCGAGCCACTGCAGATAGTCGAGCTGGCCGATGAGCCCCTTGAGGTCGCCGGCACCGTCCGCGTTGGAGTCCGCGAACGCCCGCACCAGCACCTCGTAGAAGACCGCCCGCTGGAACCAGCGCTCCTCGGCGGGCAGCACCCGCGCCTGGCTGAAGTCGCTGGAGGACGGGTGCTCGACTGCGTCGCTCATGCTGTACCCACCTTGCCTAGCCGTCTAGCCTGCCCCGCTCACCGGTCGTTCACCGGTGCCGGTGCACCGTGAACACGTGTGCCGGCTCGTAGTAGGGATCGAGCCGGACGGCGTTGTGCTGTCCCCAGTCGAAGGTCGCGCCGGTGATCTCGTCGCGGACCGTGAACCGCTCGTGCCAGTCGAAACCGAGCGCGGGCATGTCCAGTGTCGTGTTACCCCACTGCACGTTGTGTGAATCCAGCGACACGACGACGAGGACGGTGTCGTCGGTCTCGGGGTCGCGCTTGGACCAGCACAGCACCTGCTCGTTGTCGATGCCGTGGAACACCGTGTTGCGCAGCCGCTGCAGCGCCTTGTGCTCGCGGCGCACGGTGTTGAGCCGGCGCAGGTACGGCGCGAGGGACTCGCCGCCCGCCTCGGCGGCCTCCCAGTCGCGCGGGCGCAGCTGGAACTTCTCGTTGTCCAGGTACTCCTCGGCGCCCGGGCGCGGCAGGTGCTCGAAGAGCTCGAAGCCCGCGTACATGCCCCAGGACGGGCTCAGCAGCGCGGCGAGCACGGCCCGGATCTTGAACATCGGCGGCCCGCCCCGCTGCAGGTGCACGGGCAGGATGTCGGGGGTGTTCGGCCAGAAGTTCGGGCGCATGTAGTCCGCGGCCGCGATGAGCTCGTTGACGTACTCGCGGATCTCCCAGCCCTCGACGCGCCAGGTGAAGTACGTGTACGACTGCGTGAAGCCGATCTTGCCCAGCCCGTGCATCATCGCCGGGCGGGTGAACGCCTCGGCGAGGAACAGCACGTCGGGGTCGACCGCCTTGACCTCGCCGATGATCCAGTGCCAGAAGCCCACCGGCTTCGTGTGCGGGTTGTCGACCCGGAAGATCTTCACGCCCTGCTCGACCCAGTGCAGGACCACGCGCAGGATCTCGGCGCGGATGCCCTCGGGGTCGTTGTCGAAGTTGAGCGGGTAGATGTCCTGGTACTTCTTCGGCGGGTTCTCGGCGTAGGCGATCGAGCCGTCGGCGCGGGTGGTGAACCACTCCGGGTGCTCGGTGACCCACGGGTGGTCCGGCGCGCACTGCAGCGCCAGGTCCATGGCGATCTCCACGCCGGCTCCGTGCGCCGCGCCGATGAACGCCTTGAAGTCGGCCAGGGTGCCGAGGTCCGGGTGGAGGGCGTCGTGCCCGCCCTCGGCCGCGCCGATGGCCCACGGGGAGCCGACGTCCTCGGGCCCGGCGACCAGGGTGTTGTTCGGGCCCTTGCGGTTGCTGCGGCCGATCGGGTGGATCGGGGGGAGGTACACGACGTCGAACCCCATGTCCGCCACCTGCGCCAGGCGCGGCGTGGCGGAGGCGAACGTGCCGTGCCTGACCGGCTTGCCGCGCTCGTCCACGACGGCGCCCTCGGAGCGCGGGAAGAACTCGTACCAGGCCGAGAACAGCGCCCGCTCCCGGTCGCACCACAGCGGCAGCGCGTCGCCGCGGGTCACCTGCTGGCGCAGCGGGTGCCGCCACAGCACGTCGGTGAGGTCCAGCGCCGGCGACACCCGCGCGAACAGCGGGATGCCGGCGTCGTCGAGGGCGCCGGCCGCGCCGAGGACCCGCCCGCGCTCCCCGTCCGGCATGTCCGCGGCCGCCTCGCGCAGCAGCGTCGCACCCTCGGCCAGGTCGTTGGCGAGGTCCTCGAGGCCCTGGCCGGCGGCGATCTTCTTGGACACGGCGCTGTGCCAGGTGAGGTACGGGTCGCTGAACGCCTCGACGGCGAAGCGCCACGCGCCGACCGCGTCGGGCCGGATCTCGCCGAGCCAGGAGTCGGTGCCGGCCGGGCCGGGGCGCAGCCGGTTGAACGGCCGCTCCGTGCCGTCGGGCGCGATGAGCACGACGTTGCACCCCATCATGGCGTGGCCCTCTCGGTACGACACCGCGGAGACCGGCACCGCCTCGCCGACGACGGCCTTGGCCGCGAAGCGACCGCCCTCGATCTGCGGGGTGACCTGTTCGATGGGGAACCGCTGGCCGATCCCGACCGCCGGGGCGTGGAAGGACGCCGCCGGCGACTCGGCCGTCTCCTGGGGCTCGACCGGTTCCTCGGACAGCGCGATCTCCGTTTCGGTCGCTTTTGGGGTCGCGATCTCCGTCTTGAGCGCCTCAGGGGAATTGCCCATGATCCTCACCGTATCGAATTGTCGCGGTGCCTGCAGGGTGAAGCTACGGCTCGACGCGCTGACCTTTGCCCACCACGACGATGCCGCCCTCGGAGACGGTGAACCGCTTCCGGTCGCGCTCGAGGTCGACGCCGATCTCGGCGCCCTCGGGCACGACGACGTTCTTGTCCAGGATGGCGTTGCGCACCACGGCGTGCCGCCCGATGTCGACGCCCTCCATGAGCACCGAGCCCTCGACGTGGGCCCAGGAGTGCACCTTCACGTTGGGGGAGACCACCGAGTTCTCCACCAGCGAGCCGGAGATGACCGCGCCGGGGGAGATCATCGAGCCGATCGCCCGGCCGACGCGCTCGCCCCAGCCGTGCACGAACTTGGCCGGCGGCCACGGGCTGTTCCCGGTGAAGATCGGCCAGTCGAAGTTGTACAGGTTGAAGACCGGCTGCACCGAGATGAGGTCCATGTTGGCCTCGTAGTACGAGTCCAGCGTCCCGACGTCGCGCCAGTAGCCGCGGTCGCGCTCGGAGCTGCCCGGGACCACGTTCGTGCTGAAGTCGTAGACGGCGGCGTCGTTCTTCTCCACGAAGTACGGAATGATGTTGCCGCCCATGTCGTGCTTGCTGGACGCGTCCTGCGCGTCCCGGGTCACCGCGTCGATGAGCGCGTCGGTGGTGAACACGTAGTTGCCCATCGACGCGAAGATCTCGCCGGGGCTGTCCGGCAGGCCCCGGGCGTCCTTGGGCTTCTCGCGGAAGGCGCTGATCTGCCGGCCGCTCTCGCCGACCTCGATGACCCCGAACTGGTCGGCGGTCGACAGCGGCTGGCGGATGCCGGCCACCGTGGCGGCCGCCCCGGACTCGATGTGCTGGCGCACCATCTGCTCGGGGTCCATCCGGTAGATGTGGTCTGCGCCGAAGACGATGACGTAGTCGGGCCGCTCGTCGTTGATGAGGTTCAGGCTCTGGTAGATGGCGTCGGCGGAGCCGGCGAACCAGCGCGGGCCCAGGCGCTGCTGCGCGGGCACCGGCGTCACGTAGTTGCCCAGCAGCGTCGACATCCGCCAGGTCTTCGTGACGTGCCGGTCCAGCGAGTGCGACTTGTACTGGGTCAGCACGACCATCTTGAGATAGCCGCCGTTGGCCAGGTTGGACAGCACGAAGTCGATCAGGCGGTATATGCCGCCGAACGGCACCGCGGGCTTGGCCCGGTCAGTGGTCAAGGGCATGAGCCGCTTGCCCTCGCCTCCGGCGAGGACGATCGCGAGGACGTTCTTGGCAGCCATGGGCCAGACGCTAAACGTGTCCGGCGTGTTGCGCCAGACGAACAGCAATTAGTGTTTGGTGCGTGCGAGTAGACCTGCTCACCCGAGAATACCCGCCCGACGTCTACGGCGGCGCGGGCGTGCATCTGGAGTATCTGGCCCGCGAGCTTCGCAACCTGCGCTCGGCCCCGCTGGACGTGCGCGTGCACTGCTTCGGGGCGCCGCGCGCCGAGGCCGGGGTGACCGGGTACGCCGACCCCGCGGGGCTGGCCGGGGCCAACGCCGCCCTGCGCACCATGGGCGTCGACCTGGAGATGGCCGCCGGGTGCGCCGGCACCGACGTCGTGCACAGCCACACCTGGTACGCGAACCTGGCCGGGCACGTCGCCAAGCTGCTGCACGGGGTGCCGCACGTGGTGACCACGCACAGCCTGGAGCCGCTGCGCCCGTGGAAGGCCGAGCAGCTCGGCGGCGGGTATGCGCTGTCGTCGTGGTGCGAGCGGACCGCGATCGAGGCCGCCGACGCCGTCATCGCCGTGTCGGCCGGGATGAAGGCCGACGTGCTGCGCGCCTACCCCGGCGTCGACCCGGACAAGGTGCACGTCGTCTACAACGGCATCGACACGGAGCAGTACTCGCCCGATCCGGCGACCGACGTGCTGGAGCGCCTCGGGATCGACCCGGCGCGGCCGAGCGTCGTCTACGTCGGGCGGATCACGCGGCAGAAGGGGTTGCCGTACCTGCTGCGCGCCGCCCGGTCGCTGCCGCCGGACACGCAGATCGTCCTGCTGGCCGGCGCGCCCGACACGCCGGAGATCGCGGCCGAGGTCACCGCCCTGGCCGACGAGCTCAAGGCGACCCGCTCCGGGGTCGTGTGGGTGCAGGAGATGCTGCCCAAGCGCGAGGTCATCCAGGTCCTCACGCACGCCACCCTGTTCGTCTGCCCGTCGATCTACGAGCCGATGGGCATCGTGAACCTCGAGGCGATGGCCTGCCAGACGGCGGTCGTGGCGACCGCGACCGGCGGCATCCCCGAGGTCGTCGCCGACCGCGAGACCGGGCTGCTGGTGCCGATCGAGCAGGTCGCGGACGGCTCCGGCACGCCGCTGGACCCCGACCGGTTCGTGGCCGGGCTCGCCGACGCGATGACGTCGCTGCTGGAGGACCCGGCGCGGGCGGCCGCGTTCGGCCGGGCCGGTCGGCAGCGGGCCGTGGACCACTTCTCCTGGGCGGCGATCGCCGACCGGACCCTGGCGGTGTATCAGTCCATCACGTGATCGGCGATGAGCTGGCTGATCGCCTCCGGCTGCTCCACGTTCGCCAGATGGGCGGCGTTCGGTACGACCACGAGACGGCTGGTGCGGACCCGGCGCTCGATCAGCTCACCGTGCTCCGGCGGCGTGGCCGGATCGTCCGCCCCGGCGATCACCAGTGTCGGGGCGGCGATGCGGTCCAGGTCGGCGCGCAGGTCCATGGCGGCGATCGCCTCGCAGCCGCCCGCGTAGCCCTCGGCCGGGCAGGCGGCGATCATCGCCCGGTAGGGCGCGACCCGGGCCGGCAGCGCGGCGCGGTAGCGGGGCGTGAACCACCGGCCGAGGACCGCGTCCGCGACCGGCTGCATCCCGGCGGCCCGCACCTGCCGGGCCCGGTCCAGCCAGCTGTCGGCGGGCGGCAGGTGGGCCGAGGTGCAGATGAGCACCAGGCGCTCGATGCGCTCGGGTGCGTGGGCGGCCAGCCACATGCCCACCATGCCGCCCAGGGACAGGCCGCAGTAGCTCGCCCGCTCGATCCCGAGGCGGTCGAGCAGGGCGAGGACGTCGCGGCCGAGGTCCTCGATGCGGTACGGGCCCGGCGGGACCGGCGAGCCGCCGTGCCCGCGATGGTCGAAGCGCACCACCCGCATCCGGTCGCCGAAGCGCGGCAGCTGCGGCCGCCACATGTCGAGGTTGCTGCCCAGCGACCCGCCGAGCAGCAGGAAGGGCGCGCCGAGCGGGCCCGCGGTGCGTTGGAACAGCGTCGTTGCCGTCACCGAATCCTTGTATCACCTCGCTTCGCTCTCAGCGGAACGGGTTTGCCGTCCTGTGGCGTTATCGTGGTCCCAAGGTTCTTCGGGTAGGGCGCCTACCCGCGCTGTCCCGCGTGACGGCCAAGAGGCTTCGACTCAGCGCATCCACCTTCGTGTCGAGGGCGGGTGCTGCCCGCCGGAAGGCGTCGATGCCCCATGTTCGAGCGTTTCACCGACTCGGCCCGCCGCGCCGTCGTGCTGGCCCAGGAGTCGGCCCGCACCCTCAACCACAACTACCTCGGCTCCGAGCACCTGCTCCTGGGCCTGCTGATGGAGCACGACGGCATCGGCGGCGCGGCCCTGCGCGCCGTCGGCGTCAGCCTCGAGCAGGTCCGCCACGAGGTCGAGGACCTCGTCGGCCTCGGCGCGCAGGCCCCGGTCGCCAACATCCCGTTCACGCCCCGCGCCAGGAAGATCCTCGAGCTGGCCCTGCGCGAGTCCCTGCGGCTCGGCCACGACCGCGTCTGCACCGAGCACATCCTGCTCGGCCTGATCCGGGAGGGCGAGGGCACCGCCGCCCAGGTCCTGATCCGCCTCGGCGCCGCCCCCAACGCGCTGCGGGCCCAGATCATGGACGGCCTGACCGGCCACCCGTCGGCCCTGGGCCCGGCCGGCTCCGGCTCGGCGCAGCGCCCGGCGAGCCCGACGCTGGACCAGTTCGGCCACGACCTGACCGCCGACGCGCGCAACGGCACCCTCGACCCGGTGATCGGCCGCGACGCCGAGATCGAGCGGGTCGTGCAGATCCTCACCTGCCGGCGCAAGAACAACCCGATCCTCACGGGTGAGCCCGGTGTCGGCAAGACCGCCGTCGTCGAGGGCCTGGCCCAGCGCATCGTGGCCGGCTCGGTGCCGCCCGCGCTGACCGGCCGCAGCGTCTACTCGCTGGACCTCGGCGGCCTGGTGGCGGGCTCGCGCTACCGAGGCGACTTCGAGGAGCGCCTGCGCAAGGTCATCAAGGAGATCCGCACCCGCGGCGACGTCATCGTCTTCATCGACGAGATCCACACCCTGGTCGGCGCCGGCGCCGCCGAGGGCGCCATCGACGCCGCGTCGCTGCTCAAGCCGCTGCTGGCCCGCGGCGAGCTGCAGACGATCGGGGCGACGACGACGGAGGAATACCGGCGGTACATCGCCAAGGACGGCGCCCTCGACCGCCGCTTCCAGCCGGTGACGATCGAGCCCCCGACGGTCCCCGAGTCGATCGCGATCCTGCAGGGCCTGCGCGCGGGCTACGAGTCCCACCACGGCGTGACGTACACCGACGACGCCGTGCGCGCGGCCGTGACGCTCTCCGACCGCTACGTCCCGCAGCGCCGCCTGCCGGACAAGGCCATCGACCTGCTGGACGAGTCCGGCGCGCGTGCGGCCCTGGCCTCACCCACGTCCGCCTCCACCTCCACCTCCGCAGCCGCCTCCGCTTCCGGATTCGCCCCCGGCTCCGGCTTCGCCCCCGCCCCCGCCCCTGGCTTCGCCCCCGCCCCCGCCCCTGGCTTCGCCCCCGCCCCCGCCCCTGGCTCCGGCTCCGGCTCCCCGATCGTGGTGGACCGCGACCGGATCGCGGAGGTCCTGTCCACCTGGACCGGCATCCCGGTGGGCGCCCTGTCCGCCGACGAGGCGACGCGCCTGCTGGGCCTGGAGCGGTCTCTGCACTCGCGGGTCGTGGGCCAGGCCCACGCCGTGCGAGCCGTGGCCGACGCCGTGCGCGGCTCCCGCACCGGCCTGAGCGACCCGAAGCGCCCGACGGCGTCCTTCATCTTCGCGGGCCCGTCCGGCGTCGGAAAGTCCTCGCTGGCGAAGGCCCTGGCCGAGCACCTCTTCGGCACCGAGGACGCCCTGATCCAGCTCGACATGTCGGAGTACCACGACCACCACACGGTCGCCCGCCTGGTCGGCGCCCCACCCGGCTACATCGGCCACGACGAGGGCGGCCAGCTGACGGAACGAGTCCGCCGCCGCCCCTTCTCGGTCATCCTCTTCGACGAGATCGAGAAGGCCCACCCGGACGTGTTCAACGCCCTGCTGCAGATCCTGGAAGACGGCCACTTGACCGACGCCCAGGGCCGCCGCGCCGACTTCCGCCACACGATCCTGATCCTGACCACCAACCTGGGCACGGCAACGACCCCGGCCGGCTTCGCCCCGGCACTAACGCCCCCGACTCCTACTCCGACTCCTGCTCCTGCTCCTGCTCCTGCTCCTGCTCCTGCTCCTGCTCCTGCGTCCACGCCACCGGCTCCCGCCCAGGGCGTTCCGACTCCTCCCTCGCACGTCGCCCCTTCTTCCGCGCCACCGTCTCCTGCCTCGGACGCTCCAGTTCCTCCTTCACACGTCGCTCCGTCGCCTCCGCCCGCAGCACCCGCCGTCGCACCGCTTCAGCCGCCCACCGCGTCCCGGCCACCCACCGCCCCACCCGCGCGGTTCGCCACCGACCTGTCCTCGTCCCAATCGGCATTCACCCGCGACCTGCGCCGCCACTTCCGCCCGGAGTTCCTGAACCGCATCGACGACATCCTGGTCTTCCACCCCTTGACGCCGGACGACCTCCTGACGATCGTCGACCAGCACCTGACCCGCGTCTTCCTCGAACTCGACTCCCGCGGCATCACCCTGGTGGTGACAGACGACGCCCGCCACTATCTGGCGACGGCAGGCACGGACCCAGCCCTGGGCGCCCGCCCCTTGCGCCGAACCATCCGCCGCGAACTGGAGAACGAACTGTCCACCCGCCTGCTGCAGGGCACCCTGAACCCGGGCGAGACCATCACCACCGCCACGGACGCGACCGGCCTGACCTTCACCGTCACGCCCACCCGCACCCCACTCCCATCCGACGCCGACGACCGCCTCCCGGTCTGACGGCCACGGGATACAAGCCCGATCCCGCCTCGCCCGACCCGCCTCGCCCGACGCGCCGAAGGCACCGAGGCTCCGGCCGGCCGCCGAAGACCAGCGGCCGGCCGGAGCAGCGCGAGCGTCGACGAACTCGTGCTGCTGTGGCCACTGAG